>CADBQA010000156.1 GCA_902796675.1 uncultured Ruminococcus sp.
CTGTGTAGGTGTTTACGATAGCTTCGGAGTCAGCAGCTCTGTAGGTGTTGAACGCATCCCACGTCTGCGGGTCGGAGGTGTAGCCGAGTTCGTATGTGTCAACGAACTTGTAGCCCTTGCCTTCGAGGTACTTCTTAGCCTCAGCTTCGTATGTGCCTGTTCCTTTGAGCTCTGCCCAAAGAGCCTTCAGCTCGTCTCTCTCAGCTGCCTTGATGGCGTTTTCGCCGTCAACGATGATAGCCTTGTAGTATCTGTCGGAGTCATTGCCCCACAGAACGGGAGTGACGGTGTAGGGAGCTACCTTGGAGATAGCGTAGTTGCCGCCCTTGGAAGTGGACGGAAGCATAACGCCGGACTCAAGGAGTTTAGCCTCTGCCTGTGCCATGAGAACAAATCTCTCAGCAACGGTATCAGCCTCTTTTGCTTCTGCATAAAGAGCGTCGAAATCACCGAGGACCGCTTCATAAAGAGCGTCGGAAATTTCAGCGTGAGTCTTTCCTGCAAAAGGATCTGTTGCTACCACGGGAGCTGCCGGCGTTGTTTCGCTGCCGGATTCCGTAGCAGACTCTGTGTCGTTTCCTTCTGTCTTGCCGCAAGCCGCGAACATAGCGAGAACCATGACGACAACCAGAAGAAGAGCAAACAGTTTCTTCATTTTAGAAAAACCTCCTAAATAAATTTTTCTGTTTATTTTGAAAACGGTTTGTTTGCCGTGTTTCAACGATAAAAATTTTTGATAAATAATGATTGAAACTGAAAACTTTATTACTTTTCTTTATTAATACGGTCATTATACCACAAGACTTTCGTTTTGTAAAGTGTTTTTTTGAAATTTCTCCGATTTAGAGCATTGTTTTGATGATTTTCGACGGAATTGACGCTTTTTGATTCAAATCGACTATTATATTATATAATTTAGCGACCGTTTTCGCCCGCCGAAAAATGAATAATCCGTCAGTCTAAAATTCAAACGCCGATGCGTTTCAGCTCAAAATCGTCGACGACTTCAACTCCGCACCGCGCCGCGAGCGCCAGCGCCTTAGGTATGGACTCCGCGTCGTACGCGTCGGGCGCCGTGTGCGCGTCGAAGCCCAGCACCGCGGTACAGCCGCACTCCCCCGCTATACGCCAGAATTTTTCGTTCGGATAATGTCTCGAGCCGCGAACGCCGAGCAGGTTTATCTCGAGCGGGACGCCGGCGCTCTTCGCCGCTTTGCAAAGCCTGCGGTATTCGGCGTCGTAGACCGCGCTGTCGCCGACGAAGTTGAAAATATCCGGGTGCGCGATATAAGTGAACACTCCCCTGCCGACAGCCTCTATGACTTCGTCGCAGTATATGCGAAGCTCATCCGGATTAGCGCAAAGCCAGCCGGAATAAAAGCCGTCCGGCCACTCGCTCCTCGTGAAGTGCTGACCGAGGAGAAGATACTCCGCGCCCCACTTCACGGCGTTTTCATACATCTCGTCGAAATACTTCGGGTAATACTCCGATTCAAATCCGACGTGAAGTTCTATATCCGCGGCGTACTCTTTTTTAAGCGCCCTCACCGTCGCGACGTATTCCTCCGCCTCGGCGACGCGAACTCTGTAATCCGACTCGTGCCCGTCGGGGAACGCGAACGGTATGTGGTCGGAAAAGCCCATCTTCTTTATCCCGCCGGCGATAGCTCTTTCGATATATTCCCTCTCCGTACCTTCCGCGTGGCGGCAGCGGTAGGTGTGAGTATGATAATTGCAGATCATTTATTACCTCCGTTATTTACAGATATTTTACCACCGCGCTCTGCCTTTGTAAAGCGGCAAAATCAACATAAAAGACCGAACTTGCTCATCCTTTGTTGACAATCTTCATTTTTTAATATATACTGTTTCAGGTAAAGGATGTGATAATTTGTACGATAAAAAAGAAGTCCTCGAGACGATGAGATCAGTCGCCCTCGAGTGCGGTAAAATAATACGCTCGGCGAAGGAAGAACACGTCGCCGCCGCGGAAAAGACCGATTTCAGAAACCTCGTCACCGCTTACGACATAAAGGTCCAGGAGACGGCGGTCGCGCTTCTCAAGGCGAAATACCCCTCGGCGTCCTTCTTCTGCGAGGAGAACGACGAGCAGGACGACCTGAAGGCGGAGTGCGTCTTCATAATCGACCCGATAGACGGCACGGCGAATTTCGCAAACCATATGAATATGAGCTGTATTTCCATCGGCTGCTTTATGAACGGAGTTCCGACCTGCGCCGCGGTATACGACCCTTACGCCGACGAGCTTTACAGCGCGGCGAAAGGGCTCGGCGCTGCGCTCAACGGCCGCCCGATACACGTCACCGACGCGCCTCTCGAGCACACGCTCGTCATGTTCGGCACGGCGCCGTACAACCTCGACAAGGCGGAGCGCACGTTTGAAAAACTGAAATACATATTCCCGAAATGTATGGACGTCAGACGGCGCGGCTCCGCGGAGATAGATTTCTGCACCGTAGCCTGCGGCAGAGCGGGGCTATTCTTTGAGGAAGTCCTCTCCCTCTGGGATTTCGCCGCCGGTATGCTGATCCTCGAGGAGGCGGGCGGCGAGGCTTACACGATGATGGGCACGCCCCTTCCGCTCGACGGCAGAAAATCGAACGTCGTGGCGGGTCCGCGCCATTGTATCGAAGAAAGCGGACTTCTTCGCGATTTTCACGACGACGATATGATAATCTGACAGATCGCGTATATATTATATAATGAAAACAAAAACCCAGCTCAAAGGTGCGTTGATACTTCTCTTCACCTCTGTCATTTGGGGGTCGGCGTTCGTCGCGCAAAGCGCGGGAATAGAAAAGATCGACGCCTTCACGTTCAACGGCGTGAGGACTCTTATCGGCGCGCTCGTTCTTTTCATATTCATTCTGATCCGCGACGCCGTGACCGGGCGCCGTCTTTCGCCGGAGGAAAAAACGCTTCGCAAAAAAGGAAATAAAAAGGCGCTCGTCTACGGCTCTGTGCTCGGGCTCGCGCTTTGCGCCGCGTCCAACTTCCAGCAGTTCGCGTTCTACGAGACTTCCCCGGGCAAGATCGCCTTCATAACGGCGCTCTATATGTTCTTCGTCCCGCTGATAGGGCTCTTCTTCAAAAAGAAGATACCTCTTGCGGTCTGGCTCTCGATCGCGCTTGCCGCCGTCGGTCTCTATTTCCTCTGCATAGATCCCGCAGAGCCGTTCAATATCAATCACGGAGACCTTCTCGCCCTGATCTGCGCCGCGCTTTTCGCGATACAGATACTTCTCGTCGAGAAGTACGCGCCTCTCGTCGACGGCGTAAAGCTCTCCTGCGTTGAGTTCGCGGTCTCCGGCGCCGTCTCGTGCGTTCTTATGTTCATTTTAGAGCGGCCCGTCGTCGGCGACATCGTATCATCGTGGCTCCCGATACTCTACGCGGGCGTCCTCTCCACCGGCGTCGCCTACACCCTTCAGACGGTCGGACAGAAATACTGCGAGGCGACGGTCGCGTCCCTTATGATGTGCGCCGAGTCAGTCTTCGCCGTCATTTCAGCCGCGTTGATCCTTCACGACGTACCGTCCGCGAGGGAGACCGTCGGCTGCGTCATTATGTTCGCCGCCATCGTTCTGTCACAAGTCGCGGAACCTCTCCGAATGCGAATAAATCGCAATAAAGGTTGACATTTTTATAATAATATGTTATAATTCTTTTAACTTCTTTTTAACTAAGAAAGGAAAAGACAAAATGAAGAAGACATTATCCTTAATTCTCGCGGCTGTCGTTGTTCTCTCCGCACTCGTAGTGCTCGCATCCTGCGGCGCTAAGGGCGAAGGCATCGTCGGCACATGGAAGGCAAACATTTCCTTCGACAAGATGATGGCTGAAGAAGAGGGCGCGGCTGAGCAGTACGAAGCTCTCGGCATCGACCTCAAAGGCAAGTCCGTCGACCTCACGCTCGAGATCAGAGAGGACGGCACGTACACGAGAAGCATCGATCCCGAACAGATGAAGTCCGTTATGACCGACCTCTTCAAGTCGATGATCCCCGCTATGGCTGAAATGATGGGCGGTTCCGTTGACGATTATCTCTCCATGATGGGAGTCTCCAGCATCGAAGAAGCAGCTGAAAAGATGCTCGAAGAAGAAGGAACAGACGACACGACCGTAAACGGCAAGTACACCTACGAAGAAGGCAAGCTTACACTTGACGAGACCGTTGTAACGGTTGAACTCAAGGGCGACGACCTCACCGTCAAGGAATGCGACAACGATGAGATTTTCCCCGCGGCTGCTCTTCCGCTCGCTTTCGAAAGACAGTGATCTGTTTTTAAGACAAAAAGAAAACGGCTCGTAAGAGCCGTTTTCTTTTTTCTGTTTAATCGAGTCCGGCGATGATACGCCTTGCGATAAGTATGTCTTTTGCGTTTACCGAGCCGTCCGAGTTCGCGTCCGCAAGTGAAAAAACGAGCGTCTCCTCACCTTCAAGCCCCGCGACGTAACGCCTCATTTTTAAAACGTCCTTTGAAGTGACGTCGCCGTCACCGTCAGCGTCGCCCGGGACGTGCTCGAGCCACACAGCCGTGACTGTCAGCGCCGTTTTGCCGCCGGAGAGCCACGAGGGGTCGGTCGTCACGTCGGCGCCGCGCGGTATCGGGTCTTCGCCCGTAAGACATATTCCGTCCTCGCGAAAGACGCGCCAACCGACAAGGTCGAAGCCTTGCCTTGAGAAGTCAGCCGGCGTCATAACGCTCTCTCCCGCCGCCGCGAGCACAACGGAAGACGAACCGTTTCCTTCTCCGGGGTCAAACGATATCTTGAAAAGATTCTTTTTCATCGAATCCCAAAGCGAGATGAGTTTTCCTCTCGTTATCGCGCCGACTCTGCCGTCTGTCGTGATGCCGTTTGCACCCTGAAACTTCTTCACCGCCGCCTCCGACGCGGGACCGTAGGAACCGTCCACCGTCATCGAATAGCCGAGGCGGCACATGATCGTCTGCACCCACGCGACGTCGCACCCGGCGGCGGGCGAGCCGGACTTGTAAGCGATCGTCCTCGACGGTACGGGATAATCGTCCGGGTCGGGGCTGTCGTAGGGATAAATGCTCCTCCCGCCGCCGGCGTAGTCGTAATAGCAGTAATCGAGATCTACAAACTTTGAAGCTGTCCCGTAAGTCGCGCCGTCGCCGCCGTTTGAAAACTGCCAGATATGGCAGCCCGGATTCTTTTCGTTCGGGCTCTGATCGCCGAAAACGTAGGTTTCGGAGCTTGAGTCGGCGGCGTACAGAGGCCACTTTGCGTACCATACGTCATAACCCGATAGGCGGCTCATATCAATATAATTCTTGGCGTAGTTCTGCGTCGTGTATATGCCTGTGCGGTAACCCGCCGCGCGGAAAACTTCAAGCTCTTTAATTATCAGATCCGTCAGCGCGGATTTGCCGAGCTTCATCTGACGGGAGTCCTCAACGTCGAGGAAGAGCGGAAAATCGAGGTCCCTTCCGTCAAGCGCCTCGACGGCGCCCTCCGCCTCACTTTTCGCCTCGGCGGCGTCCGTCGCGTACATATAGACGTAAGCGCCCGTCCATATTCCCTCCGCCGTCGCGCCGCGGTAGAACTCGTCGAACTTCGTGTCCTTGCCGTCCGAATAGAGCCTCAACACGGCAAAATCCACGCCGGCGGCCTTCGCCTTCTTCCAGTCGACTGACGTCTGCCACTTAGAAACGTCAATACCCTTGTACGGCGCTCCGACCGCGCTTACTTTGAGCGCAAAAAAAGGTATCAGCATAAACGCGGCGACGATAAGCGCCGTTATTTTCTTTTTCATTACTTCACCGTTATAAAGTTAAAAGGCGGATGCCGAAAAACTTCGGCATCCGCCGTTTTTGATAGATCAGAACGTGTCTATCGTTCTCTTGTTGCCCTTGATGTAGTCGCGCTCGAGTTTAAGCTCGCCGTTGTCCATACGGAAGATACGGTCCGCCTGATCCGCGATGGCAAGGTCGTGCGTGACCATGACGAGCGTCTGTCCGAGCTCCGCTCTGATCCTGAAGAGAAGCTCGAGAACTTCGTCCGCGTTTGCGCGGTCGAGGTTACCTGTCGGCTCATCCGCGAAGAGTATCTGCGGATTGTTTATAAGCGCGCGGGCGATAGCGACACGCTGCGCCTGACCGCCGGAAAGCTCCGACGGGAGGTGGTGGAGTCTGTCGCCGATGTTCAGCGCCTCGACGAGCTTACGAAGGCTCTCCTGGTAGCTCATATCGGGCTTGTTGCACATTACCGTCGGGAGAAGGATGTTCTCGAGAGCGGTGAACTGCGGAACGAGGTTGTGTCTCTGATAGATGAAGCCCATCTTCTCGCCTCTGAAACGTCCGAGTTCGTCGGCGCCGAGCTTCGTGATGTCGGTGCCGTCGATGTAGACGTGACCCGCTTTCGGTCTGTCAAGACCTGCGCAGATGTGGAGGAAGGTCGATTTACCGGAACCGGAAGTACCGATGATGGCGACGAATTCTCCCTTTTCAACCTTGATGTTTACGCGGTTGACTGCGGTGATGACGGAGTCATACTGTTTATAGGTCTTGATTAAGCTTTCTGTTTGAAGCATGTATTCACTCATGGTATTTCTTCCTTTTCAATAATTATAGGATAAATCGTTGCCTGTCACTCGTCGTCCTTCATGCCGCTGCCGCCGTTTTCAAGCGAGAAGCGGTTCTTGAAGTAGCTCCTGTAAGGAACGTAGGTCGAGAAGAATCCGCACGCGACGGAAACTATCGCGCTGATGGCGAGTGCGTACCACGGGAGGTAGAACGTGAATCTTATCGTCTCGTGGTTGAGTCCCGGCAGGATCACGTTTACGAAGTAGTAAACGACGTAGCTTGCGACGTAGCTGAGCAGGATACTTACGATGAGTGACATCACCGCCATACTCAGACCGCCGAGCAGGTAGATGATCCTGATATCGGACTTCTTCGCGCCCATGGACTGAATGATATTGAACTCTTTTTCTCTCTTCTTGTAGTAAAGTATCTGGTTGAAGAACCAAATCAGCGGAGAGATTATGAGTATAAGGATCGAAATTACAACGTAGAGTGAGGAGTTGTGCTTATCCGCCGCTATGCTCTGCTCGGCTATGCGGCGCGTGTTGGTGACGGAGACGGCGCCTATCTTTTCGAACGCCGCGCTCTTTATCTCGTCGATTATCTCGTTGACCCTCTCGTTTGAGAGACCGGGCTCGGTATACACGTTGAGAAGCTTTGCATTGGGGTTGATCCCGGTGACTTCTTCATAATCGTCGCCGAGCATATAGATCGGAAGGTTGTCGCACGGAATGTCGTGCACGACAGCCGCGACCGTGAACTCGGTATCCTTGAAGTAGAAGTACTGGAGCTGCTGACGGAGAGCGGAGCGCCCGGATACGTTCTTATCTATATCCTTCTGCTGTCCCGTCTTCGTCGAGAGGTAGATCGTGTCGCCGGGCTGTATGTCGAACTTCTTCATGTTGGAGATGGAGTCTCCGACAATGACGTAGTTCTTATCGGTCTTAAGAACGTCCTCGAGGTTGCCGTCGTAGGTGAACTGCGACAGATACTTTATCTGCTCCCAGTCGGTCGCCTTGTAAACGACCTCGTTTAACGCCTTGTATCCGGACATCTCCGGGGCGTTGAGGAAGTTCGTGAGGAAGACCGCCCTGTCGCTCGGGAAGAGCGCGTGGGACGATATGTACTGCGCCTCTGTCACGGGGCTTGAGAAGTTTTGTATAACGACCACGTTTCCGCTGTCGTCGCTGACCTTGTCGCCCTGCACGTTACCCGTCTGCTCGACGTATGTCACGCCCTCTATCTTATCGAGGTTCAGGTCGGCGGCGGATATCGCTACGTCAGAGAGCGCGCCGTCGCCGTAAGTCGTCTTGCCGGAGGCGTCGCCCTTCGCGCCGGGGTTGTAAACGTACTTGGTATCCGAGATATTAAGCACGTACTGCGGCTTAGAATACTCTATCGACGTATCGTACACCTTGCCCATGTAGAGACCTACGATGAACAGCGCGCAGAACGCGATAGCCGAGGTGAGAAGCTGAATGTTGTATTTTCTGAAACGCCAGATAGAATAGATCTCGTACTGTCTCGGGAATTTCTTGCCGAGCAGGTTGAACGAGCGGCGCGGGGATGAAACGTAGTTGGAGTTGTCGTCCGTCTGTATCAGCGACATCGGCGTCTTGAGCGACATCAGCTTCATCGGGGAGATGACCGATACCATGACGACGAGCAGGCTGAACAGAGCGACGAGGAGCCACTGCCCGGGGAGGAAGAAGCGGAAGTCGACGCTGTCGCCGTAGATGAAGAAAACGGTGAGGGTCGACGCGATGACGGACGGGATGTACGTCACGAGGGAGATAAGGAACAGCTCCCAGAACGCCGTGCTGAACAGCATCGTGAAGTCCGCGCCGCACGTCATATAGACGCCGTACGTGAACTTGTACTGGTTGATCCTGATCTTGTAAAGGGAGATCATCAGGAACACCGAGACCGCAAAGAGCGCCAGCGTTATGATGAAGAATCCCTGATAGTCGGACTCCCAGCACTTTATGAACATAAACACGAGAGACGCCGCGGTGATGAGCCATCTCATTACCTTGCCGAACGTCTTCTCGACTTCCTTCGGCTTGACTATTCTGAATATGAACCATATTGCGCATATCGCGAATATTATGATACTCAGAACGAGGACGGGGATGTTCATAAAGGTTTCCCTCGTCGCCGTCTTGATCTCGTTTAAGAACAAGTCGGTCACGACGTAGTTGTCCTCGGTGAAGTTGCCGACGAGAGGAAGCACCGCGTTTTTGCCGCTGATGTAGTCGCTCATGAATTTCTCATAAGCCTCGTTCGCTTCCTCGGGAGAGTAGTCGGTAAAGTTGACGTATACGTCGTATCTCTTGTACTCTTCCTTCGTTGCCTCGTTGCGGTAAGTATAGACGATGGGGTCACCCGTTTCCTCGTTGGTGAGGTAGTTGGATTCGCGAGCCGCCTTCAGCACCTTATTGTTGTTGTAGTTTACCACGATATTGTGCTGATACTCGTTGAGGTTGTAGAGCGCGAGGTCGTAGTCATACTCCGCCTGAACGTGCTCCGCCTCGACGACGGCGTTGTTGCTCGTGGAGATCGCCATTACTCCGTAGAACATCTGTACTATGAAAACAGCAATAAAAAAGCACAGATATTGCTTGAAGTTAAAGAATACGCTCTTCCAAGCAATCTTCAGATTTCTTGATAAATATTCCCATAAAGCTTCCAAAATCTGAATTCCGGGCGCTGCGCGCGGCAACACCCTCCTCCCGGTATGTATTTGCCGAAAAACGGCGACGTCCCGCGGGCATAAATCGCCATTTAACTATTTTATTATATAATGATTTAACTTCGTTGTCAATAGAAAACGGGGCAAAAATCGCTCCCCGATTGTAACAAAAAATCATAAAATCTATTGACGGCGTATGGTTTTTGGGTTAAAATAAACATATATGACCGTTGTCACGGAAAGGGGTGGTCAAGCTTTGAAATTCCGCAGAAGCGAAAAGTACGCGTCGATAGCGTTCTATACGGTGATCACGATGCTCGCCGCGGCGGTAATCGCTCTCGTGTTTTTCAAGTTCGACGTCATCAAAGGCGTTTTCTCGTCCGTAATGGGCGCGCTCGCGCCGGTGACGTACGGCTTCGTCATAGCGTATCTCAGCAATCCTTTGATGAAGTTCTTTGAAAATAAGGTCTTCAGATTCAAGAAAGCGAAGAAGGACCGCGCAAAGCTTCGCCGCGCGCTTTCCATCGCCGTGTCGCTGCTCATAATCTTCGCCGTCGTCGCCGCGTTCTTCGTCCTCCTCATCCCTCAGATCTCCGACAGCTACACGATGCTGACCGAAAAGATGGACGGCTACCTCAAGTCGACGCAATCCTTCGTCGATTCCGCGATGACCGGCGTGCGCGACTTCTTCAAGGAGCACGAGAGCCTCGGCAAGCTTATCGACGCCGATAAACTCTCCGATCAGCTCAAGTCCTTCCTGTCGAACATCTCGGGCTATATCGGCTCCATCGCAAACGTTATAATCAGTTCCCTCACGAGCATCATAAACGAACTGAAAAACCTTATAATCGGTATCTTCCTCTCGATTTATATGCTCTACCATAAGGAAAAGCTTTGCGCCCAGATAAAGAAGCTTCTCTCCGCCGTCACGAGCCGCAAGGTCTACCTCAACATCGTAAGCCTCACGAGGTTTACCGACCGCGCCTTCGGCGGATTCATCACGGGAAAGATACTCGACTCCGTCATCATCGGTCTCGTCTGCTTCATCGTCTTCGCGATCTTCGGCTTCAACTACTATCCTCTGATGGCGCTCGTCGTAGCGGTCACGAATATCATCCCGATCTTCGGTCCGTTCATCGGCGCCGGCATCATCGGCGTGCTCGTTCTGATAGCCCAGCCTTCAAAGCTTCTCCTCTTCCTGATAGTTGACCTTATCATCCAGCAGGTAGACGGAAATATCGTAGGTCCCAAGATCCTCGGCGGCACGATAGGTATGTCGGGAATGTGGGTCATGATCTCGATCACCTTCGCAGGAGCTCTCTTCGGACTGCCCGGTATGCTCCTCGGCGTCCCCGCGTTCGCCGTCATCTACTCGCTCCTCCGTGAGTTCAGCGAATCGCGCCTCAAAAAGAAAAGCGCGCCTCACGTGACCGCGTCCTATCTTGACGACCCGCCCGAAAAAGATTACCTCCACGCAAGAATATTCCTCCACCGCGACGAGGATATTCCGGAAGGAATGGAATACCCGCCCGAGGTCGAGGTAAAACCCGAGGAACCGAAAAAATCCCTCTGGCAGAAGGTCGAGGAAAAAGCCGTCTCAAAGGCAAAATCCAAAAAGAAAAAATAAAATCAAAACGCGGTCGGTTATCCGGCCGCGTTTTATATGATAATGAAAACAGGGCGTATCGGAATACGCCCTGATTCTTTTATTGATTCTTTTATTCGCTTTTATCAGTTGCCTTTTACGAGCTGAGCGATCTCGTCAGCGAAGTTATCCTCGCGCTTCTCGAGACCTTCGCCTCTTTCATAGAGAACGAAGGAAACGACTTTGATGTCGCCGCCGAACTCTTTTGCGGTCGCCTTGACGTACTGACCGACCTTCTCGTGGTTCTCCGCCTTTACGTACTCCTGCTCGAGGAGGCAGACTCTCTCGTAGAACTTGCCGAGCTTACCGACTACCATCTTTTCGAGGATAGCGTCCGGCTTGCCCGCGTTCTTTTCGTCGTTCTTGAGAGTGTTGATGATGACTTCCTTTTCCTCATTGACAGCGGATTCGGGAACGTCTTCTCTTGCGACGTATTCCGGGGGGTTGCCCGCCGCGATCTGCATCGCGATGTTCTTGCCGAATTCAGCGAAGCCCGCGTTGTTCTTCGCGGCGTCGTCAGCCTCGAACTTTACGATAACGCCGGTCGTGCCGCCGCCGTGAACGTAGGAGGAGAGGATGCCGTCAACAACTACGAAACGGCGGATGTTCATGTTCTCGCCGATCGTGAATACCATGTCCTTGAGTTTACCCTCGACCGTGAAGCTGTCGTCGTAAGCCATGGGATAGAGCTCTTCGAGATTTGCGGGACGGTTTGCAAGGATGACCTTGAGGATGCCGCGGACGAACTCTTTGAAAGTCTCGTTCTTTGCGACGAAGTCTGTTTCAGCGTTGACTTCGATCATAGCGGCGGTCGTGTGATCCTCGTTGAACATAACGTCAACAACGCCCTCGGCGGCGATCCTGCCGGCTTTCTTCGCCGCGACGGAAAGTCCCTTCTCACGAAGGACCTTTACTGCCTCGTCGAAATCACCGTTAGCCTCGGTAAGAGCCTTTTTGCACTCCATCATGCCGCAGCCGGTCTTCGTTCTGAGATCGGCAACCATTTTTGCAGTAATAGCCATTTTTATCTCCATTCCGCCGCGGACAGCCGCGGCACCTAAATTTATTCGATTATTCGTTAGCCGCGTCTTCCGCGTCCTGAGCATCTTCGGCTTCCGTTTTCTCTGCGTCGACGTCTGCGAGCTGTTCGCCCTGCTTGCCTTCGATAACGGCGTCGGCGAGGACGGAGGAGATCAGACGGATAGCGCGGATAGCGTCGTCGTTGCCGGGGATAACGTAGTCGGCGTCGTCAGGGTCGCAGTTCGTGTCGACGATAGCTACTACCGGGATACCGAGTTTCTTCGCTTCAAGAACGGCGTTGTGCTCTTTTCTGGGGTCGACTATGAAGATAGCCGACGGCAGACCGGGCATTTCCTTGATACCGCCGAGGTTGCGCTCGAGGATACCCATTTCCTTCTGGAGAGCCGCTACTTCCTTCTTGGGAAGCATATC
>CADBQA010000157.1 GCA_902796675.1 uncultured Ruminococcus sp.
GCCTGCTTCGCGAAGACTCTTACGAAGCGCCGTATCCTGCTCAACGGTAATACCCTGATACTTGACGAGAACGCCGGACGCCGCTTTGCCGAATTTCTCGGCGAGCTCGGCGACGACTGCCTTCTTCTGCTCTAATACCTTTGCACTGGGCATATTTTTCTTCCTCCTGTTGAAATGGCGCAAACCCACGAAAAAAGGTCTTTTTCGCGCCGAAAAAGACCTTGATAATCATATCACCGTCTTCCTCGGCAGGAAAGCTGTGCTTTTACCGTGAACCTGCTGTCTTTGGATAACAAAGAGATAATACCACAAACGTCGCCGTTTGTCAAGCGTTTTTTTATTTTTCTTTTATTTTTCTTCCTTTATCTTTTCCCAATACGCTCTCGCCGCAGCCTCTGTCCTGTTGTCGCCGTAGACGTAATACCGTCTGTCCTTCAGGTCGTCTGGCAGGTACTGCTGCTTGACGTAATGGTTCGGAAAGTCGTGCGGATACTTGTACCCCTTGAAAAGAGGCGAGCGCAGATGATTCGGCACGTTTCCGCCGCGTCCCGCCTTTATGTCTTCCTCCGCCGCGTGGAGAGCCGCATACGCGCTGTTCGATTTCGGGCACGTCGCGAGCATCACCGTCGCGTTCGCGAGGGGGATCGCCGCCTCGGGAAGACCGAGCTCCTTCGCGCTCTCGACGCACGCTCTCGTCACGACCGCCGCCGTCGGGTACGCGGCGCCGATATCCTCAGACGCTATCACCATAAGTCTTCTGCACGGAGATATGAGGTCACCGCCCTCGAGGAGCCGCGCGAGATAGAAGACCGCGGCGTCGGGGTCGGAGCCTCTTATCGACTTCTGGAGCGCGGAGAGAAGGTCGTAGTGAACGTCGCCGTCGGCGTCGAAAGCTCCAGCCATAACCCCCGGCACGAACTGCTTCGCGACATCGAGAGTTATCTCGCCGTCCGTCACCGTCGCGGCGTTCTCTATCATCGTCAGCGCCCGTCTCACGTCGCCGCAGGACGCCTCCGCGATATACGAGACCGCGTCGTCCGACGCCGAGGCTCCTATCTTTTCAAGCGTCTTTTTCAGAAACGGCGCGAGCTCCTTCGCCGTCACCGGCTTGAACTCAAACACCGCGCAGCGCGAAAGAAGCGCGTCGTAAACGTAATAGTAAGGATTCTCCGTCGTCGACGCGACGAGCGTTATCCTGCCGTCCTCGATGTACTCGAGGAGCGACTGCTGCTGTTTTTTATTGAAATACTGTATCTCGTCGAGATAAAGAAGTATCCCGCCCTGGCCGAGTATGCCGTCGGCGTCCGCCGCTACCGCTCTGACGTCGGAAAGCGACGCCGTCGTCGCGTTTATGTGTCTCATCTCCATGCCCGACGCGGCTGCGAGGATGCGCGCCGCGGTCGTCTTGCCGGTGCCGGGAGGACCGAAGAAGATCATGCTCGGTATCCTTCCGGACGACGCGAAACGTCGAAGGACGCCGCGCTCGCCGACGAGGTGGCTCTGCCCCACCATATCGTCGAACGACTCCGGTCTTATTCTGCTCGCAAGAGGTGACGTTGCCATTCTGTATTTTACCCTCCGGAGGTCTTTTTTGGATTCGTTTTCTATATTATACGATAAAGGGATACTTTTTTCAAGGGGGACTGCGATGACTTTCAGAAAAATCACCGAACGGAAAAGAGGGCTGTATCTCGAATACCCCATCTTCGAGGACGCCGAACTTCTTAACAGATTTGAGGAAAAGCTCGCCTCCCTCGCAAGAGACGCCGCCGCGAGGTGCGACAGATTAACGCTTACCTTCAAGGCGGACGACGACGTCTGTATTCACACTCTGACCGCGAGACGAGGCAACTCCGTCACGCGAAAAGCTCTCGTCGTCACCTGCCGCGACGGTCTCATCACCAACCTTGAAATTAAATGATCACTTTTCACTCTTCTCTTTTCACTTTTCTCTTGACATATACCCCCGAGGGGTATATAATGGATGTGTAAAAAAGGAGATGATAAAATGGGATGTGAAAAGTGCGAAAGACACCGCGTGAGGACGGACGAGGAATCCAAAAAACTCTCGAACCGTCTCTGCCGCATCGAGGGGCAGGTCCGCGGTATAGGAAAAATGCTCGAGGACAGCGCCTACTGCATAGATATCCTCATGCAGGTGTCGGCGGCGAAAGCGGCGCTCGACTCCTTCGCGAAGGAGCTTCTCACGGAGCATATAAACACCTGCGTCGCGGAAGACTTAAAGGCGGGCTCTCACGAAAAAGCGGACGAGCTTGCCGAGGCTATAAAGAAATATTTGAGGTAAAAAGATGAAACAATATAACGTGACGGGTATGAGCTGCGCCGCGTGCAGCGCGAGGGTCGAGCGGGCGGTATCGTCCGTCGACGGCGTGACCTCCTGCTCCGTCAGCCTGCTTACGAACTCGATGGGCGTCGAAGGGACCGCCACCGACGAGGCGGTCATCAAAGCCGTCGTCGACGCGGGATACGGCGCGAGCGTGAAGGGAGCTGCGGCGAAGAGCAAAACCGCCGATGAGCTGAAGGACACGGAAACGCCGAAGCTGATAAGAAGACTTATAACTTCCGCGGCGATACTCCTCGTCCTGATGTACTTTTCGATGGGGCACATGATGTGGGGCTTCCCCGCCCCCGCCGTGTTCGACAACCACGTTTTCTCCGGGACCTTCCAGATGCTCCTTGCGATAGCGGTCATGATCGTCAACGGCAAGTTTTTCACGTCCGGCGTAAAGTCGCTCCTCCACGGCGCGCCAAATATGGATACGCTCGTCGCGCTCGGCTCGGCGGCGTCGTTCGGCTACTCACTCGTCGAACTCTTCATTATGATAAACGCGCAAGGCTCGGGCGACGGCGAGACCGTTATGAAGTACGGTATGAATCTGTATTTTGAGTCCGCGGCGATGATACCGACGCTCATCACCGTCGGAAAAACGCTCGAATCGTTCTCAAAGGGGAAGACGACGGACGCGCTGAAAAACCTTATGAAGATCTCACCGAAGAGCGCGAACGTGATAAGAGACGGCGTCGAAGTGACCGTACCCGTCGAGGAAGTCGCGATAGGCGACGTCTTCGTCGTTCGCCAGGGAGAAGCCGTCCCGGTCGACGGCGTGATAACTGAAGGTGCGGCGTCGCTCGACGAATCCGCTCTGACCGGCGAGAGCGTTCCGGCGGAGCGCGAGGCGGGAGAGAGGGTTTTCGCCGCGACGCTGAACAAGTCCGGATTCATAACCTGCCGCGCGGAGCGCGTCGGAGAGGATACGACCCTCTCGCAGATAATAAAGACCGTGTCCGACGCCGCCGCTACGAAGGCGCCGATAGCGAGGATAGCCGACCGCGTCTCCGCGGTCTTCGTCCCCGCCGTCATCGGCATCGCCCTTCTGACGCTCGCCGGATGGATGATAGCGGGAAAGGCGTTTTCATTCGCGATAGCGAGGGCGATATCCGTCCTCGTCATAAGCTGTCCGTGCGCGCTCGGACTTGCGACCCCGGTCGCGATAATGGTCGGCTCCGGCGTCGGCGCGAAAAACGGGATCCTCTTTAAGACCGCAGAATCCCTCGAGTCGATAGGAAAAGTGTCCGCGGTCGCCCTCGACAAGACAGGCACCGTAACGAAGGGCGAGCCCGCCGTGACGGACGTCTCGCCGTACGGTATGGAGCACGACGAGCTCGTCGCGCTCGCCGCGGCGGTCGAAAAGATGAGCGAGCACCCGCTCGCAAAAGCCGTCGTCGCTTATGCGGAGGGTCTTGAACTTCCGACGGCGTCCGACTTCGCGGCGAAGACCGGAAGCGGCGTTTCGGCGACGGTGGACGGTCATACGGTTATCGGCGGCAGCCTCAAATATATGAGCGGCGAAGTATCTATTCCGGACGGCGCAAAAGAACTTGCCGCGAAGTATTCGGAAGACGGCAAAACGCCCCTTCTCTTCGCAAAGGACGGCTGCTACGTCGGCACGATCGCCGTCGCCGACGAGATAAAAGAGGACTCGAAGCGCGCCGTTAAAGAGATGAAGGGTATGGGTCTCGACGTCGTGATGCTGACGGGCGACAACGAGCGCACCGCAAAAAAGATCGCCTCGGACGCCGGGATCGAGAGCGTCGTCGCTGGAGTCCTTCCCTCCGAAAAAGCGGAAAAGATCCGCGCGCTCAAAAGCGGAGGCCGCGTCGCCATGGTCGGCGACGGTATAAACGACGCGCCCTCACTCGCGAGCGCCGATACGGGCGTCGCGATAGGCGCCGGCACCGACGTCGCGATAGACGCGGCGGACGTCGTCGTTATGAAGAGCCGCCTCACCGACGTCACGGCGGCGATAAGGCTCTCACGCAGAACGATAACAAACATTCACGAAAACCTCTTCTGGGCGTTTATTTACAACGCCGTCTGCATACCCCTCGCGATAGGACTCTTCGGGGTCGAGATGAAGCCCGTTTACGGCGCGGCGGCGATGAGCCTCTCGAGCTTTTGCGTCTGCATGAACGCGCTCCGCCTCAACCTCGTGAAGATACACGACCCGTCGCACGACAGACCGATAAAAAGAAAAAACAAAAATACAACTTCAAAAAAGGAGAACGAACAAATGGAAAAGACAGTCAAGATCGAAGGAATGATGTGCCCGCACTGCGAGGCGAGAGTAAAGAAGGCGCTCGAGGCGCTCCCCGGCGTTGAGTCCGCCGACGTCAGCCACGAAAGAGGCGACGCGATATTGAAGACCGCATCTCCCGTCGGCGACGACGTCATCAAAGCGGCGATCGAGGAAGCCGGATACAAAGTCCTTTGACAAGACGCCCGACGGTCTGTCAGACCGTCGGGCAAATTATTTATATTTTATTTTCAAAATATGAGTGACAAAACACGATTATTGATGTATAATAAAATATAATCTGACATTGGAGGCGTATGATGAAAAAACGCTTTTTGATAATAATACTTACCCTCTCTCTTCTCTCA
>CADBQA010000158.1 GCA_902796675.1 uncultured Ruminococcus sp.
GAGCAGCAATGATTAGGTAATAATGAAGGAACACCTACAAATCCGTAGGGCTCGATGCCCACATCCGTAGGGCTCGATGCCCACATCGAGCCGTGTCTGTATAAAAAAGAGCGGAGGGCTTTTTTCAGTAGTGGATAGCTGATAGCTGAAAGCGTACAGTTTAAGGAAATTCTCAATTCTCAATTATAACTTTTCAATTCTGATAGTATTAGTCTCGCCGGATTTGCCGCTCGTTGTGCCGCCGACGACGATGATGTTGTCGCCGCCGGAGAGGTTCAACAGTTCCTTCGTCTTGCGGCCCGCCGTGTAGAACATGACCTCGGACGAGGGGTACTCCTCGCTCAGCACGGGGAGGACTCCCCAGGAGAGCGCGAGCTTGCGCCACGCCTTTTCGTTCGTCGTGAAGCCGACGATGTCGGCGGCGGGACGGAAACGGGAGACCATGCGTACGGTCATACCGGAGATCGAGCAGACGGCTATCGCCTTAGCGCCGATATCGACCGCCATGGAGCAGGCGGCGTGGGAGACCGCGTCCATATTGTTGTGTATCTCAAATTCGGTGTTGTAGAGCTTCTTGCCGTAGGCGATGTGGCGCTCCGTCTCCTCGCAGACCGAGCTCATGACCTCGACCGTCTTCACGGGGTATTTGCCCGCGGCGGTCTCCCCGGAGAGCATGACCGCGCTCGTTCCGTCGTAGACGGCGTTTGCGACGTCGGAGATCTCCGCCCTCGTCGGTCTCGGGTTATGTATCATCGACTCGAGCATTTCGGTCGCGGTGATGACGCGGCGTCCGAGCATACGGCAGATCGTGATGAGCTGCTTCTGTACGGACGGGACCTCTCTGAACGGTATCTCGACGCCGAGGTCGCCTCTCGCGACCATGACGCCCTCGCACTCGCGGCAGATCTCTTTGATGTTCTCGACGCCGGAGCGGTTCTCAATCTTCGCGATGATGCCGACGTCGTGCCCGCCCCGCTCCTCGATGAAGCGTCTCATCTCGGCGACGTCCTCGCGGCGCGAGACGAAGGAGGCGGCGATATAGTCGACGTCGTTTTCGATGCCGAAGGCGATGTCGTCGCGGTCCTGATCGCTGAGGAACGGCTGATTGAGGACCTTGCCGGGGAAGGACATACTCTTTTTGCCCGAGAGCTCGCCTCCCGTCACGACGTCGCAGACGGCGCGCGTCCCTTCTATGCTCTTTACTTTGAACTCTACGAGCCCGTTGTTGACGAGTATCGTGTCGCCGACGGACAGTTCGTCTATCATCCCCTTGTAGCTGACGGAAACGAGGGTCTCGTCGCCGACGACGTCGTCCGTCGTGAAGGTGAATCCGTCGCCGTCGTGAAGCGTCACGTGCCCCGAGGCGAAGGTCCCTATCCTGTATTCGGGTCCCTTAGTGTCGAGCATTATCGCTATCGGAAGTCCCAGCTCCTCCCTCACCTTTTTGACGAGGGCTATCATTTTCCCGTGCTGCTCGTGGTCGCCGTGCGAGAAGTTGAGACGGGCAACGTTCATGCCCGCGAGGCACATCTCGCGGAGAGTCGCCTCGTCGGCGCAGGCGGGACCGAGCGTGCAGATAATTTTCGTTTTTCTCATATTTTTAACTCCGACATTATTCAAAAAATCAAGGGGCGGGAGTGCCGCCCCTTATTATTTTACATTTTTCCGTTATAAACGTCAAGTACGATCTTCTGCATCTTACCGAACTTCTTCTGTATGTCGCGGGCGAGCGCGATCTGGCTCTTCGCCCTGACGAGGTTGTGTCCGGGATAGCGCGTCTTGAAGTAGTTGTCGCCGGTGATGTAGTCGTCGAGGAAGCGCGTCGCAAGCTCCACCGTCATCGTCAGCGCGCCGAGCGCGAGGGTGTTGACCTCGGTCTCCGTCAGCGCGTCGCGCACCTCGGGGATAAAGCCTTTTGCGAACGCCTCGAACTTGACGAGGTCGAAGGAGATCTTCGACGTGTCCTCCTCGTCCTCCGCCGCGGTGTTCGCCGCGAAGCGTACCGCGTCGCCGAAGTCGTGCGCGACAAGACCCGGCATTACCGTGTCGAGGTCGATGACGACGAGCGCGCGCGCCGTGTCCTTGTCGAAGAGGACGTTGTTTATCTTCGTGTCGTTGTGCGTGACCCTGAGAGGTATCTCGCCGTGCTCGAGAAGCTCCGTCAGCTCGGACGCCCTTTTGCCGACGGAAACGAGGTACTCGATCTCAGGCATGACCGTGTCGACGCGGTCGCAGCTGTCCTCCACGACGTGGCACATAAAGTCCATAAGCCTCTTCTTCGTGTTGTGGAAGTCGGGGATAGTCTCATAGAGCTTTTGCGCGTCGAAATCGGAGAGCGCGTTCTGGAACTTGCCGAAGGCGCGCCCCGCCTCCTCTATCGCGAAGAGGTTGTCGCACACGTCGTAGGTCATAGAGTTCTCGATGTATTTGCTTATCCGCCAGAAAGCGTGGTCGTTGTCGACGTAGAAGTTCTGACGCTTGCCGCCTTTGGTGTGGTAGAAGTGCATGAACGTGCGGGTGTCGTCGATACCCGCCTCGATGTTTTTCTGCTTGATGTAGGTCGTGACGTAATCTATATTGCTCATTATCTGACGCGGCTTCTTGAAGACGTACATATTTACCTTCTGCACGATATAGCTCTTGTGCGTGCCGTCGTCGTTCTCGAACGTTACCTTATAAGTAGCGTTTATGTTTCCCATGTATACAGGCTCGAACTTCACGAACTTGCCCTGAATGCCGAATATGGCGCAAACGTCGATTATGGATTCCTCAAGCGACCTTGAACCGTTTGTTTTGTCGCCGTTTTTCATAGGGAACGCCTCCTTGTTGTTTGTGGCGGGCATACCGCTTCAGTATATTATACTATAACGCGGGGTAATAGTCAAGCGACTATAATTTTGCCACTTTGTGAAATCAATAAAAATTATAAATCATCCTTGTATCTCGCCCTCCGTTATGTTATACTTATTTTGATATAATACACGCGAAAGGAAATACCTATGTATTTTAAGAACGAAACGTCAAGAGACGTCTTCAAGACGCCTCTTGAGAGACTTCACGAAGTGTTCGGCGACGTTAAGAAGAACGCCGACGGCGAGTATCTGGACGCCGGAAGAACGAGAGTTTTCGGCGTTGAGAATATGCCGATAAAGGCGCCCGTATGTATGTTCCTGCTCGGCGACGCCACGGTCCTCGACTGGCTCGACACGAAGGACGGCGACGTCCTCGTCACCTACGGCGAGCGCGTCACCGAGGGCGGACGCCCCGTGCCGGACGAAGTCGGGGAGGCGGTCAAAAAGATCGTCGGCGAGGCGATATGCGGCGCGGGATACGTCAACGAGCGCGGCGAGCACGTCATCGACCTCAAGGGTCTGCCCGTCGGGACTCACTACACCGTCAACCTTCTTCTCGGACGCAGGATAGGCTTTGAAAAACCGATGCTGACGACCCCGAAGGGCTCCCTTGACGCCTTCGGACGCGGCGCTTTCAGAGCGGGCGCGGACACGCAGGTAACGGCGTCACGGTTCGTCATGACCCCAGAAGAGGCGGGGGAGCCGGTCAACCGTCAGTTCTATCTCTTTGAGAACAACCGCCAGATCTTTTACAGCGCAAATCCTCACGAGAACGTAAAGAGCGCGATATGCACGCACAAGCCTAACCACTCCGTCATCGAATACGAGACGGAATGCGGTCTTAAAATAACGAGGACTATCTTCATAGTTCCCCAGTACGAGGGCCTTCCCGACGCGACGGAAGCGCAAAAGGTCGAGATCGAAAACCTCACGGACCGCGAGAGAAACATTAAGATCGTTATGACCGGTATGTTCGGCGTCATGCCGCCCGACGCGCTCTCTAACGATATAATCTACGTCAGCATCATCCACGAATCCGGCACGCTCTGCCGCGACGGTAAAGTATACGCGCTCGCGCCGAATATGAGACCGAGATACGCGAAGCCCCGCCGCCGTTTTGCGACGGTGATCGCGGACGGCGAGCCGATGGACGAGTACGCCGCGAACTACACCGACTTTATAGGGCGCGGCACTCTCGAGCATCCCGAAAACGCAGCTCACCTGCCGAGCCGCCCGATAAGAAAGGTCGCGCCCTTCTTCGCGATGGCGAAGACGCTGAAGATACCGGCGGGCGAGCGCCGCGTCATATCTTCCTTCGTCGGCTATCTCGACGACCCCGTCGACTCGAAGGCGAAACTCGACCGCACGTTCTTCAATCTCTTTGAAAAGTTCTCCGCACCCGGCGCCGTCGACGAGGCGCTCGAGGACGTAAAGCGCTTCCACCGCGATTTCTCGTCCTACCTCTCGATCGACACCGGAGACCGGGACCTCGACGCTTACGTCAACAACAACCTCCCCTTCCAGGTGCTCTATCAGGCGTTCATCTCACGCTCCTTCGCGTGGACGCAGAAGGCGTTCCGCCAGATAGGCTTCCGCGAGATACAGGATATGTACCCCGCGCTCTACTACTTCGCCGCGATGGGCAACTCGCCGCTTGCAAAAGAAATGATCTCGCAGTGGGTGCAGAACGTCTACGAGGAGGGCTACGCAAACCATAACTTCTACTGGCAGGGCAACGGCGCGGGCGACTGCTCCGACGACCAGCTCTGGCTGATGCAGGCGGTATACAGATACGTCTGCCAC
>CADBQA010000159.1 GCA_902796675.1 uncultured Ruminococcus sp.
CATTGCTTTTCGGCGCTCTCGCCGCTTGACGTAGGTCACTACGCCTACCGCGGCGAGATCACCAAATCTACCGGCGTTTCTCTTCCTCTGATTCAGGCTGAAGACTTTGTCTTCAGCCTGAGCCGCCTTTCGGCGGCTTTTTATTTATCTTTTCTTCTTGTTGTCGCAGCAGGGGTCGGCTTTTGCGGCGACGGGGTCGGGGGCGTTATCGGGGTTTGTCGCCGAGCCTTCCATCTTGTTTATTTCTGATTCAATTATACCGAAATTCAAACAATCGCTTTTCATAACAGTTTACTCAATCTCGGTTTCTATTCCGTCACGCTCAACGATGATTCGCGCTCCTGCAAACGCATCGTTTGCATAATGCTTTGTTCTTTTAAATATCCGAAGAATATCATCAGCATATTCTTTGTCGGCTTTCTCAACAAACTGATAGTTTTTAAGTATGATCACATCGTCATTGTCGATAGAATCCGTCAGACAGTCCCATAAAGCGTCGAGATTTCCCCCGTAATAATACGGAAAATTCAACCCTCTTTTTAAAGCTCCGTGGATCTCCTCGTATTGTTTCACATCCTTAAAGTCTACCGTATATATGTTATTGTTCACTTCTGTGGCCCCCTTGTTAATCAATTTCATAAAAAGTTTTATAATGATCGTATGTAACGAATATCAAGCCGTCAGATGAATAAAGGATCCTGGAATCGTTTCTATATCCGGAAGAATAGTCAAAGTCCTGTCCGGCAAGCTCCTCTTCGCTCAAAAAGCCGCCTTTCGGCGGCTTTTTGATTATCTTTTCTTCTTATTGTCGCAGCAGGGGTCGGCTTTTGCGGCGACGGGGTCGGGGGCGTTATCGGGGTTTGTCGCCGAGCCGAGACCGGACGCCTCGGAGAAGAGGACGTTGCGGGAGACCGCCGAGACCGCGTCCGTGGGGACTATGAGCTTTGCGGCTCTGCCGTCGGCGAGCTTTGTCAGCGCCTCGTAGCGTTTCAGCTCGAGTACGGACGCGTCGGCGCCGGCTTCCTTGAGGGCGCGAAGACCTGCCGCCTCCGCTTCTCTCGCGAGGACTATCGCTCTCGCTTCGCCTTCCGCGCGTGCGATACGCGCGTCGCGTTCGCCTTCCGCGGCGAGGATCATAGCCTGCTTGTCGCCTTCGGCGCGGGTGATAGCCGCCGCCTTGTGGCCTTCCGCCTGAAGAAGGGTCTCACGTCTGTCGCGCTCCGCCTTCATCTGCTTTTCCATAGCGGACTGGATCTCCTGCGGAGGGATGATGTTCTTAAGCTCGACGCGGGAGACTTTTATACCCCACTGGTCGGTCGCCTCGTCGAGGATCGACGTCATTTTTCCGTTTATCGTGTCGCGTGACGTCAGCGTTCCGTCGAGTTCGAGCTCGCCGACGATGTTTCGAAGGGTCGTCGCCGCGAGGTTTTCAAGCGCGCTGACCGGGTTGACCGCGCCGTAGGTGTAGAGCTTCGAGTCGAATACCTTGAAGTAGACGACGGTGTCTATCTGCATCGTTACGTTATCCTTTGTGATAACGGGCTGCGGGGGCGAGTCGAGGACCTGTTCCTTTAATGTGATCTTTTTGGAGATCTTTTCAAAGAAGGGGATCTTGAAGTGTATGCCCGCCGTCCATGTCGCGTGATACTTGCCGAGAAGCTCGACTACGTATTCGCTCGCCTGAGGAACGACGACGATGTTCGCGAGCAGGATGATCAATATCAGCGCTCCGGCGCCGAGAGCAGCGTAAAGCATGGTGTGCCTCCGTTTTTTATCGGGCTTTGCCCGTATTTGTAGAGAGAAACGTTCCGGCTTTTGATTTTTCGCCGGAAAAATCAGACGAGCTCGCGCCCCATAAGAACGCCCATGACGGACGCCATCATAAGACCGCGCGTCCAGCCCGACGAGTCGCCGAGACAGTGGAGCCCCGAGATATTCGTGTTGAACTTTTCATCCATTTTGATACGGTTGCTGTAAAACTTCAGCTCGGGGGAGTAGAGAAGGGTCTCTATCGACGCAAAGCCCGGCACGACGTGATCGACCGCCTTGATGAAATTGATGATGTTCACCATCGCGCGGTAGGGCATCGCCGCCGTGATGTCGCCGGCGACGGCGTCGGGGAGGGTCGGCTTCACGTTCGACTGAGCGAGCTCCTTTTCCCAGGTGCGCTTGCCGTCGAGGATGTCGCCGAAGCGCTGGACGAGGATGTGTCCCGCGCCGAGCATATTTGTCAGCTCGCCTACCTTTTGAGCGTATTCTATCGGCTGATTGAACGGGTGGTTGAAATTGTGGGAGACGAGGATGGCGAGGTTCGTGTTCTGGCTTTTCAGTTCCTTGTAGGAGTGGCCGTTGACGACGGCGAGGTCGTTGTCGTAGTTCTCCTGCGCCACAAAGCCGCCGGGGTTCTGACAGAACGTGCGTACCTTGTTCTTGTACGGCTGAGGATAGCCGACGAGCTTCGATTCGTAAAGGACCTCGTTGACTTTTTCTATGACCTCGTTCCTCACCTCGACGCGGACGCCGATGTCGACGGTGCCGGGAGCGTGGGCGATGCCGTGCTCCGCGCAGAGCTTTTCAAGCCAGTCCGCGCCGCGCCGTCCCGTCGCGACGACGGTGGAGTCAGCCCGGTATTCGACGGTCTCGCGTCCGTTCGTCAACGTCGCTCCGAGGCAGACCGAGCCGTCGAGGATAAGGTCGACGCACTCGTAGCCGAAGATCAGCTCGACGCCGTTCTCTATCAGGTATTGCTCTATCGCGTAGTATATCTCCTGCGCCTTTTCGGTGCCGAGGTGGCGTATCGGGCAGTCGACGAGCTTCAGCCCCGCCTGGATAGCTCTCTTTCTTATATCCTTTACCTCTTCCGTGTTGTTTATGCCCTCGACGTGAGTGTCCGCGCCGAAGTCAAGATAGATCTTGTCCGTGTAGTTTATCGTTTCCTGCGCGACGTCCTCGCCGATAAGCTGGGGAAGGTCGCCGCCGACCTCGTAGCTGAGCGAGAGCTTGCCGTCCGAGAACGCGCCCGCGCCCGAAAAGCCCGTCGTGATGTGGCAGTACGGCTTGCAGTTCATGCACTTTTTCGTCTTTATCTTCGGGCAGCTCCTGTTTTCAATAGCCTTGCCCTTTTCAACTATAACTATCTTTTTATTCGTCCCTTTTTTGATCATCTCGATCGCGGTGAAAATACCCGCGGGACCCGCTCCGATTATCAGAACGTCAGCTTTTTTCATAGTGAGCCTCACAAACAGAATTTGCGGCGCTTCGCCGCACATATATAATAGCAACTTTCGGCTCCATTGTCAAGTGTGACGATGGAGCGAAAGTCGCAGGTTGAAAGCTGAGAGCTGAAAGCTGAGAGCGATTCAGTCGAACGGGTCTCCCCCCGTCGTGTCACCCTGAGCGGAGCGCAGCGAAGTCGAACGGGTCTCCTGAATGGAAAGTAACTTACCGAAACGGAGATTCATTCGACTTCGCAAAACTTCGTTTTGCTTCGCTCAGAATGACACCTGTGGTGAAGCCTTCCCTCGGGGGAAGGTGTCGGGCTTGCCCGCTCGGATGAGGGCGCTTTCAGCTCTCAGCTTTCAACTCTACGCTATATACGGATGAGTGCTTTTTTCCGCTTCGCGGCGTGAAATGAGCGGCTTTGCCGCTCGTGAAATGAACGTTTGCGCGTTCGTGAAATCTCGCTTTGCTCCGTGAAATGAATCGCTTCGCGATTCGCTGCGGCTACGCCGCAGCCGCAAAATCGTAAATTTTTTATAAACATTTTTAAAAAATCAAAAACGGGTAGATTTTTGGCTTATATTATGATATAATACCATTTATGGACGCGGTAGGTTGATTTTTCCGCCGTCCGTACCCACGAATATTAAAAAATTTTATATCATACGGAGGAACCAAAAAAACATGGCAAAGAAATACGTTTACCTGTTTACAGAAGGAAACGCAACGATGCGTGAGCTCCTCGGAGGCAAGGGCGCGAACCTCGCGGAAATGACCAACATCGGTCTTCCCGTTCCCCAGGGCTTTACGATCTCCACAGAGGCCTGCACACAGTATTACGAAGACGGCAGAAAGATCAACGATGAGATCATGGCAGAGATCATGGAGAACGTCGCGAAGATGGAAGAGATCAACGGCAAGAAGTTCGGCGATCTCAAGAATCCGCTTCTCGTTTCCGTACGCTCCGGCGCAAGAGCGTCCATGCCCGGCATGATGGACACCATCCTCAACCTCGGTCTCAACGACGAGGTCGTTGAAGCGATGATCGCGGGCAACCCGGATCCCAAGTTCAAGAGATTCGTTTACGACTCCTACAGAAGATTTATCCAGATGTTCTCCGACGTCGTTATGGAAGTCGGCAAGAAGTATTTTGAAGAGCTCATCGACAAGATGAAGGCTGAAAAGGGCGTACAGTTCGACGTCGACCTCACAGCAGACGACCTCAAAGAACTCGCTCGTCAGTTCAAAGCAGAGTACAAGTCCAAGATCGGCGAGGACTTCCCGTCCGATCCTAAGGTACAGCTCTACGAAGCTATCCGCGCCGTCTTCCGTTCGTGGGACAACCCCCGCGCAAACGTTTACCGCCGCGACAACGATATCCCCTACAGCTGGGGCACGGCAGTAAACGTGATGCCGATGGTATTCGGTAACCTCAACAACAACTCCGGTACAGGCGTTGCGTTCACACGTGACCCCGCAACCG
>CADBQA010000160.1 GCA_902796675.1 uncultured Ruminococcus sp.
CGGGTAAGGATGGAAAGGCGAGGTAAGAGCTCACCGGCACTGTGGCAACACCGTGCAAATGTAAACCCTATCCGAAGCAACACCGTACGTGAGCGGGAAACCGCGCTTGCCCGGCGCAGTCTCACAGGTGGCTCGAGGCGTCCGGCGACGGGCGTCCCAGATAGATGGCAGTCGTGCGAAAGCATACAAAACCCGGCTTACAGACTTGCTTCACAAAAGACGTCAGGCTCCCGCTTGATGTCATTTTGCACAAAGAATGATATTGCGGTTGACAATTATTTGTGAACGTGGTATCATAATAATACATAAAATCGGGAAATAAGGCGTCAAGGAGGTCGTTTTGGCAGTACGGAAGATAATAGTCGCGTCGTCAAAGGGCGGCGTGGGAAAATCTACCGTGGCGCTCGGTGTTGCCGCGGCCCTCAATTCGCTCGGCAAAAAAGTCCTTCTTTTCGACCTCGATTTTGAGAACAAATGTCTCGATCTCTTTCTCGGAGCGACGGATTCGGTCGTGTTCGACATATCCGACGTCGCCGCGGGAAGGGTCCCGCCGCGCCGCGCCGTGCTCGGCAACCGTGACGGGCTTTATTTCGTCGCCGCGCCGGGCAGGACGGACGAGTCGTTCGACGCGAAGGCGGCAGCCGAGGCGGCGAAGAAAATAATCGAGGCGTTCGACGTGGATTTTGCCGTTTTCGACACGGGCACCGCGCACGGCGTGCCCGAGGCGCTCGCAAAGACATTTCCCGACGCCGAGGCTCTCGTCGTCGCGTCTCACCAGGCGACATCAACGAGAGGAGCGGAGCGCACAGCGAAGCTTCTCGACGACGCGGGCGTCACGGACAGCCGCCTCGTCGTTTGCGGCTACGAGACGGGGTCCGCCCATAAAAAACAGAGAAGCGGTATCCTCGGAATCATCGACGACTCAAAGGTGCCGCTCATCGGCGCCGTTCCCTACGACCGCTCCCTCATGATAAGTCACGAGCGCGGAGTGAGGATGAAGCCGTCGTCCCCCGCGTGGCGGGCGTTCAAAAACACAGCAAGGAGACTTCTCGGCGAAAACGTAAGGCTTTTCGACGGGATAGAGTCAATCGACAGGAAAAAGATCATCGGCTGAAAAGGAGGCACGACATGGAAATAGCAATCATAGCGGACGACGCGAAAAAAGAACTTCTGACACAGTTCTGCATCGCTTACTGCGGTATTCTTTCAAAGCACAACATCTGCTCCACGAGCATAACGGGCAAGTACGTCACCGACGCGACGGGCCTTCAGATCGAGCGCCTTCTTTCGGGTAAGCAGGGCGGCGTTCAGCAGATAACGTCGAGAGTACAGTATAACGAGATCGACGTCGTGCTTTACTTCCGCTCCTCGGACGCTATCCCGACGTTCAACGAAAACGAGTATCAGCTTCTCCGCATGTGCGACCTTCACAACATACCGGTCGCCACGAATATAGCGACGGCGGAGGTCATTATCTGCGCTCTCGACAAGGGCGACCTCGACTGGAGAGAGATCGTCAATCCCAAGTCGGAGTACAACAGAAGAAAGAGGCAGACGAAGTTCTGATCTTTCTTTTCAAATCCGCCGCAAGGCGGATTTTGTATTTTCAAGCGTATCGGAGGAAATATGTCATTCAGGATACTTGCGCTCGGCGACGTCGTCGGAGAGCGCGGCACGGGTTATATATGCCGCCCCGGCTTTCTGTCGGGCATAAAAAAAGAAAGAGGGATATCCTTCGTCATAGCGAACGGCGAGAACTCGGCGAAGGGCAACGGCCTGACGCCGCAGAGCGCACAGGCGCTCTTTGAAGCGGGCGTCGACGTCATAACCGGCGGCAACCACACCTGGCAGAAGAGCAGCGTTTACACGATGCTCGACGACGACGCGCGTCTCGTGCGCCCGGCGAACTTCCCGGGAGCGGCGCCCGGTCACGGGAAAACCGTGATCGACGCCGGCGGCGTGCGCGTTCTCGTCTTCAACGTCTCGGGCAACGCCTTTATGACGGAGCCCGTGGCGAACGCTTTCGAGTGCGCGGACAGGATACTCGAGTCGGAGCGCGGAGGCTACGACGTTTCCGTCCTCGACTTCCACGCCGAGACGACGAGCGAAAAAATAGCGATGGGCTGGCACCTCGACGGCAGAGTCACCGCCGTCTTCGGCACGCACACCCACGTCCAGACCGCGGACGAGACGGTCCTGCCATGCGGCACCGGCTACATCACCGACCTCGGTATGTGCGGCTCGGCAAACGGCGTCCTCGGAGTAAAGACGGAGTGTATAATGCACAAGTTCACCGTCCACACTCCCGTGAGATTCGAGGAGGCGCAGGGGAACGAGGTCCTCTGCGGCGCGATATTCGATACGGACCCCGCGAGCGGAAAATGTTTGAAGGTGGAAAGAATCAGAGTATGATCGAAAAAATAAACTCGCCGCGAGACGTCAAGGGACTCTCCTACAAGGAGATGAAGACGCTCTGCGGCGAGATAAGAGAAAAAATAACGGACGTCGTGTCGAAAAACGGCGGGCACCTCGCGTCCAATCTCGGCATCGTCGAGACGACCGTCGCGATACACAGAGTTTTCGACACGCCCCGCGACGTCGTTATCTTCGACGTCGGGCATCAGTGCTACGCGCACAAGATGCTCACCGGCAGATATCGGGATTTTGACAGCCTCCGCAAGACCGGGGGCTTGTCGGGATTTACGAACCCCGCGGAGTCGGAGTACGACTCTTTTATCGAGGGTCACAGCGGCGCGTCTCTCTCCCAGGCGCTCGGCGTGGCGGCGGCGATGAGGCTCGCGGGCGACGACAGGTACGTCGTCGCGGTGATAGGCGACGGCTCGTTCACGAACGGAATGATCTACGAGGCGCTCAACAACAGCCGTACACTCGGCAGAAACCTCATAATCATACTGAACGACAACGAAATGTCGATATCGAAGAACGTCGGCGGCGTTCCGAGCCACCTCACGAGGATAAGAACGAGCCACAAGTATTTCAGCTTCAAGCACCATCTCAAAAAGATACTCTCCAAAGTGCCGCTCATAGGGCGCCCGCTCGTGCGCGGCGCGAGGGCGACGAGAGACTTCGTCAAGAAAGTGCTTCTCTCCTACAACATTTTCGAGGCGCTCGGCGTCGACTACATCGGCGTCGCCGACGGCAACGACCTCGGCAGGATGATAAACGTGCTGACGGAGGCGAAGACGAAGGACGTCTGCACCGTCGTTCACATACACACGAAAAAAGGAAAGGGGTACGCTCCGGCGGAGCGCGACCCCGAAAGATTCCATTCGACGGGACCCTTCGATAAAGAGACGGGCGAGAGGACGGTCGGCTCGGCGAGGACTTTCTCTTCCGTCTTCGGCGAGACGATGATCGCGATGGCAAGAGAGGACGAAAAGATCTGCGCCGTCACGGCGGCGATGGAGGACGGCACGGGGCTCTCGCGCTTCGAGCGCGAGTTCCCGGAGCGGTTTTTCGACGTCGGTATCGCCGAGGAACACCTTGTCACGTTTTCGGCGGGACTTGCGAAGGGCGGCATGAAGAGCGTCGCGGCGCTCTATTCGACCTTCGCGCAGCGCACGTTCGACCAGGTCTTCCACGACGTCGCGCTCCAGGGGCTCCCCGTCACGATATGCCTTGACCGCGCCGGGCTCGTCGAGGGCGACGGCTCGACTCATCAGGGTATTTACGACGTCGCGGAGTTCTCGTCGATCCCGGGCGTCAGGATCTGGTCGCCGGACTCCTTCGCGGAGCTTGAATCGACTCTTCGCCGCGCCGTCGGACGTGACGGCGTCAATATCGTGAGATACCCGAAGGGCGCCGAGGAGGAGTACGACCGGTCGGCGTTCAAAAACAAGGGCGAATACTCCGTTGCGGGAGAGGGCGACGTCGCAGTCGTGACCTACGGCAGAGTGACGAAGGCGGCGTACGAGGCGGCGGCGACGAGGGGCTATCCCGTAAAAGTCATCCGCCTCGAGAGAGTCACGCCGCTCCCCGACCTCACGGAGGAGCTGCACGGCGTAAAGTCCGTCCTCTTCGTCGAGGAAGGAATGATGAGCGGCGGCGCGGGCGAGCGTTTCGCGGCGGAGGCGGCAAATCCGCTCGGCATATCCTGCCTGATCCATGCGATAGAAGGCGTCGTGCCGCACGGATCGCTGCCCGATCTTATGGAAAAATACGGCTTTACGGCGGACAGGATCGGCGACGAGCTCGACGCGCTCGCCGGAAAGGAAACCGAATGATAATAAAAGAATCAGCCCCGGCGAAAGCGAACCTTTACCTTGACGTCACGGGGCGCCGCGCCGACGGCTACCACGGCATCGAGAGCGTTATGGTGACGCTTCCTCTTTGCGACACGGTAACGGTGGAAGAATCGGACGGAGTGACCCTTTTTGTCACGGGAAACGTGACGCCGGACGTCGCGTCTCTCATGCCGGAGGAAAACCTCGCGTACCGCGCGGCGAAGCTCTTCTTCGATAAGAGCGGGATCGAGGGCGGCGCGAAGATAACTCTTGAAAAAAAGATACCGTCGAGGTACGGCCTCGGCGGCGGCAGCGCGGACGCGGCGGCGACCCTTCGCGCTCTGAACAAGCTTTACGGCTCGCCGTTTACGACGGAGGAGCTTACAAAGATCTCCCTCGCGCTCGGCGCGGACGTTCCGTTCTGCGTCGCGGGCGGAGCCGCGCTCTGCCGCGGGATAGGAGAGGAGATAACGCCTGTCGACAACAAGATAGAGCTTCACGGTGTCGTCACCGCCGAAGAAGCGGAAAAAAGGTCGACCGCCGACGCTTATCTCGCCGTCGACCGCGCTTTGTGTTCCGTTTGCAAAAGAGGCGACGCCGTCCGCGCCGCCGTCGCGCTCGAGAACGGCGACTTCGACGGGCTGTGCCTTGCCGCATACAACGTCTTCGGCGAGGCGGGGCTATATCCCGAGGACGTGAGAGATCTTTTGAAGTCGTCCGGCGCGCCCTTCGTCCTGATGAGCGGAGCGGGTCCGTCCGTCGTCGCGCTCACAAGGACGTATGACGGGGCGAGGGAGCTTGAAGCCGTGCTCACCGCGCGCGGTCTTTTCGCGTATGCGTTTTGAGGTGATGAAATGAAATACGACGTCAACCGCCCCATAAAAGCCGACAAGTCGCTTCCCGAGGGAATAGCCGACCGCCTTCCCGACGGGATAAAAAACGACGCTGAGCGGCGCGAATTTTTCATGAGTCAGGCGTTATTGATGGCAAAGAGGTCGTGCGCGTCGGACGACGTGCCGGTCGGCTGCGTCATAGTCCGTCACGACGAGATAATCGCCGCCGCTTGCAACGAGCGCGAAAAAGAAAAGTGCGCCCTTCGCCACGCGGAAGCGACGGCGATAGAGCGAGCCTGCCGCGCCCTTTGCGGCTGGCGGCTCGTCGCGTGCGAGCTGTACGTCACCCTCGAGCCGTGCCCGATGTGCGCCGGGGCGATTGCGAGCGCGAGAGTCCCCGTCGTCATCTACGGCGCGAGCGATAAAAAGGGCGGCGCGATGGGAGGTATGTTCGACCTCTTCAAAACGGAGATCAACCATAAGCCGGACGTCGTCTCCGGCGTCCTCGAGGAAGAATGTTCAGCAGTATTGAAAGACTTTTTTGCCTCGAAGAGATAGGAAGAAGTTTTACATTTATAGAATTAATTGAAATCGGACGGTCACAATGGATAAAGAATATATCAAAAGAAAACTATATGAAAATGATAAAGTAAGGAATGTGAACCAGTTTCAGGACGACGATGGAATCTTTATGTTTGAGTTCGCTTACTATAAATCAAGAATTGTGGTTCAGATGTACTTTGGCGAGGAGTACTCATTCATTAATCTTTTCACACAGTTGAGTAAATGCGCCCAAAGTATGCCGCTTTTGTCACGCCGAATAAACTTTGCACCTATTCAGTTCGCTGTTGAATATATGGAGGACAAAGAAAAAATTCTCTCAGAAATCGCCGCGATGAAAGAAAACGACGATCCGCGCAGGTTTACTTTCGACAGAGACGACGAGGCGTGGCGATATTTTGAATACGCCGCTCCGGTCCTTAACCGGATTGCGGAAGAAAAAAAGCTTTCCGAGATAATCAAAGAGCTTGGGAAAATAATGAAAAAGGGAAGAAAAAAGATATAAAGCGTTGATATGAGGAAGTTTTAGTTTATACACCAAAGCTTTAATTGAAGGAAAAACTCGGAACGTCATAACTTCACCCTTTTGTCACCTTGAGCGGAGCGAAGCGGAGTCGAACAGGTCTCCTTGACGGAGAGTATCTTAACGAAACGGAGATCCTTCGATTACGCTTCGCTTCACTCAGGATGACACCTGTGATGAAGTGAGGTAACGCGGCGGCGCTGCGACTCAGCGAAAAGGTATGTGCAAATCGCGCAGAAAGAAAGGAAAAAGAATGAGCCCGGTAATAATAGCCGTTGTAGCGGCTTTTGTGATCTTTGCAGTGGTGATGCTCGTAGGAAGTATGGTAATATCGGTGAAGGCGGGCAAAGGAAAGACGAAAGAATACGAAGAAGCCGTGACCGAAGAACCGATCCCGGAAGAGAGCGCGGAGGGGCTTCGCCCCAAAAGAGGCGTCGTCGTTGAAAAGAAAATGGAGTCGGACAAAGAAGGAATGCGCTCCGTCTACGGCTCGGCAAATCCCCGGATATTATACGCCTTGAAGATAGCCGCGACGGACGGCAGCGAGAGCTGTATTTTCGTAAATAAAGAAGAGTATTTTTCGATCGAGGAGCGGCAGGTCGTCGATTATTTTGTCGACGACGACGGCTTTGTCTGCTTCGCGAAGGAGGAGACGGACCTTCACCGGATGACGCTCGACGACGAGCCGTTCGACAAGATAAGGGACGGCTTGAAGACGATAGAACTTCGCCTCAACGACGAAAAACGCCGCCGCGTAAAGGTCGGCGACAGGATATGCTTCGCAAAACGCGACGGGTCGGGCGATATGACGGTAAAGGTCGTCGCTCTCCACCGCTTCCCGTCTTTCGAGGAGCTTTATAAAAAACTGCCTCTCGAAAAGTGCGGATATACGAAAAAAGAGGCGAAGACCGCCTCGCCCGAGAATATGAGAAAGTATTATACCGCCGAGGACGAGCGAAAATACGGCGTCGTCGGGATCGAAGTCGACCTCGATTATGTGGAATGACATCTTCGCCGTCGTGAAATGAACGGCTCCTCGGGAGCCGTTCGTGAATTCTCGCGTCGCTCCGTGAATTCTCGCAAGGCTCCCCCTTGCTCCGTGAAATGAATCGCTTCGCGATTCGTTAAAAAAGAAACGGCATTTCTGCCGTTTCTTTTTTATTTTCCGAGCACTATTTCGAGGACGCGCTCGTTTGTATATTTGTTGTAGCCGTAGGTATTGATGACGGTGTCGCAGAGACCTTTGAACTGCTCGCCGAAGTAGGGGTCGCCGTTGCAGACGAAGATGCAGGGGACGCCGTAGCGCGTCCAGCCCTCCATCATATTTCTTGCAACTTCACCGACGAGTTTGACGGAGTTGAGTCCGTACGACGGGAAGACGCCCGCCGTGACGAAGACGTAGTCGTAGCCGCCGAACTTAACGGCGTCCTTGGTGATCCACGGGCGCGGGTCCTCTATCACGTCGACCTTGCCGCATATCTCCTCGAGCCGGCGCGTCAGGTCCTTCGCGGCGCCCTTCGGATAGTCGATCTCGGTTATGATGACGTGGAGGACTTTTGAGGATTTGTCGAGCTTTATCGGGAGCGTGTGTGAGCGGTCGCGGTAGAGTTCAACGGCGGTCTTCGCGACGTAGCGTGAGCACTCCTCCGCCGCGTCGCGGTCGAAGGAGACGTCGGGCGTGTAGGTCTCGAAGTATTCGCGCGAGAAGCAGAGGTTGCGGTACGCTCTGTTCTTCAGCGTTTCAAGGGTGAGCGCGCCGTCGGCTATCTGCTTTTTCATCTCCTCGACGTACTCGTCCTCGTAGTGCTGGAAGAGGAGGCAGTCGCCGCCCGCCTCGAGGAACATCGCGTTGGCGCGGTACCAGTTGACGTAGCCACAGTAGCCGCCCATGTTAACGGCGTCGGAGACGATGATCCCTTCAAAGCCGAGCTCTTCGCGAAGAAGCCCGGTCAGGATATTCTTTGAGATCGTCGCGGGCGGGTACATATCCATGTACTCGTCTTTTTCATCGAACGCGGGGAGGGATATGTGGCCGGGCATGACCGCCATCGCGCCCTCGTCTATCAGCGTTTTGTAGACCTTTCCGAAGGTCGCGCGCCACTCCTCTTTTGAGAGCGGATTCGTCGGGACGGTGATGTGTTGGTCGTCGGTGCAAAGGCCGTCGCCGGGGAAGTGCTTCAGTGTCGCGATAAGACCGTTTTCCTGAAGACCCCTCATATATGCGCCGGCGTACTCTATCGTCTCGTCGGGGTCGGCGGACGCGGCGCGGATGGAAACTATCGGGTTAGTCGGGTTCATCGTCAGGTCGACGCAGGGTCCGAACGTCCAGTGGTAGCCCGCGCGGCGGACTTCCTCAGCCGCCCACTTGCCCATTTTGTAGGCGATCTCGGGGTCGCCGCAGCGGGCGACCGCTCTCATCGACGGGAAATGTACCGCGCCGACGAGCGCGCCGCCCGCCCCGTGCTCCATATCGGAGACGATAAGGGCGCGGTCCTCTCTCCCGTCGTTTATGAGGTGCGCTTCTTCGATGCAGTCCTCGGCGGGAGCGGTGAAGACGAAGACGCCCGGCGTGTTGCGGACGATCTTTCCGTCGTGAGGCGTGACGTGGGGGATTATGACGCAGGCGAGGAGCTCCTCGACGCTCATTTTTTCGACTTTTTCTTTTATTTCGGGAAAATCTTTTATTTTGTACTTCATTTCAGTAAACTCCGTCGTCAGTTTTTGAGGCTCTGTATCGGCGCGGGGATCCTGCCGCCGCGGCCAATGAATTTAGCGGGCGAATAGCGGCTCACGTCCATGATCGGCGCGCGGCCGAGAAGTCCGCCGAACTCGAGGACGTCGCCCTCGCGCTTGCCGATAGCCGGGATGAGGCGCACGGCTGTCGTCTTTGAGTTTATCATACCTATCGCCGCCTCGTCCGCGAGTATCGCGGAGATGACGTCGTCCGGCGTGTCGCCCGGTATTACTATCATATCGAGACCGACGGAGCAGACCGCGGTCATCGCCTCGAGCTTTTCGATCTTCAGGGCGCCGCAGGAGGCGGCGTCGATCATCCCCGCGTCCTCGGAGACCGGGATAAACGCGCCGGATAGTCCGCCGACGTGGCTCGACGCCATGACGCCGCCCTTCTTGACGGCGTCGTTGAGGAGCGCGAGACAGGCGGTAGTTCCCGCCGCGCCGCACTTTTCAAGACCCATTTCCTCGAGGATGTGCGCGACGGAGTCGCCGACCGCCGGGGTGGGCGCGAGGGAGAGGTCGACGATGCCGAAGGGGACCTTCAGCGCCTCGGACGCCTTCGTGCCGACGAGCTGACCCATTCTCGTTATCTTGAAAGCCGTTTTCTTTACTATGTTCGCGATCTCGGTTATGTCGCAGTCGCCCGCTTTCGCTATCGCGGCGCGTACGACGCCGGGGCCCGAGACGCCGACGTTGATGACGCAGTCCGGCTCGCCGACGCCGTGGAAAGCGCCCGCCATGAACGGATTGTCCTCGGGCGCGTTGCAGAACGCGACGAACTTCGCGGCGCCGATGCAGTTTCTGTCTTTGGTCAGCTCCGCCGCGCGTCTTATGACGCGCCCGACCTCGCGCACGGCGTCCATATTGATGCCGCTCTTCGTCGAGCCGACGTTGACGGACGAGCATATATGCTCGGTCTCGGCGAGCGCATCGGGTATGCTGTCTATCAGCTCGCGGTCACCCGCCGCAAAGCCCTTATGTACGAGCGCGGAGTAGCCGCCGATGAAGTTGACGCCCGTCGTCCCCGCAGCCCTCTCGAGCGCCTTTGCGTACTTTACGACGTCGCCGCCGGACGCCGCCGCGAGAAAGGATATCGGCGTGACCGAGATACGTTTGTTTATTATCGGTATCCCGAGGTCCGCCTCAAGCTCCTCCCCGACGGGGACGAGACGCTCGGCGCGGCGGACTATCTTCTCGTATATCTTTTCGCAAGAGCGGTCGATATCGGGATCCGCGCAGTCGAGAAGGGAGATACCCATCGTTATCGTCCTGATATCGAGGTTCTCCTCCTCTATCATTTTTATCGTTTCAAGAATGTCTTTGACGTTGATCATATACCTACCCCGGGACTAAATGCGGTGCATTGAATTGAAAATATCCTCGTGCATGACGTGGATCGAGAGCGCACAAGCGCGTCCGAGCTCTTCCATATCGCGCGAGAACTCCGCCATTCCGACGGAGAGCGCCGTGATGTCGACGAGCATCACCATAGCGAACAAATCTTTGAGGACGGATTGCGTCACCTCTATCACGTTCGCGTTGTACTTCGCGCACTCGCCCGCGACCTTCGCGAGGATACCTACCATATCCTTGCCGACTACCGTTATTACTGCTTTCATTTTATGCACCCCCGCGGCGACTCGCGCCAAGTTTGATTTATATTATAAAGTATACCATGACGATTTGGAAAAATCAATCGGCTTGAAAATTTTTCGGAAAAGATATATAATAAACCCGGAGGTGGTTTTATGGAGAGCGCAAAGCTTTTATCGGAATATATAAACCGCGCTGAAAGGATAGTTTTCTTCGGCGGCGCGGGAGTCTCGACCGAGAGCGGCATACCCGATTTCCGTTCGGTCGACGGCATCTACAATATGAAATACGATTATCCTCCGGAGGAGATACTCTCGCACGACTTCTTTTTTGAGAAGACACAGGAGTTCTTCCGCTTTTACAGGGATAAGCTCTACTGCCCCGACGCCGCGCCGAACGGCGCGCACAAAGCTCTCGCCGAGCTTGAAAGACGGGGCAAACTCTCAGCCGTCGTGACGCAGAATATAGACGGGCTCCACACCGCCGCCGGGAGCCGCAAGGTCTACGAGCTCCACGGCTCTGTCAAGCGCAACTATTGCGTGAAGTGCGGAAAATTTTATGACGAGGACTTCGTTATGAAGGGCGAGGGCGTACCGCGCTGTGAGTGCGGAGGGCTCGTCAAGCCGGACGTCGTCCTCTACGGCGAGCCCCTCGACGGCGACGTCATCGAGGGGGCGATAGGCGCGATCTCCGCCGCCGACCTTCTCATTGTCGCGGGCACGTCGCTCACCGTCTACCCCGCCGCGGGATTTCTCTCGTATTACAGGGGCGGCGACGTCGTCCTCATAAATAAAACGCCGACGTCGTTCGACGGCTCGGCGTCCCTCGTCATCCGCGACCCCGTAGGCGAAGTTATGAGCAAAGCTCTTGAGCTTTGTTCATGACACATTTTACTGAGCGAGGCATTATTTCACGCGCCGAAGGCGCAAATTCCAAAAACGCAATATATTGTAAAACATTTTCATTATTTCATCAGCAAATGTGTTGACAATGTTTGCAAATCGGGATATAATATAAGTGAAAGGAAGGAGAATGACCTATGGCTACTACAAATATAAACGTTCGCGTCGACGCCGAGCTGAAGCAGTCCGCCGAGGAGTTGTTTGACGACCTCGGGCTCAATATGTCCTCCGCTATCACGATGTTTTTGAAAAGCGCCGTGAATCATGACGGCATACCTTTTGAAGTGAAACGCTTCACACCGAACGCCGATACAAAGGCGGCTTTGGCTGAATACGATGAAATGAAGAAAAATCCGGGAGAATATAAGCGCTACGGTTCGTTTGACGAGTTGATGAACGAGGTAACGGCGGATGCTTAAAATCGTCGCGTCGAATCAGTTCAAAAAGGACTTAAAGCTCGCGGCGAAGCGCGGTTTGAAAATCGAAAAGCTCCGGGACGTCGTGGAGGCGCTTGCGAGAAGGGAAACGCTCGACGAGGGGTTTCGGGATCACGGGCTGACGGGCGACTACCGCGGATTTCGCGAGTGTCACATTGAGCCGGACTGGCTGCTTGTTTACCGTGCGGACGAAGAAGAGCTTGAGCTTTTCCTGTTTCGCACCGGAAGCCACGCGGACCTGTTCTGAATGAGCGGGCTTTCCCGATACGCCGCATCCCGATGAGAGAATCGGGAAATCTTCTATTGACTGTCAAAAATATTTATGTTAAAATAAACACGGAAACAAAAATTCTTTTATGAAAAAAGGAGTTTGAAAAATGGGAAAGTTTGTAGTTCGTGAAACGAAGACAGGCGTTAAGTTCGACCTCAAAGCGGGCAACGGCGAGGTCATCGCCACCTCCGAGGTCTATTCGGCTGAAAAATCCTGCCTGAACGGCATCGAGAGCGTTCGCGCCAACTGCGCGGCGGCTGTCGAGGACCAGACGGTCGAGGGATTCGAGGAGCTGAAGCATCCGAAGTATGAGGTATACCTCGACAAAGCGGGCGAGTTCCGTTTCCGCCTCAAGGCAAGAAACGGCGAGATCATCGCCACGTCCGAGGGATATAAGGCAAAGGCGTCCTGCCTGAACGGTATCGAGAGCGTCAAGAAGAACGCGCCCGAGGCTGAGATCGTAAAGGAATAAAGAATAAAGAAGAAACGCGGAAGCGATCGCTTCCGCGTCAGAGCGAAGACAAACTTGGTAGAGCAGCAATGACAGGCAAAAAGGTGACATAAGCATTACATCATAAAAAGATGAAATATCACCG
>CADBQA010000161.1 GCA_902796675.1 uncultured Ruminococcus sp.
TCCCCTTGAGGGGAAGGCTTGACCACAGGGGGTCATCCTGAGCGAAGTCGAAGGATCTCCTCGGCAGTAAGTTACTTTCCGTTCAGGAGACCCGTTCGACTCCGCTGCGCTCCGCTCAGGGTGACTTTTTTGGCTTCCCCTCGAGGGGAAGCTGTCAAGCTTGCTTGACTGATGAGGTGTAGCCGACGGAGTCGGCGTTTTTCAACAGAAAGTTACTTAAAAAGAGAAACGCTCCTGCGGAGCTACACCTCATCCGTCGCCGTACGGCGACACCTTCCCCTCAAGGGGAAGGCTTTAGGCTTTCCAGAAGACAGGGGACGGTTCTGTGTCCTGATTTCCAGCACGAAGATAGCTGAATAAACCCAAGCCCCGGGATCGAAAAACGATTCCGGGGCTCTTTGTTTATTTTGAAAACAGTTCAAGGATATGGTGCTTTTTCGTCGCGTATTTATAAGCCGATTCAAAATCTCTTTTGTTCTCGAAGCAGCCCTCGATGTCCGCGGCGATCCGGTATTTCGTGATAAAGCCGAGAGACGGAGAATCTTCGATCTCCGAAAACATTTCTATTGCCTTTGAAAACTTAAAATCCCTCGCGAGGCGCTTCGCCCTGTAGTATTTCATCTCGTCCGCAAGAAGGTACGGCGCAGTCTCGACCGCCTTTTCAGCCGAGTCGAAGTCGGAGCGGTCAAGATAAGAGAGGACGGTCATGAAAATAAACTTTCCCGCGGGGATCCTTGACGGACGCTTAGCGAGGCGCGAGAGAACGGACGTGTCAACGTCCCCCGCCGCAAAGGAGATAAACGCTTCGTACGCGTCGAGAGTTCCGGCAAAATCCTCTTTTTCATAGGCGCATCTTGACGCGGCGCTCCGTGCGTCCGAAAGGCGGGCGGAGGCTGAGGCAAGCATAAATCTGTCCATATCGTCAAGGGCTTCTGCAAGGGAGGACTCAGCGAGGATATAAGACGTCTCGTCGTCAAACGGAACGGAGCGGCAGACGTCGGAGCACTCGGCGTATCTGCCCTCGGCGAAGAGCGCCTTCGCCCTCGTCACGGCGTCGGTCTTGTGATAGAACGCCTCCTCGCGATCGTCTCCCGCGAGAAACATTCCCGCCGAGACGCCGAGGGCGTTCGCGATATACCCGAGCGTATCGAGGGAGGGAAGCGCCCCGCCGCTCTCTATCATGCTGAGCATATTGCGGCTTATTTTATCGCCCGCGAGCGCGCTTTGCGTCATATTAGCGCGGAGTCTTTCGGCCTTTATGCGCTCGCCGACGTTGACGGTAGAGTTCTTCATTTTGAGCCTTTACCCCTTCTGAAGAATCCGAATCCGCCCGCCTTGAAAGAAAGGTTTACCTTCGCCTCGGGCTTTTTAGCAGCCTCGGGCTTTTTTTGCGTCTCGGGTTTTACCTCGGGCGCCGGGGCTTGTTTCTTTTCTTCGACCGCCTTTTCAAGCTCTTTCTTCGCCGCTTCGAGTTCAAGCGTAACGTCTTCAAGCTGTTTTTTCTTTTCGAGAAGCTCGGCGCTTTGCATCTCGTATTCGGCGCGGGCGGCGGCAAGGGATACCTTCGTTTCCTTGAGAAGAAAATCCGTATCGTTTTTCGATTTTTCAAGCTCGGCGCACCGGTTTTCGAGATCCGATATCTTTTTTTCGTAATATTGTTTCTGTACCTCGGATATTTTTATCCTGACGTCTTTTTCGTCGAGCGCTTCCTTAAACGACTTTTTTTCGTCGCGCCTTGCGCGGTTTTCATCCGCTATATAGTTTATAACGTCTTCCTTGTTGAAGCCGCCGATCGATTTTCTGAATTTGATGCCGTAGCCTTTCATATTTTACCTCATCTCATCGTCGTCTGTGAGATCGCTTTTATAGTGTTGATCACCCAGTCGTGACGGTCTGTCTTGATAACCGAATCGCAGTACGGGCAGACCGCGGATTTGTTCAGGTCGATGGGAGCGCCGCAGTTGGGGCAGTTCGCCGCTCTCGTACCGACAGACTCCGCCGTCTTCACGCCCGACGTCCTTGAAAGACGCCATTCGTATTCCATAAACTTCTGGTGGTCGGGATCGCCCCCGACGACGTCGCCCGTGTCGTCGGATATAACGTAGTCGGTTATCCTCGCGCGAATGTTTGCGACCATAACGTCGCACCCGCCCTCCGTTTTCCAGCCGAGCAGGGTAACTCCCATCACCGCGGGACGGTCAATAACGTTTGTCCTGCCCGATCGCTTGAAAGCCTCGACCTGTGACGACATTTGCGCAAAGTACGCGTCTGATAAAAGCGTCTGAACGGCAGAGAGGTCCTTCGCCTGCCATGCTTTTTGAAGTCTGACGTAGGAGTTCGAGATAAACTCCTTCATTGACTCCTCGGAAAACTTTGGGTCGACCGACGAATACGACTCCATGGGGAAGAGGGTCTCGTCAGCCTGCGGCATAACTCTCATCTGCGGCGCGGCGCCTCGCGTTTTTCTGTTCTTCGACGCGATCTGGGCGAAAACGAAGATCACGATAATAATGATGACCCCGGCGACGGTCTCAACAGCCCTGCCGGCGCTCCTGACAGATGATGAAGTCGAGCTGAAGTCATCGTCCCAATCGCTCCAGTCGTCTCCACCGAAGTCACCGCCGAAGTCGTCTCCCCCGAAGTCACCGCCGAAGTCGTCGTCGCCGCTGAAATCGCCGAAATCGGCGCCGACCGCGACTGTCAGCCCCGCGGCGAGGGTGATGATCATAAGAACGGCGAGTATCGCCGATATATATTTTTTCATTTCTGTCTCCGCAATAATATAGTAAATTTATTTTACCATACATTTTTGCAAAACGCAACCGTATATTAAATATAATGATGCAATATTTTCGAAAAAAGTCTTGACACAAAATAAATTGTGTGCTATCATATTTAAGCGCTAAAGCGATGCCCCATTAGCTCAGTAGGTAGAGCACATGACTTTTAATCATGGTGTCCGGAGTTCGACTCTCCGATGGAGCACCAACAAAAGAGCCTTTTGTCGAAA
>CADBQA010000162.1 GCA_902796675.1 uncultured Ruminococcus sp.
CGCCCTGAGGGATTCAAACCCTCGGCCAACGGAATCGGAATCCGGTACTCTATTCACTGAGCTAAGGGCGGATGCTATATTATATTATCACATCGCACGCGATAAATCAAGTAAAAAATCCGATAAAGATTGATTTTCCTCCGACAATATGATATACTTGAACGGATGACGGGAGGTGAGAATTACGGAAAGACAGGTTTATACGTCTTTAAGCGTCGACGAGACAGAGGCGCTCGGCGCATCGTTTGCAGAAGAAATGGTAAAACGCTTCGGCAAAAGACCGTTTTTCGTCCGTCTCGAAGGCTCGCTCGGCGCGGGAAAGACCGCGTTCACAAGGGGCGCCGCCTCCGTACTCTCACCCGGAAGCCGCGTCAAGAGCCCGTCCTACACGATAGTCAACGAATACCGCCTCGGCGACATTCCCCTCTTCCACTTCGACCTCTACCGCCTCGGCGAGGACGCCGACCTTTCCGACATCGGCTTTTCCGAGTACGTCGACGGCGGGCGCTGTATCGTCGAGTGGAGCGAATACCTAAAGGACGCGCCGGAGGGCGCCGTGACCGTTAAGATCACCGCGGACGGCGACGGGCGCCGAACGATCGAAATAATATATCCGTAAGGAATAATAAATATGAAAGTTCTCGGAATTGAATCGACCGCCGGCGTCGCCTCGGTCGCGATAACTGACAACGGGCGCACAACGGCGCTCTTTACGACCGACACCGGTAACACCCACAGCGCGACGCTTTTGCCGATGATAGAGTCGTCGCTCAAGGTGGCGGGGATAAAAGTCTCCGACCTCGATCTCATATCAGTCTCGGCGGGTCCCGGCTCCTTCACCGGCGTCAGGATCGGCGCCGCCACGGCGAAGGGTCTCGCGTTTGCCGACAACATACCCTGCGTCGGCGTCTCATCCCTTGCGGCGATGGCGGAAAATCTTCGCGACCTCGAAGGGATAGTCTGCCCGGTAATAAACGCAAGGAGCGGCAGAGTCTACACCGCCCTCTTTAAGTGCGAGCCCGGACGCGCGCCGCGCCGCCTTACGGACGACGACGTCCTGCCGACGGAGGAGCTCGCTTCCCTTCTTGAAAAATACAAAGGCGATGCCGTGTATTTCACGGGAGACGCATACGACGTTGTAAAAGACGCCGTACCGTCGCGCGACACCCCCGCCGCCATCAGACGGCAGAGCGCCGCCGGCGTCGCAGCCCTCGGCGAGAGGACATTCAGAGAGGCGACCGGAGCCGAGCGCGAGAGAATGACCGCCGAAGCCCTCGCCGTCATATATCTCAGAAAACCGCAGGCGGAGCGCGAACGCGAAGAGCGCCTCGCCGCACAGGAGGATAAACAATGACAAACGAAAAAATAGCCGTAGCCTGCGACCACGGCGGATTCAGACTCAAAGGCGAAATAATCGCCCACCTCGAAGAGCGCGGGATCGAATACGAAGACTTCGGCACCTTCTCCGAGGAGAGCTGCGACTATCCCGATTTCGCGGAAGCCGCCTGCCTCGCCGTCAAAGACGGACGCTGCGCGAAAGCCATACTCATCTGCGGCACCGGCATCGGCATCAGTATCGCCGCCAATAAGATACCCGGCATCCGCGCCGCCTGCTGCTCCGACACCTTCAGTGCGCGCTTCACGAGGATGCACAACGACGCAAACGCCCTCTGCTTCGGAGGCCGCGTCGTCGGACCGGGTCTCGCCGTCGATATGGTCGACCTCTTCCTCGATACCGAATTTGAAGGCGGAAGACACCAAAAGCGCATCGATAAGATCACCGCGCTTGAGGAAAAGTACAGATAATAAGTAAAAACGTTCCGGAAATCCGGAGCGTTTTTTTTATCGAAAAAACATGAAAACCTATTGACAAACCGCACAGGCGGGGAGTATAATACATTTGAACGGTTATTCAAGTGAACACATTTGGAGGTTATTTATGGCGACCGAAAAAAAGATAACCGCCTACGAAGTCGCGGAGAAGATGGCTGACGAGGACAATCTTATAGACCTCGCGGAGCTGTTCAAGATATTCGGCGACTCGACGCGGATAAGGATCCTTTACGCGCTCTCGATGACGGAGCTTTGCGTCAAGGACATAGCGGACGCGCTCGGCATGACAATATCGGCGGTCTCTCATCAACTGTCGATACTCAGGCGCTCGAAGCTCGTCGGCACAAGGCGCGAGGGAAAGACGATATTCTATTTTCTCGCGGATGAACACGTCAATCTGATCCTCGCTCAGGGTTACGAGCACGTCACGGAATAAGGAGAGAATCATTATGAAGAAAACTTACGAACTCGAGGACCTCGACTGCGCCAACTGCGCGGCGAAAATGGAGAGAAAGATATCGAAGATAAAGGGCGTCGACGGAGTCGAGGTCAACTTTCTGACTCAAAAGATGACGATAGAGGCTGACGACGCGGTATTCGAGTCCGTCGTCGACGAAGCCGTAAAGCTGATAGCGAAGGTCGAGCCGGACTGCAAGGTGGTAAGGCAGTGAATTCCCGTCAGAAAAGAAAGCTTTTTGAGATTATAATCGGCGCGGTCCTTCTCGCGGGGGCCCACGCCGCGTACAAATTCGCGGATCTGAAATTTCCTTTTGACCTGCTGATCTTCCTGCCCGCTTACGCCGTCGCGGGATACGACGTGCTGATAAACGCGGTACAGAGCATCGCGGGGGGCGAGGTCTTCGGCGAGAACACTCTAATGAGCGTCGCATCGATCGGCGCGATGGCGATAGGAGAGTTTCCGGAGGCTGTCTTCGTCATGCTCTTCTACAAGGTCGGCACTCTCTTCGAGAGCGTCGCCGTGGGAAAAAGCAGAAAGAGCATCAAGGCGCTGACCTCGATGAAGCCGAAGACGGCATGCGTCGAGAAGGACGGCGTCGAGGAGACCGTCAAAATTGAAAAGGTCGAAGTCGGCGACGTCGTCGTAGTCCGTCCCGGCGAGAGGATACCGGTGGACGGCGAGGTGGTCTTCGGCGAGAGCGCCGTCGACACATCCGCTCTGACCGGCGAGGCGCTCCCCGTCGCGGTGACTGTCGGCGCGAGAGTCCTCTCCGGCTCGATAAACAAAAACGGTCTTATAAAAATAAAAACGGACACGGTCTTTGAAGAATCTACCGTATCGAGGATAGTCGCGCTCGTCGAGAGCTCGGCGGGGTCTAAGGCGAAGACGGAAAAATTCATAACGAAATTTTCGAGATACTACACGCCCGCGGTCATCGCCGCGGCGGTGCTGATAGCCGTAATACCGACCGTCATCGCCGGCAACTTCGCGTCGTGGCTGAAACGCGCGCTCATTTTTCTCGTCGTTTCCTGCCCCTGCGCGCTCGTGATCTCGGTCCCTCTCGCGTACTTCGCGGGGATCGGCAGCGCGGCGAAGCGAGGCATACTCATCAAAGGCTCCGACCACCTTGAAACGCTTGCAAAGGCTGACAAATTCGTCTTCGACAAGACGGGAACGATCACGGAGGGGAGATTCGCGGTCTCGTCCGTCCACCCCGTCGGCGTAACGGAGGACGAACTTGTCGCCCTCGCCGCGACGGCGGAAGAAGGAAGTCTGCATCCTCTCGCCTCTGCGGTAACTGGTGAAGCTGAAAAGAGAGGGCTTAAGACGCTCGCCGCCGAACATTACGAAGAGGAGGCGGGTCACGGCGTCACCTGCGAGGCGGACGGAAAACGGCTCGCCGCCGGAAATGCCGCGCTGATGAAAAAAGAGGGGATCGTACCTCTTGACGCCGACGGCACCGTGATCCACGTTTTCTACGGCGGCGCGTACGCAGGGTACATATCCCTCTCCGACCGCCCGAAGAAAACGTCGAAAGAGGCGATAAGAACGCTTAAAGCCTCCGGCGCGACGACGTATATGCTCTCCGGCGACAGAGCGGGAGCGGTAGACGCGGTATGCCGCGAGGTCCGTATCGACAAGTTCAACGCGGAGCTTCTGCCCGAGGAAAAAACGGAAAAACTGAAAGAGATCAAAGCCTCGGGAGAAGGCGCGACGGTCTTCACCGGCGACGGCATCAACGACGCGCCGTCGATCGCGTCAGCCGACGTCGGCGTCGCGATGGGCGCCCTCGGCTCGGATGTCGCGATAGAGTGCGCGGACGTCGTCCTTCTCGACGACGACCCGATGAAGGTCGCAAACCTCTTTACCCTCGCGAAGCGCGTACGCCTCACGGTGACAGAAAACATCGTCTTTGCGCTCGGCGTAAAGGCGATAGTCCTCATCCTCGGCGCGCTCGGCGCGGCTTATATGTGGGAGGCGGTCATCGCCGACGTCGGAGTCTCCGTCGTCGCGATACTGAACTCAATGAGGCTTCTGAAAACAAAATAAAAAATCCCGGCTCGGATGAGCCGGGATTACAGCCTGAAGACAAAGTCTTCAGGCTGAATCAGAGTGAGAGAAACGCAGGTAGATTCGGTGATCTCGCCGCAGTAGGCGTAGTGACCTACGTCCAGCGGCGAGAGCGCCGAAAAGCAATGACGGCGGGGGACTTGGGTTAATCCCAA
>CADBQA010000163.1 GCA_902796675.1 uncultured Ruminococcus sp.
AGGATAAGTACGCGAAGCTCCGTCAGATACTCTCCTATCACCGACACGTCCCTTATCGCCTGATGACCGAGGTCGAGCGCGCGAAGGTCCGTACAGTATTTGAGAACCTCTATATCGTCTGAAGTCAGCCTTTTGTGCTTGTAGTCATAGATGAGAACGGAGAACGCGACGGCGTCGGTCTTGAGCGACCATTTTCCCATATAGAGAGTCCAGACGACTTTCGTCTCGGGAAATTCTTCGCGAAGTTTTGCCATCTCCTCATTCGTGGCGTCGCATCCCGTCAGGTCTATTTTTTTAAGATGCTTGAAAAGAGGTATGCGTCGGCGCACGTCGTCCGCGGTAACGCCCTCGCACTCCGAAAGATCGATCTCCTCCGACGTCGAATCGAACTTGACGCCGCCGAAGTCGACAGCCCACGTGAAGTCTATTTCAGGCCTTTCCGTTACGGCTTTGATCTGCTCCTCAAACGGAACGTCGGCATCCGTCAGATCGACCTTTTTGAGGTTCGGAAAAAGAGAAAGGAGCCCGACGAGATCCGACGTGTCCTGATATTTTTTCAGGTCCAGCTTTTCTGTGTCCTCGCGGACCTTTTTTCCGTTCAGTCTGTACGTGCATATCGCATCGAGCGCGATGTCGGGATACTCTTCGTTTATCTTTTGACGGAATTCGCTCGTTATGAGGTTTTCTCCGAGCTTGAGGCTTTTGCAAGAGGTGAAGTAAGGAAGAATATCCTCAAGCTCTTCCTCGCTTTTTATTTTTACGTCGGACATATCGACGATTTCGGAGTCAGTCGGTATTTTTTTATCTTCTATCTCGACGTACGTTCGGAGAGTTATATCGGCGTTTGGCAGTTCGTCTCTGATAAGTTTCGCCTCGGGTATGCTGAACGTATGCTCGCCGAGATCCGCCGACTTCAGATTCGGAAATTTCTTGAGGGCCTCGGCGACGCCGTGCGCCGAATCTATCTTGTCGCCTTCGAGTTTTATTTCGGTTCTGTCGGCGGAAAAAGACTGTCCGTATACTGCGATATCTCTTGTCATGTAAAAGCCGAAGCAGACAGCCGCGAACAGGATGGCGGACGCCGCGGCGGGAATAATTCTTTTCATAATATATCGCATTCTTTCACTTGAATGATTGGTATTCATATTCTATCACAACGATTTTCCGTTTTCAACATATTTATACAAATATATCAATTATTTTCGCATCGCGCGCCGGGCGTTATTGACACCGGTTTCGGGATATGCTATCATAAATGCGAAACGGAGGTCATACCCTTGAAAAAAGTATTTTTTATAACGGTCCTGCTGCTTGGTCTGGTACTCTGCTCCTGCGCATCGGACGCGGCGATCCCGCGCGGCACTCTCGCCAACAACGTTTATATCAACGAAGACGCCATCATAAGATTCGCGCCGGGACCCGACTGGATCTTTGAGGACGCACCATCGCTCGAAGAGAAGAGCGCTGACGACACGGTTTGCGATATGTCGGCACGAGACCCGTCGGGAAGCGTATACGTTGACGTAAACTTCGTCAAAGAAGGAAAGTATCCGGGTGCGGGACGTGAGTCTGTTGACGTTTATATAGACGAGTTGAAGCTCAGCCTCGAAGAGACGTTTGCGGGGAAGATTTCAGAGGAAAAAGATACGAAGGCCGTATTGTCCGGCATGGAGTATTCCGGAGTGTCGCTCGTAATAGACGACGGCGGCGGGCGCGTTTGTCAATTCTATTATATCCGCAAGGCGGAAGGATATTTCGTATCCGTTTCGGCGTCCGTGTTCGATGAAAAATACGACTCCGACTACGTCGTCGGATTGTTTGAAAATATCAACGATCGCTAAAGTTTTATGCGTGTTTCCTTCAAAAAATGCACTTATTTGACGTCTCCGTGAGGTGGTTATATGTTGTTTTTGAATAAAAAGATTACCGAGGCGTCATTTTTTCGTTTTTTGGATTGACACGGGCGGTATTAAATAGTATAATTAAATAACGAATTTCAATTCGATTTTATTATGGTAGGTGAATTGTTATGAAAAGAGTGTACAATTTTTCAGCCGGTCCGTCCATGCTCCCTCTTCCCGTCCTTGAAAAGGCGGCGTCCGAGATGCTCGATTACAACGGTTCCGGTATGTCCGTTATGGAGATGAGTCACCGATCTCCGGTATACGACGCGATCATCAAAGACGCGGAAGCGAAGCTCCGCACTCTTATGAATATACCCGACAACTACAAGGTCCTGTTTCTTCAGGGCGGCGCGTCCACGCAGTTCGCGGCGGTCCCGCTCAACCTTATGAACAAGAACGGCAAGGCGGATTATATCCTCTCCGGTCAGTTCTCGACGAAGGCTTATAAAGAGGCGCTTAAGTACGGCGACGCCGCCGTCGCCGCGTCCTCGAAGGACGACAACTTCGCCTTCGTACCGGCAACGACGAGAGAGAGCTTCAGACCGGACGCCGACTACGTCCACGTCTGCTTCAACAACACAATCTACGGAACGAAGTTCCCGTATATCCCGGACACGGGAGACATCCCGCTCGTAGCGGATATGTCGTCCTGCATTATCTCGGAGCCTGTCGACGTCTCGAAGTTCGGGCTTATCTATGCCGGCGCGCAAAAGAATATGGCGCCGGCGGGTCTTACCGTCGTTATCGTGCGCGAGGATCTCATCGGTCACGCGCGCCCCACGACGCCCGCCATGCTCGACTATCAGCTTATGGCTGACAACGGCTCGATGTACAATACTCCTCCTTGCTACTGCATCTACATCGCAAAGCTCGTTTACGAGTGGATCCTCTCCCTCGGCGGACTCGAGGCGATGAAGGCGCTCAATATGAAGAAGGCGTCGCTCCTTTACGACTATCTCGACAGCCAGGATTATTACATAGCGCCCGTAAAGAAAGAAAGCCGCTCGATGATGAACGTGACTTTCGTGACCGGGGACGCCGAGCTCGACAAGAAGTTTGCGAAAGAGGCGGCGGAAGCGGGTCTTCAGAATCTCAAAGGACACAGAAGCGTCGGCGGTATGAGAGCTTCCATATATAACGCTATGCCTTACGAGGGCGTCGAATGTCTCGTCGCGTTTATGAAGAAGTTCGCCGCAGAAAATCCGAAGGAATAAGGTGAAATCATGAAAAAAATCAAACTTCTCAATAAAATTGCCGGCGTCGGTATCGCACAGTTTGGAGACGGATATGAGGTTTCGGCGGAAGTTGAATCTCCCGATGCTATAATGGTGCGTTCCGCGGGTATGCACGATATGGAGTTCGGCGACGAGCTTCTCGCGATAGCGCGCTGCGGCGCGGGGGTCAACAACATCCCCGTCGACGAATGCGCAAAGAAGGGTATCGTCGTATTCAACACCCCCGGCGCCAACGCAAACGGAGTAAAGGAGCTGACGATAGCCGCGCTCCTTCTTGCCTCGCGCAATATCATAGGCGGCGTGCAGTGGGCGAATATGCTGACGGAGAACGTCGCGAAGTCCGTTGAGGCGGGGAAGAGCACTTACGCCGGATGCGAGCTCTACGGTAAGACGCTCGGCGTCATCGGTCTCGGCGCGATAGGCGGCATGGTCGCCAACGTGACCCGTCACCTCGGTATGAAGGTGCTCGGATGCGATCCGTATATCACGGTCGAAGCCGCGTGGAACCTCTCGAAGGACATCGAGCAGGCGAAGACTTACGAGGAGATCTACAAGAGAGCCGATTATATCACGCTCCACGTTCCCGCAACACCGACGACGAAGAATATGATCAACGCTGAGAGCATCGCCATGATGAAGGACGGCGTGAAAATCATCAACCTTTCGAGGGCGGACCTCGTAAACGCGGACGATATGAAAGCGGCGATAGAGTCCGGCAAGGTCTCCTGCTACGTCACCGACTTCCCGACGGAGGACACGGTCGGGTGCCGCAACATAATCACGATACCTCACCTCGGCGCGTCTACCGTCGAATCGGAGGATAACTGCGCGGTGATGGCGGCGCGCGAGCTGACCGATTACCTCGAAAACGGCAATATCAAGAACAGCGTCAACTATCCCGCCGTCTCAATGCCGAAGACGCCGGGCGCCGTCAGACTCGTGATATTGCACCTCAACGTGCCGAATATGATCTCACATATTTCGACGTCGCTTTCCGAGGTAAACATCAACATTGAAAACCTCGCGAACCGCTCGAGAGGCGACTACGCATGCACGCTTCTCGACGTCGGCTCCGTTTCGGACGAGGTCATCGAAAAGATCAGATCGGTCGAAGGGATAATCCGTGTTATCAAGGTAAACTGAATGAAAGGGACCTGCAAAGGTCCTTTTCTTATTGCATTTATTAATACACTATTTTTACAACGTGCGTTACTTAATATACGAATTTGTCGATTTGTGTTGCTTAAAACTGTCTTTTAATTAAAATTATAGTTGTATTTTCTCCGCATTCTATTATAATATATTATCGTGAAATAATAATATTCTTTGGAGAATTATTAATATGTCATCAACCATTAACGGCGTTTTGTTCGCGGAAATGATAAAGGCGGGAGCCAGAAATCTTTCGGAGAACAAACAGATAGTAAACGAGCTTAACGTATTTCCCATTCCCGACGGTGATACGGGAGACAATATGTCAATGACGATAGATTCCGGCTTTTCCGCAATTAACGGAGCGTCGGGCGACGAGAGTATCGAGAGCGTTTCGTCCTCCGCGGCGAAAGGTATGCTCCTTGGCGCAAGAGGAAACTCGGGCGTCATTCTCTCGCGTATTTTCGCGGGCATTTCAAAGGGTCTCTCCGGCGTTGACGAGGCTGACGTTTCATCTCTCGGCGCGGCGCTTTCTTCCGGCGTCGACGAGGCGTACGGCGCGGTATCCGTTCCCGTCGAAGGGACGATCCTCACGGTATACAAGGACGCCGTCGAGTACGCTAACTCTCACATTGACGAGGGCATTTCGCTCGAAGAATACTTCGACCTTTTCACGGACGAACTCAAGCGTTCCCTCGACAGAACGCCGTCTCTTCTCGCGGTGCTTCGCGAGGCGGGCGTCGTCGACAGCGGCGGCGCGGGATTCGTATATATCGCGGAGGGAATGAAAAACGCGCTGAACGGCTCGTACGCCGACGACTATCATCACACAGACGGCACGACGGCGAAGAAGGTCGATATTTCGTCTTTCAACGCGGACAGCGAGCTGAAATACGGCTATTGCACGGAATTCCTTCTTCAGCTTCTCAATTCCAAAACGGACACGAAGAATTTTGATATAGACGGACTTACGGCGTACCTCAACGCCGTCGGCGATTCCGTCGTCGCGTTCATCGAAGGCACCATCGTCAAGGTACACGTACATACGCTCGCCCCCGGCGACGTTCTGAATCACTGTCAGCAATACGGCGAGTTTCTGACGCTGAAGATCGAGAATATGACCCTTCAGCATAACGAGACGATCATAAGAAACAGATTTGAGGCGCCCGTAAAGAAGCCTCACAAAAAGTACGCCATCGTAAGCGTAGCCTCGGGCGAGGGTATAAAGAACACGTTCCTCTCTCTCGGCGCCGACTGCGTCGTCGACGGAAGTCAGTCGATGAACCCGTCGGCAAGCGACTTCGTAAAAGCGTTCGAGACGCTCGACGCCGAGACGATCCTCGTCTTCCCCAACAACGGCAACATAGTTCTGACGGCGAAGCAGGCATCGGAGCTTTACAAGGACGCCGACGTCAGAGTCATACCGAGCAAGACGATAGGCGAGGGATATTCGGCGATCTCCATGCTCGATACCTCGTCGGGAGACACGGAGCAGATAATAGCGGACGCCATTGACGCCATCTCCGGCGTCGTGACAGGCGCGGTCTCGAAGGCGGTCAGAGACACCGAAAAGGACGGCGTCAGCGTCAAGGCGGGCGACTATATCGGATTTGTGGGTGAAACCATCTACACCGACAGCGCGAAGCGGCGCGACGCGGCGCTCGAGCTTACGTCAAGTCTTGACGCGGGCAGCTACGACGTGGTCCTTCTCATCTGCGGCGCGGAAGTACCGTCGGAGGAAGGGGAGGCGCTTTACAAAGAGCTTTCCGAAAAATACAAGAGAACCGAATTCATTATGATCGACGGCGGTCAGCCGATCTTCGATTATATAATCATACTTGAGTGACGGAGGTAAAAATGTTAGTTTTATTTTCTGATACCGATTGCGAGGTAACGCCGGAGATAGCGAAGGAATACGGCTGTCACGTCATAAGCATGCCTTACAGTATAGACGGCGAGACGGTCTATCCATACGAGGATTTTGAGGTTTTTGATTATAAGCCTTATTACGATTCGTTGAGAGCGGGCACTCTCCCCACGACGAGCGCCGTCAGCACGGAAAAGTACATTGAATATTTCGAGCCCGTTTTCGCAAACGGAGACGATATACTCTACGTCCATTTTTCGGTCAAAATGAGCACGACGTTCAACAATATGAACAAGGCGCTCGAGATACTCAAAGCGAAATATCCGGAGAGAAAATTCTATACGATAGACACGAAGGGCGTGACGGTCCTCGGCCTTATAATCTTCCGTGAGATCGCCGAGATGTACAAAGCGGGCAAGAGCCTCCGGGAGATAAAACGCTGGGCTGACGAGGAAGTCGGCAAATTCACGCTTTACCTCTTTGCTGACGACCTGAAATTCTTCAAGAGAAGCGGCAGAGTCGGAGGACTCGCCGCGACTATGGGAACGCTTCTCGGCATCCGCCCCATCATTTACATAAACGACGATGGGCAGATGGTCAGCATCGGCAAGGAAAAGGGAAGACAGAAGGCGATAAACCGCCTTATTTCCTACGTTGACGAGCTCGGCGACAACGTGAAGGATCACGAAGTCATTATAGCTCACTCCGATGCCGAGGATATAGTCGAAGAGATAAGAAATATACTCATCGAAAAGTACGGCGAAGACCTTAAGATCGAAACAGTCCTCGTAAACCCCACGACCGGCGCTCACGCGGGTCCTTCCGCGGTGGGAGTTGCGTTCCACGCCATTCACAGATAACGGAGGCGCTTTATGGTAGAGATAGTTGAAGTCAAGACGGCGAAGCAGAGACGGCAGTTTCTCAACTTCCCGCTCGATATGTATAAAGATAACCCCTGCTTCGTTCCTCCGCTCTACGGAGACGAGAAGAAGATATTCAGAGACGACTACGTATATTACGACACCTGCGAGGCGGTGTATTACAACGCCTACCGCGACGGCGAAATGGTCGGAAGGATATCGGGCATCCTCCAGAAGGCGAGCAACGAGAAGAGAAACGAGCGCCGCATAAGATTCACGAGATTTGACTCTATAAACGATATCGAAGTCGCGAAGGCTCTCTTCGACGCCGTTGAAAAATGGGGCAGGGAAAAGGGGATGGACACCGTCTGTGGTCCTCTCGGATTTTCCGACCTTGAGAGGGAGGGTCTTCTCGTCGAGGGCTTCGACGAGCTCTCCACCTTCGAGGAGCAGTACAACGCCGACTATTACGAGGACCTCGTTCTCAAATGCGGCTTCGTAAAAGAGGTCGAGTGGACGGAGAGCAAGATCTACCGTCCCGACGAGCCGGACGACACCCTCGACAGAATGACCGATTTCATTCTGAAAAGATACAACCTGAGATACGGCGAAGCGAAGAATATCAAGGACTATCTGAACCGCTACGCCGATCAGATCTTCGACCTTCTCGACAGCGCGTATTCCGACCTTTACGGAACGGTGCCGTTCACGGAAGGGACGAAAAAGATGCTGCTCGATAACTTCAAACTCATTATCAACATAAAGAACACCGCCGTCATCGTCAACGAGGAGGGCAAGGTCGTCTGCTTCGGCCTGTGTATGCCGTCCATCGGCAAGGCGCTGCAGAAGTCACGCGGACACCTCACGCCCATAGCGCTTATAAAGCTTCTCAAATCCATAAAGAAGCCGGAGATACTCGACCTCGCGCTCGTCGGAGTCGATCCCGAGTACGCGAACCGCGGCATCAGCACGGCGATCTCCGCGGGGCTGATGAAGATGCTCGGCGCGAAGGGCGTTATGTACGCGGAGACGAACCTCAACCTCGTCGACAATTACAGCATACAGAACCAGTGGAAGAGATTCAAGGCGGTACAGCATAAGCGCCGCCGCACGTACTTCAAAAAGATAGACTGAAACGGAGCATTTTATGGTAAGGATCATAGTTGACTGCCTCGGCGGAGACCACGGCGCCGCGGCGAACGTCGCGGGAGCGGTCGCGGCGATGAAGAAGTATGACGATTTGAACGTCATTTTCACCGGCGACGCACACGCTGTGCGCGCCGAGCTTGAAAAGTGCGGCTTTTCCGATATGGCGAGAGTGGAGATAGTCCACGCGCCGGAGGAGATAACGGGCGAGGACAAACCCACGGACGCGATAAGGCTCAAAAGAGAGAGCTCGATGATAAAGGGCATCAAGATACTCCGCGAGGACGAGAGCGTCCACGGAATGGTCTCAACCGGCGCGACGGGCGCGCTCGTCGCCGCGGCGACGCTCAGGATCGGAAGGATAAAGAACGTCAGACGCCCCGCTTTCTGCCCGATACTTCCCACGATGAGCGGCGGTATCGTCGGCGTCACGGACAGCGGCGCTAATATGACCGTAAACACCGATATGCTTCTCCAGTTCGCCATTATGGGCTCGGAGTATCTGAAAGGCGCGTTCGGGATCGATAAACCGAGAGTCGCGCTTCTCAACGTCGGCGTCGAGACGGAAAAAGGCGACGACCTCAGAAAAGCGGCGTACCCGCTCTTTTCCGAGTGCGAGTATATCAACTTCGCCGGAAATATGGAGAGCCGCGACCTTCTCTCCGGTAAATACGATCTCGTCGTCTGCGACGGTTTCTCTGGCAACGTGCTCATAAAGTCCACCGAGGGCGCGTGCGTCGAAATGCTCAAAATGCTGAAGCGCGATATATATTCGAAGGCAAAATACAAGATCGGCGCGACGTTCATGAAGTCGATGTTCGCAAAGGAAAAAGAGTTCATGAACTATCAGAACTACGGCGGAAGCGTCCTTCTCGGCACGGAGAAGATAATAGTCAAGGGACACGGTAGCTCGAAGGCGGTCGCCGTCGAAAAGTGCGTCGAGCAAGCTTACCGCATGCAGTCGAGCGGCCTCAACGGAAGGATCGAATCGGTCCTCTCCGAGATCTACGGAGAATGATTTTTATAACGAAAGGATTTAAGATATGTTTGAAGAAGTAAAAGCCATACTCGCGAAGCAGCTTCGCTGCGACGAGGCGAAGATCACACTCGATTCCTCAATAAAAGCTGACCTCGGCGCCGATTCACTCGATATTCTTCAGCTTTTGATGACGCTCGAAGAAGAGAAAGGGATCGCGATCCCCGACGAGGCGCTCGCCGGTTTCGATAAAGTATCCGACATTGTGAATTATCTCGAACAGGCGAAGTAAAAGGGGGCGTACCCCCCTTTTTGCTTTTCAAAAACATTTATGATAACTTTCAGTTTTTTGCCGAAAGACAAGGCGGCGGAGGTCTTCCCGCGCCTGTACGAAATTCTGTGGACGAATATGTCGAAGATCGCGCCCACAGGCGCGTCGTATGAGGAAGACTACGCGGAGTGGTACGGCGCGGTCTTTCCCGCCTTTACCGAAAAAGAGCCGAGAAAAATAATACTGATACGCGACGGAGACAATACCGTCGGATTCTTTCAGTATTACGTGAACGATACGACTTTTATGATGGAGGAGATACAGCTCTTACCGGAGTATCAGGGAAAAGGCGTTTTTCAAAAGCTCTACGCTCACCTTGCAGAGGTCGTCCCGCCGGGCGTCCCCTTCGTCGAAGCATACGTGCATAAGAATAACGTAAAGTCGCAGGGTATCCTCGCGCACCTCGGACTTGAAAAGATCGGGGAGAACAAAAACGGCAACTCCTACCGCTACCGCGGAGACTGTCAGGCGATGCTCGATAAATACAGAGATGAGGGTAAAACCGAATGAAAAGGGTAATCGTTATCGGCTGCCCCGGCAGCGGAAAGAGCACTTTTTCGAGGGCGCTTCACGAGAAGACCGGGCTTCCGCTCCATCATCTCGATATGATGCTCTGGAAATCCGATAAAACGACCATAGAAAAAACAATTTTCCGCGAGAAGCTCGCAAAGCTCCTCGAAAAGGACGAATGGATAATCGACGGCAATTACGGCTCGACCATGGAAATGCGCCTTGCGTCGTGCGACACCGTTTTCTTTCTCGATCTTCCGACGGAAATATGCCTCGACAGCGTACGCTCAAGAATAGGAAAGAAAAGGGAAGATATCCCGTGGATCGAAACGAAAGAGGACGCCGAGTTTATGGAGTTTATAAGGAAATATAATACCGATCAGCGCCCCCTCGTCCTCGAGCGCCTCGCAAAATATCCCGACCGTGAAATACATATCTTCAAAACCCGCAAAGAGGCGGACGCTTATTTGATGTCGTTAGCGCGAAAATGATGACCCGATCTGTCATCTTGAGCGGAATGGAACGGAGTGGAATGAAGTCGAAAGATCTCCGGGGGGAAAAAAGTAGCTAAGACGAGGAGATTCTTCGACTCCGCTGCGCTTCGCTCAGAGTGACAGAGCGGTAGGATACTTATTTTGGAGATAAAAATGATAAAATTAGTACATAGAAAAATCGATATAGAGCGAGACCGGGAGTATATTCTTGAGTGTCATTGTGAGATTAACTACGAGTGTGATACTCCATGGAAGCGAAAGATGAGTTATGAAGATTACAGACGCGAGTGGTTTTCTCTCGATGGACAGATTGCGGAATTTCTCGGCGCGCTTGAAAATAGTATGAAGGATCAGCGCACTATTGCCGATATCATTGAAGACGAAAAGGGCGATGCCATCGGTTATCTTTGGGCTCCGTTTTATGAAGATACCGAAAACGGATTTAGAGTTTCCGATATCCAAGACGTTTATGTTGAAAATTCGTACAGAAGAAAAGGTATAGCGACCGAACTTATTGAGTACGCAGAAGAGACAGCAAAGCAAAACGGTGCTGACGTTGTCAGATCCGGTACGGGCTGTGATAATGCCGCTTCTATAGGTCTGCACGAGAAGCTTGGATTCTACACTTATAGATACGAGTTCGAAAAGAAGTTGTGAACCGAAAAGGAAATGATATGAAAATAATACCTTATGAATCGGCTGTTTCAATAGTTCAGCAATTTGCAAAAGAAATATCGGAAATATATGGCAGTAAATTACTTGCCGTATACGCTATAGGTTCACTTGGCGCCGACTATTACCGCCCCGGTCAAAGTGATATAGATACCGCATTGATTTTTTCGATCAGTCGTAACGAA
>CADBQA010000164.1 GCA_902796675.1 uncultured Ruminococcus sp.
GGTAGCGAAGCGGCGCCGCGGCGTTGAATGACAGTCCGGTGGACTGTCAGATCCGCGGCGTGACCGAGCCGCAGCGAGACGCTGTCAGCGGAGCTGACGGAACGAGGTGCAGCCGGCGGAACGAGGGCGTATTATTCTTTGAAATGATCAATGATAGCTTCTTTTTCGTTGAGGAGTTTTTCGTCGACGACGAGGGCGAGGGCTTCGCGGAGCGCGTCGCCTATTTCCTTCCCTTTGAAGCCGAGCTTTATCATATCGTCGCCGTTGACGGCGAGATCGGCGAGAGAGAAGCACTCGCCCTCGCGCCTTATCTCCTCGGCGACGCGGGCGACTTCGTCGGCGACGGCGGCGCGCTCGCGGTGTTCCGGCGCGTGAGCGACGGAGTCCGCGCGGCTGACGCGGCAGAGCATCATAAGCTCGTCGTAGGAGATCTGCGAGAGAAGCCGTCTTACGGGGCGGCGCTCGGCGACGAGGGGTCTGTCGTGTATCCTGCAAAGGAGGGTGACGAGGCGCGACGTCTCGTTATCCGCGTGCATCGAGGCGAGCCATTCGGACGCGATCTTCGCGCTTACCTCGCCGTGACCCTTGAAGTGGCGCACGCCCGACTCCTCCTCCGTGTAAACGTACGGCTTTCCTATATCGTGGAAGAGCATCGTAAGGCGGAGGACGGGATCGGGATCGACCGCCTCGACCGTCTTGATTATGTGTGTGTATACGTCGTAACAGTGGTATCGGCTCTTCTGGTCGAAGCCGACGGCGCGCGTCATCTCCGGTATCAGCGTACAGACGACGTCGGAATAGTCGCGAAGTATCCTGTAAACGTCCTTGCCGCAAAGGAGCTTTTTGAACTCCGAAAAGACCCTCTCTACCGATATTTTCCGCAGCGTCTCGCGCTTTTCGTGTATGACGCGGGCGGTCTCTTCCTCGATCTCGAAACCGAGGGTCGACGAAAACCTGAGGGCGCGGATAATGCGGAGCGCGTCCTCGCCGAAGCGGCGCTCGGGGTCCCCGGTACAGCGTATAACGCCGCGCTCTATATCTTCCCGTCCTCCGAACGGATCGACGAGGACGCCGCGTCTGTCGCAGGCGATGGAGTTCACCGTAAAGTCGCGTCTTGCAAGGTCGTCCTCGACGCGGCGTGTGAAGGCGACGCTCTCCGGGTGGCGCATATCGAGGTACTCGCCGTCTGTCCTGAAGGTCGTTATCTCGACGGGATACCCGCCGACGAGGACCGTCACGGTGCCGTGCTTCAGCCCCGTCTCGACGACGCGCTCGCCCGAAAAGACCTTTTCGACCTCCTCCGGCGTCGCCGACGTCGTGACGTCGTAGTCCGATATTTCCCTGCCGAGGATGCGGTCTCTGACGCACCCGCCGACAAGATAAGCTTTATACCCCGCGCTCTCGAGCGACGAGAGGACGTGATCTATCTCATTCGGTATCACGGCGGCGCCTCCTTTCGCTTCATAATTCAATATATTGTAGCACAGACCGCGCTGTTTTGTCAAATGCGCGCGCCGCCGCTGTGATTCGTCAAAAACTCTTTACAGAATATGAAAAACGTGGTATACTTATACGATAAAACAATTACGGCGTAAACCGCTGGAGAAGATATGAAAAAAGAAAAAGACGTCAGGCGGATAAAGAGCCTGCCCCCGATGATGAATCTCGTACCCTTCATCATGGACGACAGAAACGAATCGTGCAACAGGATCCACGACACCGTGAACGTTACGAAGCTCGACAGGTACGTGCGCGAGAAACAGCAGCAGGGGATGAAGAATATGTCCCCGATGCACGTCATCATAGCGGCGTACTGCCGCACGGTGGCAAAGTACCCCGGGCTGAACCGCTTCATACGGGGTCAGAGAGTATGGACGCGCCGTTCGATCGACGTGTGCATGACGATAAAGCAGGAGATGTCGCTCGAAGCGCCGGACACGGTCATAAAACTTCGCACCTCGCCTGAAGTGACGACGGGCGATATTTACAAGTCGTTCGGAAAGCTGATCGACGATTACAGAAAGAACCCCGAGAGCGATTTTGACGAAACGGCATCGAAGCTCTCGCGTCTGCCGCGCATTCTTCTTCGCTTTATAATGAGACTTCTGAGGTGTCTCGACTACGTCGGCCTTCTGCCGAAGAGCCTGCTCGAGGTCTCTCCGTTCCACTCGTCCGTCTATATCACGTCTATGGGCTCGCTCGGAATACCCGCGATCTACCACCACCTTTACGATTTCGGCACCTGCCCGATGTTCATAGCCTTCGGCGCCTACAAGAGAAGCTACGAGGTGAACCCGGACGGAAGCGTTTACAAAAGACGCTATATGGACATCACGCTGACGGTCGACGAGCGCACGACGGACGGCTATTATTACGCCTCGGCGTTCAAGTATTTCAAGCAGATACTCCAAGACCCGTTCGTCCTCGACGCGCCGCCGGAGAATGTGAATGTTGACATTCCCTGACGTCGCTTTTGCGGCGGCGCTCGCCGCCGGATATTCGACGCCGTCGGAGACGGCATGCGCGCTCGGTATATCGGACGTCGCCGCAAGGCGGCGCCTTCATCGGCTCGAGGCGCTCGGCGTCGCCCGCCGCGTCGCTTACAGACCGATCGGCGGTCTCGGCAGAAAGCCCGTAAGATACCGTCTCGCGCGCGGCGCCGTACTCGCGGTGCTCGACCTTCGCGAGGGTGAAAAAGTCCTCTCGTACTGCACGCCGCCGGATTACAGATTCAAAAGATTTTTACCGAAGATCTACGTTCATCGCCCCGACTCGGACAAGGACGACATCCTTCTTACCGAATGTCTGCCCGCGCTCGGCGAGGTCTGTAAAAACGGAGCGCCGATATCCCTCACCGTGCTGACGGAAGCCGACGTCCCGCCCGACGTTTCAGTCTGCCGCGCCGCACTTTACGACTTCGTGACGCCCTACGACGTCGACGCGTGGTTTTTGAATGACGCGCCGAGCGGCGAGACCGTCGCCGTCGCGCGCGCCGACGACTTCTCGCTCTCCGTCGCCGCTGTCCGCGACGGCAAGGCGCTTTACGGCGAAACTTTTCCGTGCGCCGGCTTTGACGTTGATCTTCTGGCGGAAAAGCTGTCGGCGGTATCGTCGGAGTTCGGCGCGTCGCGCGCCGTGATAATCTCCGATTATATTATCAGGCGCGAGAAGGAGACCTTGCAAAGCGTCTTTCGCGACGCCGTCTTCTTTGACTCGTCCGTCTACTCGATGACCGAGCAGGCATTACGGCTCACCATACATAAAATTCTGACCGGAGAAATAACAGGAAATGATAAAAATACTCGGCGTTGACTACGGAGACGCGCGCACGGGACTTGCCGTTACCGACTCTCTCGGGATGATGGCGTCCGGCGCGGGATGTATAAAATGCGAGGGCTTCCGCCGCGCGGCGGAAGCGGTCGCCGCCGTCGCGACTGAACGCGGCGTCGGACTTATCGTCGTCGGAAACCCTATAAATATGAACGGCACGGAGGGGCCGAGGAGCGAAAAATGCCGCGCCTTCGCCGCCGCGCTCGGGGAGATGACCTCTCTTCCCGTCGAGCTCTACGACGAGAGGCTGACGACGGTTTCGGCGCACAGATTCCTCTCCGACCAGAACGTCCGCGGAAAGAAACGGAAGGAAGCGGTCGACGAGCTCTCGGCGACGCTCATCCTTCAGGACTATCTCGACCGCAACCGCGAAAAATTAAAAGAAACGGCAGGGGAATAACTCCCCTGCTTTTGACTTTTTACCTCACGCGCTTTACTTTTCCCTCGCGATGTTGTATCATATAATAAACGAAAACGGGAGGGTTTTATATGAGAGCGATATTCAACAGGTCGACGGACCCGTATTTCAATCTCGCGTCGGACGAATATCTGCTTCGTTCAACGGACGGCGACGCGTTTATGCTCTGGAGAAACTCCCCCGCCGTCATCATAGGAAAAAATCAGAACGCGTGGGCGCAGGTCGACCGCGATTTCGCCGACAGAAACGGCATCGCCGTCGTCCGCAGGATCACCGGCGGCGGCGCGGTCTTCCACGACCTCGGGAACGTCAACTTTTCCATCGTTTCCCCCGCGCCCGACGGCGAGAAATTGAATTTTGACAGATTCACGGAGCCGATGATAAGGGCGCTTCGCCGCTTCGGCGTCGACGCGGAGCGCGACGGAAGAAACGACATCGTCGCAAAAGGCGTCAAGATCTCCGGCAACGCGGAGTGCGTCGTGAAGAACGACCTCGGGCGCGACGCGATACTTCATCACGGGACGCTTCTCTTTTCGGCTGACCTCTCGCGCCTCTCGGGCGCGCTGACGCCGGACGAGGAAAAATACAAAA
>CADBQA010000165.1 GCA_902796675.1 uncultured Ruminococcus sp.
GCGGAAAAGGCGTTACATTCGGTCAGAACGTTTCCCATTCACACCGTAGATCTAACAGAGCTTGGAAGCCCAACATCAGAAAGGTCAGAGCTGTTGTAAACGGAACGCATACAACGATTTCGGTATGCTCCCGCTGCCTCAGATCCGGCAAGGTCGAAAGAGCTTAACAACAAGATCAAACGAGCAGACGGCACCGTCTGCTTTTTGATTTTTTGCGAAAGATGATGAGATAGTATGAAAGAAGAAAACAGAAGGTTTTTAAGACGGGTATTCATGTTTATGCTGCCCGTGCTGATACAGAACGGCATAACTAACTTCGTGAATATGCTCGACAACCTTATGGTCGGGCGTGTCGGCGACGCCGAGACCGCCGCCGTATCCATCGCGAGTATGCTGATCTTCATATTCAACCTTTGTATTTTCGGAGCCGTTTCCGGCGCCGGCATTTTCGGCGCGCAGTTTTACGGCGCGGGCAATACGGAGGGCGTCAGGCAGACTTTCCGCTTCAAGATCGCCATATGCACTCTTATAACCGCGGCGGCGAGCGCCATTCTCATCTTCTTCGGCGATTTCTTTATATCCCGTTTTCTCACCGGAGAGGGGGAGCCGGAGGTCATCGCGCGTACCGCCGAGCTCGCTCACGAATATCTTATCACGATGCTGATAGGAATCTTTCCCTTCGCGCTCGTCCAGTGCTTCGCGTCGACCCTTCGTGAGACGGGCAGGACCGTCCTTCCCATGGCGGCGGGCTTTGCCGCGACTCTCATCAACCTCGCTCTGAACTGGGTGCTTATCTTCGGCAACCTCGGCGCGCCCGCGCTCGGCGTCAGAGGCGCCGCCATCGCGACCGTCGTTTCAAGATTCGCCGAGTTTGCGATAGTCGGTATCGGCACGTGGGTGACGAGGGAAAAGGGCCCCTTTATAGTCGGCGCCATCAGTAAATTCAGAATACCTCTGTCCCTTACGAAAGAGATCATCGTCAAGGGTTGTCCGCTTATAATCAACGAGCTTATGTGGTCTCTCGGTCTGACGACGCTGAACGCGTTCTACTCGACGAGGGGTCACGACGTCGTAACGGCGAACAGCATCAACCAGACGTTCTTCAACGTCGTCGCGGTATTTTTCTTCTCGCTCGGTCCCGTCGTTTCGATAATAATCGGTCAGTCGCTCGGCGCGGGGATGATAGACGATGCTAAACGGAACGCAAAAAAGCTCCTCGTCGTCTCGCTCGTGATAGGCGTCGGCGTCGGCGCGATATACGCGGCGATGGCGCCGTTCGTGCCGCACCTTTACGTCGCGCCGGATTCGGTACATAAAACGGCGACGGTCCTTATGCTCATCTGCTCCGCGTTTATGCCGTTCGAGGCGATAACGCACACGGAGTATTTCACGATACGCGCGGGAGGGAAGACCCTCATCACCATCATCTTTGACTCGGGATTTATGTGGGCGCTGTGCGTTCCCGCCGTGTTCATCCTGTCGAGATTCGACGCGGTATCCGTTTACGTGCTTTACGGCGTCGTTCAGTTTGCAAACGTGATAAAATGCGCCATAGGCTTCATAATAGTGAGACGCGGGCGCTGGGCGACGAATATCGTCGGAAAGAATTACGTATGAAAAGGACCGCGGTATGCTCGTGCCGTCTTCCAAAAGAGGCGGCGACGGCGCTCGAGAGGGAAGGCGTCGGCTTGATTTCGCTTCCGCCGCACCGTGTTTTGCAAAAAACTACGGCTTGCCACGCGGATATGTTGATATCAGTCGTTGACAAAACCGTATTTTTTGATAAAATATACTTTGAGGATAACGAGGACCTCGCGCGCCGTATCGCTGACGCGGGAGGGTACGAAATAACCGTCGTGCCGCCGCTCGGCAAAAAATATCCGCGCGACGCCTCTCTCAACGTTCTCGTCGCGGAGAAATTCGCCGTTATGAATATGAAGACGGCGTCTCTCGATCTGTTGGAAAAGATAACCTCGTCCGGCAGAAGGATAGTTAACGTAAGACAAGGCTACGCCGCGTGTTCCTGTCTGTATTTTAAGGGGCTCCTCGTCACCGCGGATCACGGTATCGCGAGGGCGGCGCAGGACGTCTGCGAAGTGCTTGAGATCGGGGACGGCGGCGTGTCGCTTCCGCCTTATAACGAGGGCTTTATCGGCGGCGCCTCGGGCGTCGACGGCGACGCGGTTTATTTTGCGGGCGACCTGTCGCTCCACCCCGACGGCGACCGTATCGCGTCGGCGATAGAGGGGCGCGGAGGGCGCGTCGTATCCTTGACGGATGGTCCGCTGTTTGACGTCGGCGGCATCAAATTCATATAATATTCGGGAGTAAAGTCATGACACACGAAACAGTTTACCTCAAGGAAGAAAACAAGGCGATAACGCTTAAGACCTACATCTCCGGCGACGAGCCCGAAATCTGCGCGAAGCCCCGTCCGGCGGTCATCGTGATCCCCGGCGGCGCGTACTTTTTCTGGTCCGACAGAGAGGCGGAGCCGATAGTCAAACGCTTTTTCGCCGCGGGCTTCAACTGCTTCTTACTCCACTATTCCATAAGACCTCACGCGAAATTCCCGACTCCACTTCAGGATATTTCAAGAGCTATCATCCACATAAAAGAGAACGCCGAAAAATATAACGTCGACCCCGAGCGCGTCTTCGTCTGCGGCTTTTCCGCCGGCGGACATCTCGCCGCTTCCATCGGTACGATGTGGCACCGTGAGGACGCAAAGCCGTGGCCCGATATGCCCGAGGGACTGAATAAACCGCGCGGAATGGTCCTGTGCTATCCCGTCATCACGCTCGAGCCTCCGCACGCGCACGAGACTTGCGCGAACGAAGTAACCGGCAACAACGTGAACGAGGAGACGATAGAGCTTTACTCCTGCGAAAAGCAGGTCTCCGATAAAACCGTCCCCGCGTATATATGGACTACTTTCGACGACGACTGCGTCGACTCGGAAAACTCCCTTATGATGGCGTCAGCCATGAAGGCGGCGGGCGTTCCGTTTGAACTTCATATCTTCCCAAAGGGCCCCCACGGACTCGCGACCGCGGACGAGGAGACCTCGCGCGGCTGGGAAGGCTGGTCTCTCCCCGACGTCGCAACGTGGCTTGACGAAGCCATCGCTTGGTGCAAAAGCCAGAAGTAGTTGATAGCTGATAGCGGAGAGCGTAGAGCAAGATTAGTTAATGGCGAAATGAGAAATACAATGATCAGTGATAAAAGCTTTGATTTTGCGGTCAAGATCTTTAATGTGTATCGACGCCTCTCAGAAGAGAAAAAAGAATACGTTATTTCAAGGCAACTACTCAGAAGCGGAACAAGCATCGGGGCAAATATCGCCGAGGCGGAAGAAGCACAAAGCAGACTTGATTTTGTATCGAAACTGTCCATCGCGCTTAAAGAGGCGTCTGAAACGGAATATTGGCTTAAACTTCTTTCCGCGACCGGATATCTTGATTCGGCAGATTATGAATTGATAATCGGTGACTGTATCGAAATTAAGAAAATTCTTGTCACTATAATCAAGAAAACAAAGGAAAATCACTCCAAATAATCGTTCCAAACCGGTATCACTCTACGCCCTCAGCTCTCAACTATCAACTGCTTTCGCTCTACGCTCTCAACTCTCAACTATCAACTACTTTCGCTCTCAACTATCAACTCTCAACTATCAACTAATCTCGCGCTTGTGGCGGAACTGGCAGACGCGCCGGATTTAGGATCCGGTCCGTAAGGGTGCAGGTTCGATTCCTGTCAAGCGCACCAAAAACCGAAGACGGCGGCGTAAGCCGCCGTTTTTTTCTTCGGTTTTTGGATTTGAGAGGAATCGAA
>CADBQA010000166.1 GCA_902796675.1 uncultured Ruminococcus sp.
CCCGCGTTCGCCTCGTCGAAGGTCGCCGCCGTGTGACCGGTAGAGACGAGAACGTCGGAGTTCTCCGTGATGTATCTTATCGCGTCGAGCGCGCCGGGCATCTCGGGCGCGATAGTCACGAGCTTTATGATGTCAGCGTTGTCGACGATGAATTTGCCGTCGGGAGGAAGTATGTGTTCTTCTGCCTGCGCGCCCTTCTTGGAAGGGTTGATGAACGGACCCTCGCAGTTTATGCCGAGCACGTTCGCGCCGTGGTAGCCCTCTTTTGCTTTGACGATCCTTGCGGACTCAAAAGCCTTTTCGATGTCCGCCTTCGCCACTGTCATCGTCGTGGGGCAGAACGAGGTCACGCCGTTCGCGACGAGGTCGCGCGCCATACCCTCAAGTCCATCGGGGTCGCCGTCGCTCGTGTCGTAACCTTTGAAGCCGTGGATGTGGATGTCGACAAGACCCGGCGCGACGTACGCGCCCTTCGCGTCAATGATCTCGCATCCTTCCGGTATCTTGTCGGCGTCGACGATACCTTCTATTTTTTCATCAAAAAGGATCGCCTTACCCTCCAGAACTTCCGTCGGTGTTATGATCCTTCCGTTGCAAATACACTTCATATTACTACCTCCTTGTTTACCAATTACGTATTATACTACAATATATTGATAAAATCAAGGGAGAGGTGCACAATTTTTCAAATAAGTTTGCCATAGCAAACTTCGCCGTCGGTCGACTCGAGTATAACGGGCGCGACACGGTCCGAAAGATCCTCGTTCGAGGGTACTCTGACTTCTACGTAGTGGCGCGAATGACCTATATTGACGCCGTCGCGGCGCTGCTCGAAGAGGACGCCGTCGCCGCCGTCGCGGTAGTCGCGGACGAACTTTTCGAGGATGCTTCTCTTTATTTCGCTCTGTATTTCGGCGAGCCTTGCCGCTCTCTCGTGCTTCACCTCCTGCGGCACCTGACGCGGCATCGACGCCGCCTCCGTTCCGAACCTCTTCGAATAAGGAAAGATATGAAGGTGCATAAAGCCGATCGTCTTTATAAATTCAACGGTTTCGAGAAATTCCTCTTCGGTCTCGCCGGGAAAGCCGACGATGACGTCCGCGCTGTAAGTGAGGTCAGGTATTATCTTTCTCGCCGCGAGAAGCTTTTCCGCCGCCTGTTCCGCGTTGTATTTTCTCCTCATCCTCGCGAGAACGGACGACGAGCCGCTCTGTATCGACATATGTAAGTGAGGCAGAAAAGAGGGAAGAGACGACGCCGTTCTGACGAAACTTTCGGTAAGTACGTTCGGGTCGAGAGAGCCGAGGGTCAGCCTCTCTACTCCCGGTATCGCGTCGACTTTTACAAGAAGACGCTCGAGCGCGTCGCGCTCGCCACGGTCCGCGCCGTACGACGCGGTCTCGATACCCGTGAGAATGATCTCCGGGCAGGTCTTTGCGATATCGGCGATCTCTCTTATAACGTCTTCCTCTGATTTTGAGCGCACCTTTCCGCGCCCCCTCGGTATGATGCAGTATGCGCACTTGTTCTCGCATCCGTCCTCGATCTTGACGTACGCTCTCGCCCGTCTCGCCCTTGTTATCTTAAGCCCGTCGTACGGAGCCGCCGTTATGTCCGACACTCCGAGCGTGACCTCACGCCCCGCGACGAGTTCCTCGACGGCGCGCGGTATATCCTTTTTCTCCGCGTTTCCGACGACGAGAAACTCTCCCGGCACCGCCCTCATCTCGTCCGTGAATATCTGCGCCGAGCATCCCGTGACGATAACGCTTGCCGCGTATGAATTTCTGACGGCGCGCCTCACCGCCTGGCGGCTCTTTCTGTCGCTCTCCGACGTCACGGAGCAGGTGTTTATTATCGCCGCGTCGGAGGGCACGCCGAAAGGCACGACCTTAAAGCCGCGCCTCTCAAGCTCCTCCGCCATAGCGTCGGATTCGTATTGATTCGCCCTGCACCCGAGCGTGTAGAATGATACCGTAGGTTGGTTTGACATCATTATCTCCGTACGTTTAATACGTTCATTTTAGCATAAAGTGTCGTTTAAGTAAAGTAATAATTTAATCTTTTGACGATTTCACGAAAAAATGATGAAAAGACTTGAAATCGAATTTACAGTGTGATAAAATAATAGTCGAAAAAATTGATATGGCGGGAGGGAAGTTGACTGAATAGTTTTTCGGTCGCTTTATTTTTATGCCTCCGCCCGAAAGGAAGACAAAAATGGGAATTCTGCACGTAATCAACCATCCGATGATCACACACAAGCTCACTATCATGAGAAAGACGGAGACGGGCTCAAAGGATTTCAGACAGCTTCTCGACGAGATCTCGATGCTTATGGGCTACGAGCTCACCCGCGACATTCCGCTCGAGGAGGTTGAGATCGATACTCCCGTCGCTCATATGACGGCGAAGATGATCTCCGGCAAGAAAATGGCGATAGTTCCGATACTTCGCGCGGGGCTTGGTATGGTGGACGGACTTCTCAGCCTTGTTCCCGTCGCCAAGGTAGGTCACATCGGTCTTTACAGAGACCCGAGGACTCACCTTCCCGTTGAGTATTACTGCAAGCTTCCCGCCGATATAGAAGACAGACTCGTCATCGTCGTAGACCCGATGCTCGCGACCGGCGGCTCGGCTTCCGACGCCATCACGATGCTGAAAAAGCGCGGCGTTACGAATATCAGGCTGATGTGCCTCGTCGGCGCACCCGAGGGCGCGAAGAAGATACAGGAGGATCACCCCGACGTCGATATTTATATCGCGGCGATGGACGATCACCTCAACGAGCACGCATACATCGTTCCGGGTCTCGGCGACGCCGGAGACAGACTCTTCGGAACCAAATAATGCGTGAATTTATAATAAATTCAAACGATAGCGGGCAGCGACTGGACAAGTTTGTAACTAAAACGGTTTGGGGGCTGCCCCTTTCCCTTATGTACAAGTATATCCGCACGAAAAGGATCAAGGTGAACGGCCGTCGCGCCGAGGAGCGTCGGATGCTCGTCGAAGGCGACGTCGTGGAGATGTACATCCCCGACGAATTCTTTGAGAAAAAGCCTTCTTCGTCCGCCGACGAATACGCGAAAGTGAAGCCGTCTCTCGATATCGTCTGGGAGGACGGCAATATAATGATCCTCAACAAAGCGCCGGGGATACTTTCACATACGGGAGACGAGGGAGATAAAAACGACGCCGGAGCCGAGCGCGGGACTCTCCTGTTCTTTATAAAGTGCTATCTGTTTCAAAAAGGCGAATGGGACCCGTCGGCGGAAAACTCTTTCGTCCCCGCCCTTTGCAACAGGATAGACCGTAACACGGGCGGACTTGTCATAGCCGCCAAGAACGCCGCCGCTCTTCGCGATATGAACGCGATAATAAAAGGGCGGCTCGTAAAAAAGACTTATCTTGCGGCAGTTCACGGAACGCCGACGCCCTCTCACGCGACGCTTACGGCTTACCTCTTCAAGAACTCGAAGACCGGCGTCGTGAGAGTCACCGACAACGAGACTAAAGGCTCGAAGAAGATCGTCACCGAATACAAGGTGCTGTCGAAGGGCGGCGGTCTGTCTCTCTGTGAGATAACGCTTCACACGGGAAGAACTCATCAGATAAGAGCGCACATGGCTCACGTCGGTCATCCGCTGCTCGGCGACGGGAAGTACGCCGAGAACAAGGCGGACCGCGCCGCGGGGTATAAATATCAGGCGCTCTGGTCGTATAAACTGAGCATCGGTAATGTTGACGGCTGTCTTTCCTATCTTTCCGGAAAGGAGTTCTCGTGCGATAAGAGCGGGATACCGTTTTTATCTCTCTTTCCGGAATACAAATGAAAATCGTAATAGATAAATCGTCTGACGGCGTTACGGTAAAAGAGTATCTTTTCAAAACTCTTTCGTTTTCCGCCGCCGCAGTAAAGCGCGTCAAGTACAGAGAGGGAGGGATCACCGTCAACGGCGAGAGCGTCACGGTGCGGCGTGTCCTTCGTGATGGAGACGTTCTTGAACTCATAACCGAGGATACGGAGGACGACGAAAACGAGTATACGGTCCCGGTCGATCTTCCGATAGGCATCGCCTACGAGGACGAGTTCGTCACCGTCGTCGACAAGCCGCCTTATATGCCCGCTCACCCGTCGCTCGGTCACAAGGACGACACCGTCGCGAACGCGCTCGCATACAGATACAGAGAGCGTCCGTACGTTTTCAGACCGGTCAACAGACTTGACAGAGATACGTCGGGACTTATGCTGACCGCGAACGGCAAGGTCGCCTCGGGCAAGCTCTACCGCTCGATGAGGCGCGGAGAAATAAAAAAGACCTATCTTGCCGTACTTGAGGGCGCGCCGGACGAGACCCGCGGAAGGATAGAAACTTATATGTGCCGCGAGGGCGACAGCATCGTGAAGCGGCGCGTCTGTTCCGCGGAGGACGACGGCGCAAAGCTCGCTGTTACCGATTATGAAGTCCTCGGTGTATACGGCGAGTATTCGCTCGTTAAAGCCGTTCCCGTGACGGGCAGAACTCATCAGCTTCGGGTACACTTCGCCCATATCGGACACCCGATAGTCGGGGATTCGATGTACGGAAGCGCGAGCGGGAAAATAGGACGTCAGGCGCTCCACGCGGCGTACCTCTCGTTTCCTCATCCCGAGACGGGAGAGACGGTCTCGCTCGAGTCGCCCCTCCCCGAAGATATAAAAAGGCTAATAGATTAAAGCAGACGGCGAGCCGTCTGCTTTAATTCTTATTTTCTCATTTTCTCATCATTTTCTCATCGCGCCCGCGGGTTTTACCTTGTCGAACGCGGGATTGTAGCCGTAGAAGTTCTTTGAATTCATGTTGCGCTGCGCCACCTGAAGCGCGTCGCCGAAGCGCTGGAAGTGGGTCAGTTCTCTCTGACGGAGGAATTTTATCGGGTCGCATACGTCCGGGTCGTCGATAAGACGCAGAATGTTGTCGTAGGTCACGCGCGCCTTCTGCTCGGCGGCGAGGTCCTCTGTGATGTCCGCTATCACGTCGCCTTTGACGCCGATGTACTTCGCGTCGAAGGGTACTCCTGCCGCCGATACGGGATAGATGCCCGCGGTATGGTCGACGAAATAGGTGTCGAATCCCGTCCTCTTTATCTCGTCCATCGTGAGGTTTCTCGTGAGCTGGCTGACGATGGCGCATATCATCTCGACGTGTGCGAGTTCTTCCGTTCCGATATCAGTAAGGATCCCGACTACCTCGTCGTAGGGCATCGAATACCGCTGGCTGAGGTATCTTGTCGACGCGGCAAGCTCGCCGTCGGGTCCGCCGAGCTGGGAAATAATTATCTGCGCGTATTTCGGATTCGGATTTTTGATCTTTACCGGGTACTGTAATTTTTTATCGTATAACCACATAGCTCCTCCTATTGAACGTCCGCGTTTGCTTCGTATTTCCAGGGCCACGGACCGCGTATCCACGTCCACGACCCGTCGCCGTCAAATCCATTTGCGGTGAGGGGACCGTAGTTTTTCTCATATTCCGCGACGGCGTCCGCGAGCTTTTCGTTTTGCATATTGTAATATGCGATGGCGCGCCTGTCGTCGGGATGTCCGTCGAGATAAAGCGCGGTTTCGTGAGCGGCAAAGGCGAGCGTCTGGATCTGCCGCATAAGTCTTGATCTTGATATCATCATCTCATCATACCTCCGCACGCTTCAAACGGAAAGTAGAGGTCCGCGAAGAGAGTACCGCGGGCGAGAGCTTCGTCGTCGCCGTAAATATCGGTGAAGGTCTGCTGTGGCGCGTATATCATGGCGAGAGGCTCTCCCGCGGCGACGGAGTCTCCTCCCGGGGAGACGGGGCAGAACGAAATGCCCCGAAGGGCGCCCTCGAGCGGCGCGGCGCCTCTTTGGTATCTGTTCTGATTGTTCTGTTTCATAATCCTTTGTTGTTGACCTCCGGTCGTTTGTCTTTGAGATATCTATCTCCGTAACAGTATATTCAATCGACGTCCTAAACGACAAAAAGCCCCGCGGTTCGCCGCGGGGCTCGGGATATTAAAATACTTTGACGGATCGGAATTCGGGGAAATCCCTTGCGGATTTTACCGTGATCCTTATCTTTTTTGAAACGAGTCCGTCCCAGAGGTCGCGGCATATCGGGCATATCTTCCGGTTGCCGACGCACGTTCCCTCGTAGACTACATACTCTTGCAGCTTTTCCGCTTTTTCGTCGTAGAAATTCAGCTTGAAGTTCTCGATCCTCTGACCGTTCGCTATATTCTCGCGAAGCTCGACGTAGCGGATGACCTTCGGCCGAGGCAACTCGACTTCAAACACCGCCTGCGTGTCGGAGAGACGCTTCACCGTTTTCACGTCGCATCCCTCGGCGTAGTCCGTCGCAAACTCTTTTCTCAGAAGCGCGCCGAGCTCTGCGAGCCGTTTGACGTCCCGCCCGTCGATAAGTCCCCGGCGGTCCGGCGGCACGTTCAGGTTAAGGCAGGCGTTCGCGCCGACGCTCGTGAGGTAGATATTGAACAGCTTATCAAGAGAGTGCGGCTCTTCCTCCTCGTGCCAGAACCAGCCTTTTCTGATCGAGACGTCGATCTCCGCGCCCGCGAAGACGAGACCCTTCGAGTACATGATGTTTGAGAGTATACCGATGTCGGGGTCGACGTTTTCCATGCCCGACAGGTCGCCCGAGATCGGCGAGGGGGGCGTCTGAACGTCGGCGAAGTAGCAAAGCTCCGAAGGGACTACCGCCCACTCCGCGTGGCGCGCCGTCGCCGTCTCGTTCCCGCACCATCTGACGTCCGGTCCGTGGTCGTTGAAGATCGTAGCTCTCGGCTGGTATTTTCTTATGAGGTCAAAATACTTTCTGAACGTGTATTCCTGCTTTTTGACCTCGGGACCCTCGCCGCACGAGCCGTCGAACCATACGTGGAAGACTTCTCCGTAATTCGTGAGAAGCTCGGTCAGCTGATTTGCGTAGTATTCGTTATATGCGTCCGTTCCGTAAAGAGGGGAGTGGCGGTCCCACGGGGAGAGGTAAAAGCCGAACTTTATCCCGCCTCGCTCGCAAGCCTTTGAGAATTCTTTTACTATATCCTTACCGTACGGGGAATTCATAACGCTGTGATCCGTGTACTTAGTATCCCAGAGGCAGAATCCGTCGTGGTGCTTCGCCGTGATGACGGCGCCCTTCATTCCGGCGCTCTTTATCGCGTCTACCCACTGGTCGCAGTCGAGAGACGTCGGGTTGAAAACGGCGGGGTCCTCGTTGCCGAGACCCCATTCGAGACCGGTGAAGGTGTTGGGACTGAAGTGTACGAACGCGTAATAGTTAGTGTCGAACCATTCGAGCTGTCGCGCCGACGGTCTTACGTTTCCCGCCGCGCGGATGAAATCCTTGAAATCGCTCATTTGAGACTCCATTATTAATATGTAGAAAAAAGTTATTTTCGCATAACATTATATCGGGTCGCGGCGCGGTTGTCAAGGTAAAAAAGAGTAAATAAATTTTTGCCGCGGGTACTTGACAAAGCGGGAAAATGATGTTATACTATACGAGCAAAAGAAGCAGAGCGTCCGCTCTCACCTGACCGGTACACCGGCGCGGGTCAATAAATCAAGGCTTTGTGCCGGTTTGTTGTGCGGACTTTTTGCTCGCACATTTTTTATTTTATTCCGGAGGTGCGCCATCAGCACGAAGAATCTTCTCATCAACGACGAGATAAAAGTCAAGGAAGTCCGCGTTTTCGACGAGAACAACAACCCTATGGGCATTATGGACTTCGAAAAAGCAAAAGCATACGCTTATGACAAAGGCTACGACATAGCGCTCATCGCGCCCCAGGCGGAGCCTCCCGTGTGCCGCGTCATGGATTACGGCAAGTATTGCTATGAGCGCGACAAGAAAGAGAAGGAAAACAAGAAGAAGCAGCAGACGGTCGAGGTCAAGGAAGTCCAGCTCTCCTGCAGGATAGAGCAGCACGACTTCACGACGAAGGTCAACCGCGCCATAAAGTTCCTCAGCGAAGGGAACAAGGTCAGGGTATGCCTGCGCTTCAAAGGCCGCGAAATGGCCCATCAGGACCGCGGAAACGAAGTCATCGAGAGATTCATCGAGGCTTGCTCCGAGTACGGTACGGTCGATAAAAAGCCCGTTCTCGAGGGACGCCAGATCTCGCTGAACATCGCCCCCATAAAGAAATAAGTTAGTATCGGCAGAAAAGCCGTAAAAATAATACCAAAGCTGAAAGGACAAAAACCATGGGAAAGATCAAGACACATAGAGCATCCGCGAAAAGATTCGCGGTCACGGCGAACGGAAAGGTCAAGACTTTTCACTCCGACCACCGTCACAACCTCGGTCAGAAGACTCAGAAGAGAAAGAGAAAGCTTCGCAGCAGCCAGATACTCAGTCCCGCTATGACGGCTAACGTCAAGAGACTCATCTGCAAATAAGACTGCATCAAAAATTACGAAAGAGAAGAAAGGACTAAGATATCATGGCAAGAGTAAAAGGCGCGATGATGACTCGCAAGAGAAGAAATAAGGTTCTGAAGGCTGCGAAAGGTTACTACGGTTCCAAGAGCAAGCACTTCAAGATGGCAAAGCAGGCGGTAATGAAGAGCGGTAATTACGCTTATATCGGCCGCAAGCAGAAGAAGAGAGATTTCAGAGCGCTCTGGATCACGAGAATTTCCGCGGGCTGCAAGGCTAACGGCACGAACTACTCCAAGTTCATGTGCGGACTCAAGAGGGCGGGCATCGACCTCAACAGAAAGATGCTCTCCGAGATCGCTATATACGACAAGGAAGGCTTTGCCGCTCTCGTTGAGAAGGCAAACGCGGCACTTTAATTAATCAGAGCTTGAAAACCCGGTATTTTTACCGGGTTTTCGCTATAATAGGTGATATGAACAAAATGGATTACGAATATATTTCGTCGAGGCAGAACGAGAAGGTAAAATACTTTGCGTCTCTCAAAAACTCAAAGTATCGCGCCGAACATTCGCTCTTTCTCGCGGAAGGCGTAAAACTGACCGACGAGGCGACAAGATCCGGCGCGGCGAAGTATATTTTAATAAATGAAGACTCTCTTTCCGACGACGGTGTAAAAAGGACTCTTGACAAATCGGGAGATGATGTTATAAAATATATTCTTGCAGCGCCCGCTTTCGAGAAGATCACCTCGGAAAACGCGCCGCAGGGGATCATCGCCGTATGCGCTTTTCCTCGGCTTTATTACGATCGCGCGCCGTCGCCCGACGAGGTAAGAGGGCGCCGTGTGATAGCTTTTGACGAGGTGCGGGACCCCGGCAACCTCGGCGCGGTCCTCAGAAGCGCCGCCGCATTCGGTTACGACGCCGTCATCCTCGGCTCGTGCGCCGACGTCTTCGGTCAGAGGTGCGTGCGCGCCTCGATGGGAGCCACATTTTCGCTGTCGATCTACTGCGTGGACTCGCTCGCCCCGTGTCTTTTGAAGCTTTCCGCCGAAAGACGTATAATCGGCGCCGCACTCTACGGCGAGCCGGAGGACTTTACTACGATGAAAAAAACGCTCTCCGACGTGCCGGTGATCGGCAACGAGGGTCACGGTATCTCGGACGAGACGGCGTCCTGCTGTACGTCGTTTTGCAAAATACCGATAACGGAAAAGGCGGAATCGCTCAACGCGGGAGTCGCCGCTTCGGTCATAATGTGGGAATATTCGAAAATCTCACGAGAATAATATTTAACGAATAATAATCGAATGAAAAACAAAAAGAAAGCATACTGGGTGTGGCTCTCCCTCGCCTGCCGTCCGGCAAGTCGTATCGCCGTCTCTCTCGTTCGTGCGTTCGGCGACGCGGAGGGCGTTTTCAAGGCGGGCGCGAAGGAGCTTCTCGAGTCCGGCGCCGTCACGGAGCGCGACCGCGCGTGGCCGGAGCTTCTCCGTCGCGATAAGACGGAGGCCGAGGATATAGTTAAGTGGTGCGACGACAACGGCGTCGAGATCGTAACTCCCGCCGACTCATCGTATCCTTCAAATCTGTATTCTCTGCGCGACGCCCCGATGGCGCTTTACGTCACGGGCACGCTCCCGGATTTCGATAAGATATGTTCCATATCCGTCGTCGGCTCCCGTAAGATGACGGACTACGGAAGAGTCAACTCATTTCGTTTCGGCTACGGTCTTGCTAAAGGAGGCGCGGCAGTCGTATCGGGTCTTGCGCTCGGCGTCGACGGTATGGCGATGGCGTCGGCTCTCGCCGGAGGCGGCGTAACTGTCGGAGTTCTCGGATGCGGGATCGACCGCATATATCCGAAGGAACACCGTTCTCTTTACGAGAGCGTGACCGAGTGCGGCGCGATCATTTCCGAATACGCGCCGGGCTCGTCTCCCACGAGAGGAACGTTTCCGCAGAGAAACAGGATCATCAGCGCCCTCTCGCAGGGCACGCTCGTCGTCGAAGCCGCCGAGGACAGCGGCTCGCTTATCACCGCCCGTCACGCGATCTATCAGGGAAAAGACCTCTTTTCGGTACCGGGAGCCATCGACAAACCGAACAGCGCGGGGACGAACGAGCTTATAAAGGAAGGCGCATACGCCGTCACAGACGCGTGCGATATCCTCGAGAGATACGAGTACGTTTATCCTCATTCGATCGACGTGTCGACGGCGAAAAGGTCTCTTGCCGATATCGACGCCGTCGCTTCCGCTTTCAGAGTTTCGTCGACGTACGGTGTTACGACCGAGAATGAAAGGCACCGCGCGTACGGAAAGAGCGCCGGACGCGAATGGTTCGACGGTCCCGTCGTAGTCAGAGCCGGAGAGTCGCAGGAAACTGTGGAGGGAGACTTTGAGATCCCCGTCGATTTCGGAGAGAAACCCTCCGCGATCAGGGAAAAGAAGCCAAAACAGAAGAAACCGGGCTTCAAGGAGACCGTGCAGCCGAAGAGGATCGATTTCGATATGCTCGGCGAAACGGATATGAAGGTATACAACGCGATGAAACCCGATACGCCCATGGTGCCGGAAGAGCTAATCGGCGACGGGCTTTCGATATCGGACGTCATGGCGTCCCTTACGATGCTCGAAATCGCGGGCGCGGTCGAAGCCGGCGCCGGCGGATACTATATGCGCGTCGGAGACGACAGACCCCTCGGGGACGAGGCGGATGAATAAAACCACCAAGCGAGGAAATATATGAATCTTGTAATAGTTGAGTCACCCACAAAGTCCAATACGATAAAGAATTATCTCGGTTCTTCCTATAAAGTCGTGGCGTCGAAAGGTCATATCAGAGACCTTCCCAAGTCGTCTCTCGGTATCGACGTTGACGATAATTTTTCCGCTCATTATATCAACATCAGAGGAAAAGGCGACCTTATAAAGGAGCTTAAAAAAGAGGCTAAAAAAGCCGATAAAGTGTACCTCGCGCCCGACCCGGACCGCGAGGGAGAAGCAATATCGTGGCACCTTGTGAACGCTCTTGAAATACCCGCAGAGAAGGTAAAGAGGATAACGTTCAACGAGGTCACGAAGAACGCGGTGCGCGAAGCGATAAAGCATCCGAGGGATATTGATATGGACCTCGTAAACGCTCAGCAGACGAGAAGGATCCTTGACAGGATAGTCGGCTACAAGCTCTCTCCGTTCCTTTGGAAGAACGTAAAGAGCGGTCTTTCCGCGGGCAGAGTCCAGTCCGTCGTCACGAGGATCATCGTCGAGCGCGAGGAGGAGATACGCGCGTTCGTTCCGAAGGAATTCTGGACTGTCGACGCGGAGCTTGAAACGAAGGACGGCGAGAAATTTACCGTTCACTACTACGGAAAAGCGCCCGGGACGAGAAAGACCGAGTTAAAGACGGGCGCCGACGCCGAAAAAGTCGTCGCGGATATAAAGAACGGTACGTTTACCGTAAAGGAAGTCAAGAGAAGCACTAAGTACAGAACTCCCGCGCCGCCCTTTACGACGTCCACTCTCCAGCAGGAGGCGTCACGCAAGCTCGGTTATCAGACGGCGAAGACGATGAAGGTCGCTCAAGAGCTTTACGAGGGCGTCAACGTCGGCGCCGAGAGCGGCGGTATGCAGGGACTTATCACCTATATGAGAACCGACTCTCTCCGCGTTTCGACGGAAGCCCAGAGCGCGGCTAAAGAGTATATAATCGACAAATACGGCAAAGAGTATTATCCTCACGAGACGAGAAACTTCAAGACGAAATCGAACGCGCAGGACGCTCACGAGGCGATCCGTCCGTCGAGTCTTAAGCTCGATCCCGCGAAGATCAAGAAGCATCTCACCGTCGATCAGTACAAACTTTATAAGCTTATATGGGACAGATTTCTCGCAAGCCAGATGGCGTCGGCGGAGATCGCGTCCGTAAACTGCACGGTCATCTCCGGCGCTCACGCGTTCCACGCGGCGGGCAACACCGTCAAATTCCAGGGCTTCCTCGCTCTCTATGAGGAATCAACGGACGAACCGGAGAAAAAAGACGATCGCGACAAACTTCCGGATATGGCGGACGGCGAAGCGCTGAAATACATTTCGTGCAGCGCGGATCAGCATTTTACGGAGCCGCCCGCGAGATATACCGAGGCGTCTCTCGTCAAATTCCTCGAGGAAAAAGGTATCGGCAGACCGAGTACCTATAACACGATAATAACCATCGTCTTCACCCGCGGTTACGTTGCGCGCGAGGGAAGAAGCCTCGTTCCGACGCCTCTCGGAGAGATCACGACAAAACTGATGAAGGACTCTTTCCCCGACATCGTCGACTACGCTTACACGGCGCAGATGGAGGAGAAGCTCGACGATATCGAGAGCGGCAAGGAAACTCTCGAATCTACTCTCGGCGCGTTCTACAAGGATTTCAGCCGTGAGCTCGATAAAGCCGAGGTAAACGTAAAGCCCGGCGAATACGAACTTCCCGTCGAGGAGACGGATTATATATGCGAGAATTGCGGCGCGAGAATGATCGTAAAGACCGGACGTTTCGGCAAGTTTATCGCCTGCCCGAACTATCCCGCCTGCAAGAACACGAAGCAGATAGGACAGAAGGCTCCCGCCATTGCGGAAGAAAAGAAGGAAGAAGAGAAGAAGGAGCTTGAGATCGCTCCGTTCAAGTGCGAAAAGTGCGGCTCCGACATGGTGCTCCGTCAGGGACGTTTCGGCGCTTTCTATGCGTGCGTAAAGTACCCGAAGTGCAAGTTCACAAAGCAGAAGACGAGCTCGACGGGCGTCAAGTGCCCGAAGTGCGGCGGGGATATAGTCACGAAGCACGGCAAGAACAGATCGTTCTTCTACAGCTGCTCGAACTATCCGGAATGTGACTTCTCGTCGTGGGACCTTCCCCTTGCCGAAAAGTGCCCGGAATGCGGTGAAATGCTCTATAAGAAGAAGGGTCGCGGAACCGTATTCTGCAAGAACTGCTCTTATCAGAAAGAGAACTGAAATGGCGAGGATCAACGTTATAGGAGCGGGGCTCGCCGGGTGCGAGGCGGCTTATGCCGCCGCGGAGCGCGGAGTCGCCGTCACCCTTTACGAGATGAAGCCGCAAAAGATGACTCCGGCGCACAGTTACAAAGGCGGCTTTGCGGAGCTCGTCTGCTCAAATTCACTAAGAAACAACGCCGTCGACTCGGCGATAGGTCTTCTTAAAGAAGAACTTCGCCGCCTCGGCTCTCTCGTTATGGAGAGCGCCGAACACAGCCGCGTCGCCGCCGGCGGCGCGCTGGCTGTCGACCGCGTGAAATTTTCCGATTATATCACGGATAAGATAAGACGCCATCCGCTAATCGAGGTGGTTGAAAAGGAGTGCGACTCCGCCCCCGACGGCATAACCGTCATCGCGACGGGACCTCTCACGTCGAAGCCCATGGCGGATTATATCAACGGTATCACCGGCGGCAACAAGATGTCGTTTTTCGACGCGGCGGCGCCCATCGTCAGTTTCGATTCGATAGATATGACGAAGGCTTTTTTCGCGTCCCGTTACGGAAAAGGGGACGCTGACTATATCAACTGCCCGATGACGAAGGAGGAGTACGAGGCGTTTTACACGGCTCTTGTCGGCGCGGAGTGCGCTGAGCTCCACGACTTTGAAGAAGGCGAAAAAATGAAGGTCTTCGAGGGTTGTATGCCCGTTGAGGAGATGGCGAGACGGGGAGAGGACACCCTGCGTTTCGGACCGCTGAAGCCCGTCGGGATAGCTCATCCGGAAACAGGCGAAACGTATTACGCCGTCGTTCAGCTCCGCCGCGAAAACGAGGAGGGGACGACCTACAATATAGTCGGCTTCCAGACTCATCTCAAGTTTCCCGAGCAAAGGCGGGTTTTCGGTCTTATCCCGGGGCTTGAGGACGCCGAGTATCTCCGATACGGCGTTATGCACAGAAATACTTTTCTCAACTCGCCCGAGCTTTTGAACGGAGATTACAGCCTGCGTTCTAACGGAAATATCTTCTTCGCGGGACAGATGACGGGAGTCGAGGGGTACATAGAGTCCGCGGCGTCCGGCTTCGCAGCCGGCGTTTCAGCCGCGCGCCTTGCGTCGCTTGGCGAGCGTTACGTTTTTCCCGACGTCACTATGATCGGCGCTATGGAAAAGTACGTATCGTGCGGCGGCGCCGCCGATTTCCAGCCGATGAACGCGAACTTCGGGATCATGCCTCCCGCGGAGAAAAAGATACGCGGCGGCAAAAAGATGAGGTACGCGTACTACGCCGGGCGCTCGCTTGAAAAAATCGAAGAAGTACGACGCGAGATTGCAAAATAAGGTGTTTTTATGAGAATAATAATTGACGCGATGAGCGGCGACAACGCGCCGGACGAGATCATACGCGGAGCCGTCGACGCGGCTCTCGCTTTTACGGACGTTAAAATCACCCTCGTCGGCACAAAAAGCGTAATAGAGAAGTGCGCCGCGCGGCGCGGGATATCGCTCTCGAAAGTCGATATTCTTGAATCGTTTTCCGTGATAACCATGGAGGACGATCCGATGTGCGTCGTAAAGGATAAAAAAGATTCGTCGATGGCGCTCGGTTTATACGCGCTCAAAGACGGCGCTGACGCTTTCGTTTCCGCCGGAAACACAGGTGCGCTTCACACCGGCTCGTCGCTTATAGTCAGAGCGGTAAAGGGGATAAGACGCCCGTGCCTTGCGATGATCCTGCCTTTCCCGGAACCCGTTATGCTCGTCGACTGCGGCGCGAACGTGAACGCCGTGCCGGAGTATCTCGTCTCGTGGGCCGATATGGCGTCCATCTATATGAGAAATCTCTTCGGCATCAAGCGCCCGAGAGTCGGTCTTCTCAACAACGGCGTCGAGGAACACAAGGGAACTCAGCTTGAGATCGACGCTTATAAGCTTCTTGCGTCAGATCCTTCGGCCAACTTCGTCGGAAACGTGGAGGGCTGCGATATTCCTTTCGGTCCGTGCGATATTCTCGTGACGGACGCCTTCACCGGAAACGTCGTTTTGAAATACACCGAGGGTTTCGGAAAATTTTTTATGAAGACCCTTAAGAATATGTATTCGCAGAATACGAGGTCCAAGATGTCCTTTCTCGCGATGAAAGGGCAGATAATGGGACTAAAACGTCAGTTTGACGCGTCTGAGTACGGCGGCGCGCCGCTGCTCGGACTCTCAAAGCCCGTTATCAAAGCTCACGGATCGTCCGACGCGAAGGCGATAAGAAACGCCGTGCGCCAGGCGGTAAACTTTGTCAAGACCGGAGTCACGGAGGAGATAGCGGAGGCGGCTGCTGCGCGCCGCGCCGAAAAGGCTTCTTCAAAAAACACAGAGGATTAAGAAAATGTCAACTGAAATCGAATATCCCGCTGATTTTGCGGGACTTGAAGAGAAAATAGGCTATAAGTACCGCGACACGTCGGTACTTGTCGTCGCGCTCACTCATTCGTCATATTCGAACGAGCTTCGCGCGAAAGGAAAAAAGATCGAGTGCAACGAGAGGCTTGAGTTTCTCGGCGACTCGGTGCTCTCGACCGCCGTCAGCGAATATCTTTATTCGAAGTATTCGGAGAACCAGGAGGGCGACCTCACTAAGATACGCGCCGCGGTCGTCTGCGAAAAGGCGCTCGCGAAGTATTCCGCCGAAATATCTCTCGGAGACTATATGTACCTCGGTCACGGCGAGGCGATGAACAACGGCCGACACAGAGCGTCGATCACCGCCGACGCGTTTGAGGCGCTCCTCGCGTCGATGTATCTCGACTCAGGCTATAATATGGACGTCATAAGACGCTTCGTGCTTCCTTTCGTGAAGAAAGAAATAGAGTTTATAAGCCGCAATTCCACTTTTATCGACTATAAAACGATGCTCCAGCAGATCGTTCAGCAGTCCGAGGGAGAGCGCCTTGAATACGTTCTCGTCGGCGAGGAGGGACCGGACCACAGCAAGACCTTTAAGGTCGACGCGACTCTCAACGGCGACGTTATAGGTCACGGATCAGCTCACTCTAAGCGCGAAGCCGAGCAGGCGGCGGCAAAGGAAGCTCTCGTTCTTTTCGGCGAAAAATTCTGAATTCAAAGGAGCCGCTACGCGGCTCTTTTGTCATAAGGAGATAAAGTGAAACACGTAAACATACCCGTATTCATTCCGCATCTCGGATGCCCCAACGCATGTGTTTTCTGCAATCAGAGAACTATTTCCGGAACGGAAAAATTTGACGAGGGAGACGTCGTCGGGATCATTGACAGCGTACTTGAAACGACGGTAGGCTGCGAACGTGAGATAGCGTTTTTCGGCGGCTCATTCACGGGGATCGACCGCGATCTGATGATACGTCTTCTCGACACGGCGGAGGGCTACGTTTCCCGCGGCGAAGTCAGCGGTATCCGCCTTTCCACGAGACCCGATTATATCGACAGGGAGACCGTCGGTATTTTGAAAAAGTATACCGTTTCTCAAGTCGAGCTCGGCATACAGTCGATGTCCGACAGAGTTCTCGAGCTGTCGAAACGCGGACACACTTCGGACGATACGAGGCGCGCGGTCGCGCTTTTGAAAGAAAACGGTTTTTCCGTCGTAGGTCAGATGATGATAGGGCTGCCGGGCTCGACGCTAGGTGACGAGGTCTATACGGCGACCGAGATATGCGCCATGGGGTGTGACGGCGCGAGGATCTACCCGACCGTGGTTTTCAAGGATACGGAGCTCGACGCGATGAGACTCTCCGGCGAATACGCGCCGCTTGACGTCGGGGACGCGGTCGAACGTTCAGCCGACGCGCTCGAAGTGTTTGAAATGCACGGCGTCGAGTGTATCAGGATAGGTCTTTGCGACAGCGAAAATCTACATTCGGAAAAGACATATTCGGCGGGTCCCGCCCATCCCGCGCTCGGTGAGAAAGTGATGAGCAGGCTTTTTTACAAAAAGATAGCGGAAGTTGTAAAAGATAATACGGGCGCCGGGGCGATCACCGTCGAGTGTCCGAAGGGCGCCGTATCGAAGGTGATGGGAAACAAGGGCGAAAACAGACGCCGTCTTGAAAAAGAGTTCGGAATAAAAAGCGTGAAAACTATTGAAAACGACGACCTTTTAGGTTATAATGTTAAAGTATTGTTTAGTTAAATATTACATCGGAGTGTAAAAATGTATTTAAAAACGCTGGAGCTGCACGGTTTCAAATCCTTTCCGGAAAAGACCGTGCTCCATTTCAACGCGGGTACGACGGTCATCGTCGGACCTAACGGGAGCGGAAAATCGAATATAACGGACGCCATGCGCTGGGTGCTCGGCGAGCTTTCAACGAAGAACATCCGCGGCACGAAAATGGAAGACGTCATCTTCATCGGCGCGGACGGTTACCGCCCGATGGGTTTCGCCGAGGTCTCCGTCACGTTTGACGACAGCGAACAGCCGAGGCGACTCAACAGCCCTTACGAAGAGATAACTGTCACGCGCCGCTATTACAGAGCGGGCGAGAGCGAATATTTCATAAACCGCAAGCCCTGCCGCCTCAAGGATATATACGAGTTATTTATGAACACCGGTATCGGCAGAGAGGGTTATTCGATAATCGGTCAGGGCAAGATCGCCGAGATCATCTCGAAGAAGAGCGACGACCGCCGCGGCATCTTCGAGGAGACGGCGGGTATTTCAAAATTCAGATACAAGAAGCAGGAATCTCAGAAGAAGCTCGCCGAGACGGAAGCGAACATGGTCCGTCTCACAGATATTTTCAACGAGATCGAAAGCAGGATAGGTCCGCTCGAGCGCGACGCGAAAAAGGCGAGACGGTATCTTGAGCTTTTCGGAGAGAAGAAATCCCTCGACGTTTCGATGTGGCTCTACGATATGGCGAAAATAAAAGCCGATATCGAGAAGACCGCCGCCGACTGCAAGATGTCGGAGCACGAGCTTGAGATCGCGGACGACACGAAAAGCCAGTTCGAGGCGCAAAGCGACCGCCTTTACGACGCCTCCCGTGAGAACAAGGAAAAGAGTCAGCGCCTATATGAGACGATCCAGGAGCTGACGGGCGAGCTCCATTCGACTGAAAACTCGTACCGCGTCCTTGAGAACGACGCAGAACACGCCGAGTTGTCCATCGAGAATAAAAAAACCGAGATCGAAAACGCAAAGGAGCAGATAGGCATAAAGACCGCGCGTCTTGAAGAGCTCGAAAGATCGCTCGAAGACGCGAAGGCGCTCTTTTCGGAAAACGAAAAGAAGTTGTTCGATCTCTACAATGAGCGTGACAAAAAACAGAACGGGAAAAAAGAGAAAGAGGACCTCATCGAAAAACTACTCGCCGTTCAAAAGGAACACGAGGCGAAGATCTCCGATCTGACGGTACGTCTCGGTGTCCTGAAGACGAATCTTTCCGACAGCAAAAAACGCGGCGCTACGATAGGCGAGGATATAAAACGCCACCGCGAAGAGCTTGAGAATATGATACGCTCGTCCGAGGACGCGAAGGCGTCGACGGACCTCTACGACAAAGCCCTCGCCGACGCGTCGGAGGAGATAGCGAAGCTGAACGAAGAGGATGGCGCACTCAGAGCGAAGGGCGACGAGGTGAAGGACGTCATAAATCTTCTCGCGGGCGATATCGGTGCGCTCGAGAGCAGGATAGGCGCGCTGAAGCGTATGTCCGAGAACTTTGACGGCTATAATTACAGTGTAAAGTACGTTATGGGCGAGGCCGCAGGCGGCAGGCTCGACGGTATCGAAGGACCTGTCTCGCATCTTATAACCGTTCAGGACAAGTACATAATCGCCGTTGAGACCGCGCTCGGAGCAAACCTCCAGAACGTGATAGTCAGGGACGAGAGGGCTGCGAAGGACGCGATGTTCGCGCTGAAACGAGCAAAAGCGGGCAGAGCGACGTTCTATCCCGTTTCCACGGTGAAGGCTCCCTTTATCCCGAAAGAAGTGGAAAACGCCTCGCGTTACGCGGGCTTTGTCGGTTACGCCGACACGCTTCTGAAATACGATAAAAAATACGACGGCATTATAAAATACCTCCTCGCGCGCATACCGGTTTTCGACGATATAGATCACGCGACGGAAATGGCGCGGAGCGAGGGATGGCGCGTGAGAGCGGTCACGCTCGACGGACAGCAGGTAAACGCCGGAGGTTCCTTCACCGGCGGCTCTGTCAAGCACGACAGCGGCGTCCTCTCCCGCAACTCACACATAGAAAAGCTGACCGCGGACAAATCGGCGCTCGAGTCCGATTTGGAAAAGACGAAGAAAAGTCTTGCTGAGATCGAGAGCGAGCGCGCGTCGGTACTCTCGAAGATATCGGCTCTTTCCGAAAAAATCAGCATAACCGAAACGCTGATGCGCGCCGAACGTTCCTCGTTCGACGAGGAGTGCGCGAAGATAGAGGTCAAAAAAGCCCTTATCGCAGACCTGGAGCGCGACGCCGCGGGACTTGACGAAAACTCAAAGCAGGGCGAGGAGGACGTCGCGCGTCTCGAAGCGGAGCTCTCTCTCGAAACCGACAAGATGAACGAAGTATCGTCGAAGCGTTTTGAGGAGGACGCAGCCGCAAACGCGATACGCGAGGCGATAGACGCGGATTCGGAGGAACTCTCGCGCATCCAGATCGCGATGACCGAAAACAGAAAGGACGCGGAGAACGCCGAAACTCTCGTCGCGGAATGCAGGGCTGATATCGCATCTCTCAACGATTCCGTCGGCGCAAAGACAGCCGAGATCGAAGAGACGGTCGCCTCGATAGCAAAGATGAAGCGCGACGTCGAGGACGCGAAGAACAAAGCCGCGCTCATAAAAGACTCTCTCTCTAAGGCGGAAGCCGACAGACAGAGCCTTGAGCAGGGCGGGCTCGATTATGAGCGTAAGATCAACGAGATAAGACACAAGCTCGACGAGATAAGCTCGAAGAAAGAGATACTTTTCGTAGCGCACACCAAGAATCAGAACAAGCTTGATAATCTCAACGCGGAGTCTGAAAAAATGACGACGCGCCTCTGGGACGAGTACGAGCTGACGGAAATGTCCGCCGCCGCGCTCGAGCTTCCCGAGATCACGAAAGATAACCGCCCCGAGCTTTACAAGCGTCTTACCGAGCTTAAAAACTCCATAAAGGCGCTCGGTCACGTCAACCCCGATGCGATAGACGAATACGCCGAGCAGAAGGAGCGTTACGATACTCTCGGCGCGCAGCTCGCCGACCTCAACAAGTCGAAAGGCGAGCTTGAGAAGATAATCTCGTCCATCGAAGAGGAAATGAAGACGATGTTCGTCAAGACCTTCGACGAGGTCAACGAGAACTTCAAGCAGGTCTTCCGCGAGCTCTTCGGCGGCGGTACGGCACATCTCTCGCTGACCGATCCCGACAACGTGCTGACGTCGGGGATCGAGATCAGCGCGGCGCCTCCCGGTAAGATGATAAAGAATCTTTCCTTGCTCTCCGGCGGCGAGCAGTCGTTCGTCGCGATAGCTCTCATCTTCGCGCTCATCAAAGTCAATCCGTCTCCGTTCTGTATTTTCGACGAGATAGAGGCGGCGCTTGACGAGGTCAACGTGACGAGAGTCGCAAACTATATCAAATCGTATTCCAAAGAACTCCAGATGATAGTCATTTCACACAGACGCGGTCTTATGGAAGTCGCCGACAGTCTGTACGGCGTCACGATGCCGAGGCGCGGTATCTCGAAGGTATTCGTCCTCGACGTCGACAGCGTTTCGGAAAAGACTATGACGGAGAACGCATTCGTAGAATAAGAGGCAATCATGGGATTTTTCGAAAAACTCAAAGCGGGACTTTCTAAGACCAAAAACGCCGTCATGGGAAAGATCGACAGCGCGCTCAAGAAATTCGTCAGAGTTGACGAGGACCTTCTTGACGAGCTCGAGGAGATCCTTTACTGCTCCGATATGGGAGCGGAGACGACGGAGGAGGTCATTGACGAGCTCCGCGACAGGATAAAGGACGGCAGGCTTAAGGATCCCGAGGACGTAAGATCCGCTCTCAAGGAGATACTCCGCTCGAAGATAGGCGACGCCGAGGAACTCAATTTGTCGACACACCCGTCAGTCATCCTCGTGATAGGCGTAAACGGCGTCGGCAAGACGACGACGATCGGTAAGATCTCAGCGAAGCTTAAAGCAGACGGCAAAAACGTCGTTGTCGCCGCCGCGGACACTTTCCGCGCGGCGGCCATAGATCAGCTCGAGGTGTGGACGAACAGAGCCGGAGTCGAGCTTATCAGGCAGAACGAGGGCAGCGACCCCGCCGCCGTCGTATTCGACGCCTGCGCCGCCGCGAAACGCCGCGACGCCGACGTGCTTATAGTCGACACCGCTGGACGGCTCCACAATAAGAAAAACCTTATGGACGAGCTTGCGAAGATAAACCGCGTCATAAGACGTGAGCTTCCGGGGTCCGCCGTCGAGACGCTTCTCGTTCTCGACGCGACGACGGGACAGAACGCCGTCAACCAGGCGAAGGAATTCAAGAACGCCGCCGATATCACCGGTCTCGTTCTCACGAAACTCGACGGTACGGCGAAGGGCGGCGCGGTATTCTCGATAAAGGGAGTGCTCGACCTTCCCGTAAAATTCATCGGCGTCGGCGAGCAGATAGACGATATGCAGCCGTTCGACCCCGATATGTTCGTCGGCGCGCTCGTCGATTGAGGAGGGCGCTATGATAGATTTTGTTCTTGCGACAGGCAACCGAAACAAGGTCGCGGAGTATTCGGAACTCCTTTCTCCTCTTGCCGACAAAGTCAGGATCTTATCCTTGAAAGACGTCGGCGTGACGGGCGACGTCGTCGAGGACGGCGACACCTTTGAAGAAAATTCCGTAATAAAATCCTCCGTTCCCGCCGCGCTCGGATATATCGGCGTCGCCGACGACTCCGGTCTCACCGTCGACGCGCTGGACGGCGCTCCCGGCATTTATTCGGCGAGATACGCGGGCGAGAACGTAACGTACAGGGACAACAACGAAAAGCTTCTCCGCGAGCTCGAGGGCGTAAAGGATCGCGGCGCGAAATTCGTATGCGTTATAAGCATAACGATACCGGACGGCACGTTGGAAGTGCCGGAAGAACTCGTAGACCGTCCGCTTTCCGCGTTTGCAAGCAAAAGATGCGGAAGAAGCGTCAGAGTGATCGCCGTTCGCGGCGAATGTCCCGGCGTTATAACAGAGGAGCTTCGCGGACGCGAGGGCTTCGGCTACGATCCGCTCTTCCTTTACGAGCCCTCCGGCGTCACCTTCGCCGAGATGAGCCATGAGGAGAAGAACGCCGTCAGCCACAGAGGGGCGGCGGCGAGAGCTTTTCTTGAGATCATAAAAAAACTTCACCTGTGAGGGTATTATGCTTACAAGTAAACAGAGAGCGTATCTTCGCTCGATGGCAAACGGTATCGACACGATTTTTCAAATCGGCAAGGGCGGCGTGACGGAAGAGATATGCCGCCAGATCGACGCCGCGCTCGAGGCGAGAGAGCTTATAAAAGCGAGAGTCCTTCCGAACTCCGACTACACGCCGAAGATCGCCGCCGAAGAGATAGCGGAAGAGATCGGAGCCGACGTCGTCGGGGTCATAGGCACGAAATTCATTCTCTACAAGGAATCGAAGGAAAATAAAAAGATAGAGCTATGAACGATGTGATCATTACGGAGGCGTCGCTTGACGCCCTTCGCGAAAAGGTGCGCCCTTATATGAAGGAGTCGCGATACGTCCATGCGCTCGGCGTTGAGAGCGAGTGCGAGGCGCTCGGCGCGCTTCTTTTGCCGGACAGGATAATGAAGCTTCGCGCCGCGGCGCTGCTGCACGATATAACGAAGCGTCTGACGCCGGATGAACAGAAAAAGTTCTGCGACGAAAACGGTATCTCATACGACAAGTCGTATCTTATGTCGCCGGCGCTCTTTCACGCGAAGACCGGGGCGTACGTCGCAAAACGCGATTTTCCGGAGTTTACGGACGGCGAGATCCTGAGCGCGATAAGGTACCATACGACCGGGCGGCGCGGTATGACTCTCTTCGAGAGCATCGTTTACCTCGCCGACTACATCGAGCCGAACAGAACGTTCGACAACTGCGTCAGCCTCAGAAAGTTTTTCTGGGACGGTATTTCGGCAGGAGAGGACGCGGAAAAGACTTTTCGTCTCGCCATGATAAAGTCTTTTGATATGACGATATCCGACGCGCTTTCGGACGGCACCGTGCTCGACCCCGATACGACTGACGCGCGAAATTATTACATTGAGATCAACATGGAGAAAACCTATGAAATATAAGAGCTTAAACTGTCCGCATTGCGGAAAGAAGATAAAGATCGAAGAGGACGAGAACGTCTTCATCTGTCCGTATTGCGAAAATACGGTGGAGCTTGACGGCGAGCCGGAGGAGCCGGTTAAACACGAGAGCCGTACGGCGAAGGAGAGAAGAAAGAAAAAGAATTCTCTCATAGCCGTCATCGTCGTGATCGCCGTACTGTTCGTGGTACTTGTGACCGCGTACGCGTTCAGACACCAGATAGTGAACCTCTTTACGGAGCCGGAAGGCCATCCGAAGGACGAGCCCGCGCCGTATAAGACGGAGACCGCCGACACCTCGCGTGAGACCGAGAAAACTCTCTCAAACGCCGACAAGGTTTACAACATCCTGATATGCGGTCAGGACAAGGTCTCGGGACTCACCGACGTCAACCTTCTCGTCAACTTCAACGTGACGAAGCTCACGCTCTCCGTAATGCAGATACCGCGCGACACCAATATGGATCATGACGGCTACTGGTACAAGAGGGCAAACGGCGTTTACAGCTGTTACCGAGGCGGTTGGGATTCCGACAACTCTTACGTTCAGAAGGCGCTCGATAAATACGACAAGGATACCGAGGCGGAACTTCGCGGCATCGCCGGCTTTGCGGCGCTCCTTGAGCAGAATTTGTGCGTAAAGATACATTACTACGCCGTAATGGACCTCACACAGTTTTCAAATATCGTCGACGCGCTGGGCGGCGTCGAGATGTACGTCCCCTACGACCTCGTTTACGAGGACCCCAACCAGGATCTTTATATCAATATCAGACAGGGTTATCAGACGCTCGACGGCCGCACCGCCGAAGGCGTCGTCCGATACAGAGAAGGTTTCGCGCTCGCGGACATCGGACGCGGAAACGTTCAGAAGATGTTTATGGCGGCTCTCGTCAAGACGATACAGAGCAAGGCGAACATCTTCAACGCCGGAAAGATCATGGACGTCTGCAGCATCATAGCGGACAACCTCGTCACGAATATGACGACGTCCGATATGATATACTTCGCCAACAACGCGATGACGCTCGATATGAAGTACGTCCACTTTATGACGGCTCCCGTCGGCGGATATTACGACGACACGCAGGGCGCGTATATGACCTGCATCAATAAGGTCATGACACTAAAATATATTAACAACTATTTTAACATTTACGACGAGCCCGTCACGGAAGACGAGTTCGACGCGAACAAAGTATTTTTCCTCGACAGCGTATGGTACAACGGACCTGACGGAACTGTCCCCGAGTACATTTACAGCGGCGAGGAAATGGTAAACAATGATTTCAAACCGGTAGTAGGTTATTGAAAAGCAGAAGAAGGTATAGTATGAACGAAACAGAAAACAAAATCACTCTCCCCGCAAACGCGACATCCGAGCAGACAGCGCAGTTTATCGTCTCCGTTCTCGACTCCAAAAAGGCGAAGAATATAAAGCTTCTCCACGTTGAAAAGCAGACCGTCATAGCGGACTATTTCGTTATCTGCTCCGGTAACTCGCGCACGCAGATAAAGTCTCTCGCTGACGAGGTCGAATACCGTATGAGCGGCGAGGGGATAGAGCCTCTCCACGTCGAGGGAGGACGCGGCGACAGTTGGATCCTTCTCGACTACGGCGCCGTCATCGTCCACGTCTTCGGACACGATGCAAGAGCGTTCTACGACCTCGAAAAGCTCTACGACGGTACGACGGAGCAGGATATAAGCGGTCTTATCACAGAGGATTGAGGTGGAGATATGAAATACGATTTCAAGACCATAGAATCTAAATGGCAGAATAAATGGGACGAGGCGGGCTGCTTCAGAGCGTCCGACGACCACACGAAGCCGAAATTTTACGGACTCGTCGAGTTCCCGTACCCGAGCGGAGCGGGAATGCACGTCGGACATATCAAGGCGTATTCCGGGCTCGAGGTAGTATCACGCAAGAGAAGAAAACAGGGTTACAACGTCCTTTTCCCGATAGGATTTGACGCCTTCGGTCTCCCCACGGAAAACTACGCGATAAAGACCGGCACTCACCCGAGAAAAGTCACCGACGACAACATAAGGAACTTTACGTCTCAGCTTAAAAAAGTCGGATATTCCTTCGACTGGAGCCGCGTCGTCGATACGACGGACGAGAACTATTATAAGTGGACTCAATGGATCTTCCTCAAGATGTTTGAAGCGGGTCTCGTCTTCCGCGACAAGACTCTCGTCAACTACTGCCCGTCCTGCAAGGTCGTACTTTCCAATGAAGACAGCCAGGGCGGCAAGTGCGACATCTGCCACAGCGACGTCGTGCAGAAGTCGAAGGACGTCTGGTATCTCCGTATTACAGAGTACGCTGACAAGCTTCTCGAGGGGCTCAACGAAGTCGATTACCCCGAAAACATTAAGCTCCAGCAGATAAACTGGATCGGCAAGTCGAAGGGCGCCTTCGTCAATTTCGAGATAAAGGGTACGGGCGAAAAACTTAAAATATATACGACCCGTCCCGACACGCTCTTCGGCGTGACCTTCATGGTAATGGCGCCGGAGCATCCGATGCTCGAAAAATACAGCTCGCTGATAAAGAATTACGCCGACGTCGAGGCTTATAAAGCCGAGTGCGCTAAGAAGACCGAGTTTGAAAGAACTCAGCTCGTGAAAGAGAAGACCGGCGTGAAGATCGACGGCATTTCAGCCGTCAACCCTGTCACCGGCAAGGAGATACCGATCTACATATCGGACTACGTAATGATGGGCTACGGCACCGGAGCGATTATGGCGGTGCCCGCTCACGACACCCGCGACTGGGAGTTCGCGAAGAAATTCGGTATTGATATCATCGAGGTCATCAAGGGCGGAAATATCGACGAGGAGGCGTATACCGGCGACGGAGAAGTCGTAAATTCCGGCTTCCTCAACGGTCTTACGAATAAGAAGGACTCCATCGAGAAGATGCTTGAGTATCTCGAGGAGAAAGGAATCGGCGAGGCGGGCGTTCAGTACAAGATGAAGGACTGGGCGTTCAACCGTCAGAGATACTGGGGCGAGCCTATCCCGCTCATTCACTGCGAAAACTGCGGCATCGTCGCGGTACCTTACGACGAGCTTCCTCTCCGTCTTCCGAAGGTCGATAACTTCGAGCCCGGCTCAGACGGTGAAAGCCCGCTCGCGAAGATAGATTCATTCGTCAGATGCGCCTGCCCGAAGTGCGGACGCGAAGCGCGCCGCGAGACGGATACCATGCCTCAGTGGGCGGGTTCCTCGTGGTACTTCCTCCGCTATATCGACCCGCACAATGACAAAGAGTTTGCGTCTGCGGAGGAACTCAAATACTGGCTCCCCGTCGACTGGTACAACGGCGGCATGGAGCACGTCACGCGTCACCTCATCTACTCCCGTTTCTGGTATAAATTCCTTTACGACCTCGGACTCGTTCCTTATTCGGAGCCGTACGCAAAGAGATCGGCGCAGGGACTTATCCTCGGTCCCGACGGCGACAAGATGAGCAAGTCGAAGGGCAACGTGGTAAACCCCAACGACGTCGTCGACGAGTACGGCGCGGACGTCCTCCGCACTTACGTCCTCTTTATGGGAGACTATGAAAAGGCGGCTCCCTGGTCCGAATCGAGCGTAAAAGGCTGTAAGAGATTCATCGACCGCGTCTGGAATCTCCTTGAGATAGTTAAAGACGGCGACGGAATCTCGCCAGAGCTCGAGACATCTTTCCATAAGACCATAAAGAAAGTTTCCGACGATATCGAAACGCTCAAATACAACACGGCGATCGCCGCTCTTATGACCCTTCTCAATCAGATATACGATAAGGGAAGCGTGACGAAGGGCGAACTCAAGACCTTTGTAACTCTCCTCAACCCCTTCGCTCCTCACGTAACGGAGGAGATATGGGAGCGGCTCGGCGAGACGGAACTTCTCGCCACGGCTCCGTGGTGCGACTACGACGAGGCGAAGACCGTCGAGGCTACGATAGAGGTCCCGGTACAGATCTGCGGAAAGCTCCGCGCCACGGTATCGGTGCCCGCCGACGCTGACGCGGCGACGGTTATAGCGTGCGCGAAGGAAGACCCGAAGATCGCGGAACTTCTCGCGGGAAAGACCGTGATCAAAGAGATCTACGTCCCCGGCAAGATCGTCAACATAGTCGCTAAATAATCCATCCGACTCATCATAAAAGGAATCAACAATATGACACCCATTATCCAAAAGCTGACGGCGTGCGTATCGTCCGCGTTTGAGAAGGCGGGCTACGACCCGTCCCTCGGCGTCGTCACCGTTTCCGACAGGGCGGACCTTTGCCAGTTTCAGTGCAACGGCGCGCTCGGCGGCGCAAAAATACATCACAAGGCGCCCCGGATGATAGCCGAAGACGTCGCGGCGATCCTAAAAGAGAACGGTATGTTTTCTCTTGTTGACGTCGCGGGTCCGGGCTTTATAAACCTCTCGCTCTCCGACGAAATACTCATAGCCGGTCTTGACGCGCTCTCGCACGACGCGCACCTCGGCGTGCCTCAGACGGAGAAGCCGGAGACTGTCGTCGTTGATTACGGCGGACCCAACGTCGCAAAAGCTCTTCATATAGGTCATCTGCGCTCCGCAATTATCGGCGAAGCCGTAAAAAGACTTGCAAAGGCTTGCGGCAACAACGCGATAGGCGACGTCCATCTCGGAGACTGGGGAACACCCATGGGTCTCGTTATGACCGAGCTTCACGACAGACACCCGGACTGGGCCTGCTTCAAAGATGATTTCGACCCCGCAAAGGACGAGGTGCCCGAGCTTGAATCCGGACCTCTTAACGCCGTTTACCCGGTTGCGAGCGCGCGCAGTAAAGAAGACGCGGACTTTGCCGCAAGAGCGCATAAGACGACGCTTGATCTTCAGAACGGACATCCCGGATACACCGCGCTGTGGAAGAAGATACTCGCGGTCTCCGTCGCCGACGCGCGTGAAGCTTACGACAAGCTTAACGTATCGTTTGAATACTGGTACGGGGAGAGCGACGCGGACCGCTACGTCCCCGAGCTTTTCGACATTCTGAACTCGAAATCTCTCCTTCGCGAGAGCGACGGCGCGCTCGTCATCGACGTCGCAAAACCCGACGACACCGCGCCTATGCCTCCCATCATCGCGCGCAAGTCGAACGGCTCCGTAGGATACGAGCTGACCGACCTTGCGACGCTTATCCAGCGCGAGCACGATTTCGCGCCCGACAGGATAGTATATCTCACTGACGCAAGGCAGGCGCTCCACTTCGAGCAGATCTTCCGCGCGTCGAGACTTGCAAAACTCGTGCCTGATACGACGTCTCTCGACTTTCTCGGTTTCGGAACGATGAACGGTACCGACGGAAAGCCTTATAAAACGCGCGACGGCGGAGTTATGCCGCTCAACGTTCTTCTCGACACGGCGATCGACGCGGCTTATAAAAAGCTTACGGATTCGGCCTACCTGTCCGATTCGGACGATGAGGAAAAACGCGCTCTCGCTCAAAAAGTCGGTATCGCCGCCGTAAAATTCGGCGACCTTATAAACAACCCGACGAGGGACTACGTCTTTGATCTCGATAAGTTTCTTTCGTTTGAAGGGAAGACCGGCACGTATCTTCTTTACACCGTGACCCGCATCAATTCAGTTCTTAAAAAAGCGGGTGACGAGGAAGGTAAAATACACGGCCTATACTCCGATACCGAGCGCGACCTTGCGCTGAAGCTCCTTCTTTCCGGCGACCTTTTCCGCAAGGCGTGGGAAGAGAAGGCGCCGAGTTATATATGCGATAACGCGTATCAGCTCGCCGTCGTATTCTCGAAATTCTATCACGATAACCGCATCATAGACGAGCAGGACGCGGATAAACGCGCCTCGTGGCTCGCGCTGTCGGCGCTCGTCCGCCGTATGCTGCGCCTGCACCTCGATACGCTTGCCATAGATACGGTCGAGAATATGTAATTTTATGAAAAAATTTGAATTTTGTCTTGACACGGGAAACATCTTGATATATACTATTTAAGTAATTTGTCGCAAGGCGCGAAGGGAGGGAAAACAGAATATGGCTGAAATCAGAGTCAAAGAGGGCG
>CADBQA010000167.1 GCA_902796675.1 uncultured Ruminococcus sp.
CACTCCTCTTCGATATTGAAGGACGGATAGCTCTCCTTTACGCGCTCGGCGTCGTCAAAGAGCTTCTTGTACTCCGCGGCGACTCCCGCCGCTCCCTTCGCTCTCGTCATATCGCCGCCGTCCGCCGCGCCGCCCGTCGGCGACGTGACGTCCGCGCCCGCGGCGCTGACCGTTTCAATTACGGTTTCGTTGTCCATTTGAGGTTGCTCCCTTCTTTTTTACGCATGCGTTCTTATATTAACGGCAAATGCCGATAATATCTGTTACGTTACCGAGATACACCCGGGATATGATGCTTCGATCTCGAGCGCGAGGCGTTCGACGGAATCCGCAAGGAACTCCGCACGCTCCGCGCCTCTCTCTTTTACCGTGAAATCAAATTCCGCGTCTCCCGGCGTCACGGAATGATAATACGCCTCGAGCGCGCCGTCCTCGTCGAGAGACGTCGCCGCGGTCTCGATAAGATACGCAAGCGCCGACACGGCGGCGCAAACGACGTCTTCGCCCTTCGGGGCGGCGCCGGAATGTCCTCTGACCGAACACAAATACCTGTTGTCGCACCTGTTGATCGTAAAAGTAATCATAAAGTCACCCCGCGTATTCTTCCCCGTTCTCAAAGGAGACGTTTATGCCGGTCGCGGTGTCCGCGCCGGGGTCTACCGTCAGCACCGCGTCAGCGAGCGCCTTTATCGCGCCCGCCGCCTCCTTTACCGATTTGAAATCCACCTTCCGGTAGATCTTCTCGACGTTCTCCGAAAAGTTCTCGCCGCCGGAGTCCCTGCCCTTTTCGACGACGATGTACCGTTTGAACTGGTCGCGGTCGTCGAGAGCCTCGCTTATAAGCTCCTCGAGCTTGTCCGAAAGTATCCCTATGCTCGCAAGGCGGTCCGCGGCAACGTCCGTTTCTTTTTCATTTTTCATACCTGTTTCTTTTTCCGTCTTCATACGCCTCCCGTTTGAGCGCCGAGCGCCCTCTTTATCGCGTCAGCCGCGGCGTCCGTGACCGGTGTCGGAAGGCTTTTTTCCGGGACTCCGGAGAGCTCGCCTTCCGTTAAGCGGCGAAGAAGCGCGTCCTTTCCTTCAAAGTCCATCATTGAGACGCAGGCGACCGCCTCGCGCCGTCTTTCCGGCGCGAAGAGTCCCATGGCGTAGAACTCCTTCGCGAGCTCGTTCTGCGTCACTCTTGCGAACGGAGAACGTTTTTCGGCAGATACCGAAATATCGAAATCAGGCTCGACCGATGAAAACGCGTGGCCGAAAACAACGGAGTCTCCCCTTTTTTGCACGGGATACAGCGTGACGAATGAATACCTTCCGTCGTCGCCCAGTATCCTGAAAACTCTCTCCACCGTGTATTTTTCCCTTATTACCGAGATCACCGTCTTTACGACCTCCCCGAAGACTCTGTACGTCGCCGAAATCATATCGCGCGAGCACTTGTTGCCCGCTTCCTGGAGCGCGGCGATCGCCGACGCCGCGGTGACGCCGCCGACCGTGCTTCCCTGCGTGAAGTCTCTCGTTCCGCTCGTCTCCTTCAGTTCGTCGATCTTCGTCTTCATGACCGCGATGGCGCCGGGGTCCGGCGACGGAGGGGTGATCCTTCTTAAGCTGTCCTCGCCGAGGCGCGCGCCCTGAACGTGGACGAAGGGCTTCGTGAAGTCAGCGAACTCCTCTTCGTTTATAGAACCGTCCGTTCTCATAAAGTATCTCACGGACGAGGCGAGCTCCGCGTTTTTGACTATTGCCGAAGACAGGCGGTCTATCTGCTCCTGCGTGTCCTTCATCACGTCTATCATACCGTAGCCGCACGGCGACTGCGGCATCGGATAGAGGCGGTCGATGAAAAACGGAAATCTTCCGTGCGCGTAAAGACCGCCGTCGAGCCCCGCGTTCTCGCTCGAATAAATGAGTTTCCCGCGGGCGAATTTTATAAAGTGGAGCACCGTCTTTCCGCCGACGCGCTTTTTGTAATACCAGTCGACGACGACGGTTCTCTCGGAGTCGTCCCGCACCTCGTCCGAGAGATACTTCGCGCCGTCCGAGCCGTCCGGGACGCTCGGAAAGTCAATGTCCGGATAATCCGCCATGAGGCGCTCCGTGCGCACCGTTTTGGTCAGAAAGACGTTTTCGGAGTCCTCGATGTCGGTGACTCCCGGCTCCCAGAAGAGGCCGAGCAGGTCGACCCTTACGACGTCGACCTCGCCGTCGTGGGGCTTCGACGGATTCCAGAAGACGCCGTAACAGCCCGCGCCGTACTTCAGCTTGTCGTACCAGACGTCGGAGTAGACGGACTCAAAGCCGCCGTTTCCGAGGATGACGGGCAAGACCTCGGAGAGCGCCGACGCCGCTTCCGTGTCGCTCTCCTCACGGGGCAGAATGACAGGCGACGGATAGTTGTCCATCGCGTCCGCGTGCTTTGAGGCGACGGCGTTGAAGAGCCAGCCGGTGCCGCCCTTCGTCATTCTGTCGCGCCACCACTTTTCGTTGTTAAGCAAACGCGACGTCAGAGCTGACCTGCCTCTCTTGTACCTTTCAAGTATTTCCGTCCCGCGCCAGACGTCGCGGTCGGTTATTATAGCTTCGTTGTTCATAAAACTCCTTTCAAAATCCATTCGCATACCGCCGTCAGCTGTAAACGTATTTTCCGTACCTTACGCGAAGATCAAGCGGATCGTCGGGGAGTCTTTCGTGCGCCGACTCGGCGCGTCTCGGCGCTATCGGCCGCGACATACAGAAATAGCGGAAGCTGTCGGCGAAATGATCCTCTCCGTCGGTGTCAAGGTCCTCCGGCGACGTCTTGCTGTATACGAGGAGAGGAAGGGTCCTTATCGCCTCGCGGCAGGTGTTGAAGAAATAGACCATCGGGCGTCCCTCACCGTCGAAGGCGAGGCGGTAGTGACACTGCATCCATCCGGCGATACGCGCGTTGTCTCCGGGCTCAAAGGAGATAAAGCGGCGCTCCGCCGAATCTATGATGGCGTCGCCCCTCGAGGAATCCCATATAGACGGGTCGGCGACGCCGTATATGTTCTTTCCCTTCAGCCAGCGGTGTTCCCGCTCGATTTTCGCTATCTCCTCGAACTGCCGGTCCGGAGTCCATTTGAGACCGACGTTCGGGGACGAGGCGCCGTAAAGCTGAAGGATAAGGTACGCTCTGCCGTCGAAATCGACCGCCCACCACGATACGTCAAAGGGCTTTCCGTAGCCGAAGTCGTACGATCTGTATATCTGCCACTCGCGCGGTATCTCGAACGGCTCTATGACGTGTGTGAAAAGGCGGTCGCCGTAGTGCTCCGGCACGTCGCGGAACTCCTCGAAAAACTGACCGTCGAAGACGTCCCAGTCCCCCTCGAGCCAGGCGCGGCGCAGTTTCGGCGGGAGAGCGCGCAGCCGTTCGGCGTAGTCGGGGTCACTCAGCGCGAGGGCGGGGTTGTCGGTGACGAGACTTTTTATAAACGAGTAGTCTCCGGGGCGCTCACCCGGCTTGAATCGGCGGTCGATGAAGAGGCGCTTCACCCACCCGTGACCGACGCCGCCCGGGTTGCAGGTGAGATAAACTCTTTTCGGAAAAGAGTTGACGCCTCTTACGGTCGCGCTGATCGTTCTGAAAGCCTCCTCGGAAAACTGCGTCGCCTCGTCGATAAAGACGACGTCGTACTCTGTGCCCTGAAACTTCGTCAGCTCGCCGTCCGTCCTGCACGCCCTCATAAATATCCTCGAGCCGTTTATGAACGCAAACTCGCGAGAGGTCGACCTGTAAACGGCGACGGAGGCAAGCTCCGCGGCGAGAGCATCTATATGATTGCTTTTAAGCTCGGGATAAGTTTTCCTCACGATGCAGACGCGAATGCCGGGGTACGCGAGGCAGAGCAGCTTCGCTTTCATTCTTACGGCGAAGCTCTTCCCTCCGCCCCTCGCTCCCCCGAACGCGACGAAGCGATGACGTTCTCTCAAAAAATCCTTCTGCCGCTCCGACGGCTGAGGGAGGATCAGATCCATTTTTGTCCCTTTCTGTCCTTTCCGAACAATTCCGAACATTTGTTCGTTTTTGTTCAAAAATATTTGCGGACAAAACGTCCGCTCCGCGATATATGAACTTTTGTTCGCTTATGTGCCGAAAATCAAGCCGGAGGGCATTTCTGCCGCCGGCTTTGTTTTAACGGATTCTCGGATTTTTGTGGTCTTATTATAGCACAAATGTTCGGATTTGTCAAGAGGTTTTGCGAAATTTTCCAAATTTGTTCAAATAACTCTTCTTCCCTCTATCGCGCGTCTGAGCGTTACCTCGTCCGCGTATTCAAGGTCGCCGCCGACAGGCACGCCGTTCGCGATCCTCGTGACCTTTACGCCGAGCGGCGTTATCAGCTTCGAGACGTACATCGCCGTCGCCTC
>CADBQA010000168.1 GCA_902796675.1 uncultured Ruminococcus sp.
TCGCATCACTTGCCGCGTCAGCGGCAATCATCACTACGGCGATAGCCGTAACATCACTTGCCCGTCAGGGCAAACTTCACTTTTGTGTTTTCATTCGTACAAGTTCGCAATACTCATAATTGTTGTTAAAGGGCATAAATGTTTTCTGTTTCACCGCGCCTTAAGGCGCGATTTCATTTTCATCTGCCGTCTCCGGGTTATCCCTCCGTCTCACTACCACGGCTTGCTCGAAGAGCCCTTCGTAGGCGGCGCGGACGTCGGACTTCGCGTAAGGCACGCATTTGCCGGCGGCCGGGTCGTTGAAATAGTAGTTGTCCTTATCGACTCCGACGAGGAGCAGGCAGTGCATCGGGTCGACCCAATAGTAGGTGTCGTCGGTGTCGATGACGCGCCAGTGCCAGCCGGGAACGGACGGCGCGTTCATATACATCGTGCCCCAGAAGATGACGGGGTCGCCCTTCATGACGTAATCGGTGCAAAGATCCTCGATATCCTCGCCGTACAGCTCGATTATCTCGTATTTTTCCGGGTCGACGAATTTTTCAAGAGAGTGTACGATACACGGCGCGTAGCAGCAGAGTCCGTCCGGGTTTCTCGGGTCGCCGAGGAAGTAGTCCCACGGGCTGTAGCCCCAGAGCTCGCCGTCGCGCACCGCCGGAAGCGGGCTCATATCGAGGTAGTTTTCGATAAAGTCGTCAACCGTTATATCTATCCCCTCGTAGTTCAGCGCCATCACGGTCGAGACCGCCTCGCACCCGTTGGGGTAGTCGTAGATCTGCGTGATATACGGCACGTCGAGGATCGTGTCCGGCACTCTCACGACGTCGACGAGTATCCTCGAGTAACCGAGATTGTTGAACGCCGAGACGGTTATCATCGAAAAGCCGGTCCTCTCCGCCGTTATCACGCCGTCCTTCGAGACGGTGGCGACGGAGCTGTTGCTGCTGTGCCACGTCAGCACTTCGTTGGCGTTCGCGGGGGTAACTTCGGCATTTGTATAATACGTTCCGCCGGGTATCATTTTGATGTACGGCGGAACTTTCATTGTAAAGCTCTCTATCTTCACGGCGCCGTTCGGAGACGACACCGGCTCGCCGGGGTCTTCCGCCGAAGGCTCCTCGCAATTTATGTCGGCGAGCTCGACCGGGAGGCTTTTCGTTCCCGCGAAGAGCGGGAGCGCGGCGAAGACTATGACGCCGAGGGACAGCGCGGACGCTATGGCGGCGATCATTTCGCCTCTTTTCACGGAAACACCCCCTTAATTTGCAAATATCGATACAATTATACAGCAGCGCCGTCAAAAAATCCACAACAAATTATTAAAAAACGGTTATTTCGCACTTGAACGGCAAGGGTTTATATGGTAAAATGCAAAAAGAAGAGGTTTTCGGAGGGAATTATGGCGCCATGTTACCTTTGCCCGCGCCGCTGCGGAGTCGACCGCGAGAGCGCCGTCGGCTTTTGCGGCGAGGGACGCGAGATGAAAATAGCGAAGGTGATGCTCCACCACTTCGAGGAGCCTTGCATCTCCGGCGGCGAGGACGGAGCGGGGAGCGGCGCGGTCTTCTTCGGCGGCTGCTCTATGAAGTGCGTCTTCTGCCAGAACAGGGATATAAGCCGCGGCGGCGCGGGGAAAACGGCGACGCCGGAGGAGCTGGCAAAGATAATGCTCGACCTCAAAGAGCAGGGCGCGTATAACGTCAACCTCGTGACGCCGACCCACTTCGCGGACAGGATCACGGAGGCGCTCGACATTGTAAAAGGAAAGCTGAACATCCCCGTTGTCTGGAACACCTCAGGCTACGAGCTGCCCGAAAGGATCCGCGCGCTGGACGGTCTCGTCGATATTTTCCTGACCGATTTCAAATATTCGTCGCCCTCTCTCTCGGCGAAATATTCCGCCGCGCCCGACTACGCGAAGTTCGCCGCCCCCGCCCTCGCCGAAATGGTGAAGATAACGGGGCGCCCCGAATACAAAGGCGGCATGATGACGCGCGGAACGATAGTGCGCCACCTCGTTCTCCCCGGCGCATACCGCGACAGTATCGCGGTCCTCGAGACCGTCGCCGACACCGTCGGCGCGGAGAACGTCGTGCTCAGCCTTATGGCGCAGTACACTCCGGAGTTTGCGGACGAAGGTTTTCCCGAGCTGCGCCGGAGGATAACCACGTTTGAGTATAAAAAAGCTCTCGCGAGAGCGGAAGAGCTCGGCTTCGACGGCTACAGTCAGTCTGTCGCCTCCGCCTCCTCGCGATACACACCCGATTTTGAGAGGTAATATGAATTTCAGAAAATTCACGATGAAATACGCCGCCGCGGTGACGATAATCCCGTCCGTCGCGGTCTTCGGCGTCGCGACCGCGCTGACGTGGAACAGACCGGACATCTCGATGTACAACGGTATGATCGCCCTCGCCGTCATGTTTCTGACGTCTTTTGCGCTCCGCCGTTACAACGCTTCTTTCATCCGCCGCGCGGAACGCTCTCTTTACGACGAGTGCGACCCGTTCCCGATGCTCGAGGAGACGAAGCTTTACCTCGAGTGCGCCGGGAAACGGATAAATAAAGCCGGTATCACGCTGACCCTCGCCATGATGACCGCCCTCTCCGGCGACTACGACGAGGCGGAAAGGAAGATGAAGTCGATCGACGTATCCGATACGTCTCCTCTGCCAGACGGCGCGAAGGCGGGCGTCTTCTACGACCTCGCCGCCCTTTACTGCGCGATGAATCTGCGCTCCCTCGCCGTCGAACACTACGACCGCGCACGCGCCCTCTTCGAGCGCGCGCCGGACAGACTTCGCTATAAGATGAATTTCAACGGCCCGACCGACGGCGAGATCGAATGTTACAAGGGTCACGGCTCCGCCGCCCTCAATATTCTGAATTCTATCGACCCCGTCAACCGCCTCCAGGAGGTAACAAAAAACTTCGCCCTCGCAAAGGTCCATTACATCCTCGGCGAGCGCGACGCGGCGCTCGGCGAATTCTCCTTCGTCGCCGAGCACGGCGGCCGCCTCGCCTGCGCCAAAGAAGCCCGCGAGATCGTAGAGTTTGAAGGACAATAAAAAAGCTCCCTCGGGGGCTTTCAGAGTGAAGACAAACTTGGTAGAGCAGCAATGACTGGCAAAAAGGTGACATAAGCATTACATCATAAAAAGATGAAATATCACCGAAAATCAAAGAGGATATGGGCTACGGGGTAAACCCGTAGCCCATATCCGTCATTGCTTTTCGTCGCTCTCGCCGCTGGACGTATTCATATACGCCTGACGCGGCGAGATCACCAAATCTACCTGCGTTTCTCTCACTCTGACTCAGGCTGAAGACTTTGTCTTCAGCCTGAAAGCTCCCGACGGGAGCTTTTTTAACGACGCGAAGCGTCATTTCACGGAGCGAAGCGAGAATTCACGAACGGCGTACCGCCGCTCATTTCACGACGGCAAAGCCGTCATTTCACGGCTCACGCCGATGGAGGTGCCGGAACGCCCGAAGGACACATCACGTTCCGCGACGCCCATCGAGGGCTTTCCCGCCGAAGAGATTCGCCCGGAGAACTGCCGTTCTCCGGCACGCACTCGTCGGCGAA
>CADBQA010000169.1 GCA_902796675.1 uncultured Ruminococcus sp.
GACCGATACTAATAGACCGAGGGCTTGAACCGCATGGTTCAATCACACTTGTTGTTGTGTTCCGCTCCTTCTTTTTGGTTTTCAATGAGCTCTCACCTTTATGTGTTTAAATTTTTTCAAGGCTGCACGGCAGCCCTAAATCAGCGTTTCATTTTTCATACCACCCTTCTTTTTTAAGCGCCCCGGCAATAGCCGAGACGCTTTTTCCTTGTATTTAATTGAGTCAAAGCACTTGATTTTTCTTATATTTGATATATAATATTGTGTGGTAATATATACAGATATTTTTCTGTGTCGGACAACCGACGGAAAGGATACTTTATGGAAAACGTACTTGATATGTTCAGACTCGACGGCAAGGTCGCGCTCGTGACCGGCGGCGCCGGCTCCTACGGCAGAACTTACAGCTACGGTCATCAGGCGGTGATCGGTCTTCTCGGAGCGGGAGCCGACGTGTGGATAGCGTCGAGAACTCTCAAGAAGAACGAAGAATACGCCGCGATGCTTCGCGAGCAGGGATTTGACAAGATCCACGTCGCAACTTTCGATCAGGGAGACGAGGCTTCCATTCTCGCTCTTCGCGACAAGATCATGGAAGAGAGCGGCAGATTCGATATTCTCGTAAATAACTCTGTTTACCGTTGTAAGGAACCGGAGGGCTGGTACGACGATCCCGCGTTCTTCAGAAAGAGTCTTGATATAAACGGTACGGGTCTTTTCCTCGTAACGCGCACTTTCGGTAAAATAATGATAGATCAGGGCGAAGGCGGCAGCATCATCAACATCGGCTCTTATATGGGCGAGCTTTCCGCCGACGAGTACCTCTATAAGGACCTCGACATCGACTGCTGGAGCGGCGCCGACTACTTCTACAACAAGGGCGGTATGCACAATATGACGAGGCTCTTCGCGGGCTTCTTCGGTCCTCACAACATCAGGTGCAACTGCGTATCCCTCGGCGGACTTTTCAACTATCAGGACCCGCTCTTCCTCGACAGATACTGCAAGAAGACGTTCCTCGGCAGAATGGCGAACGAGACGGACCTTATGGGACTTATCGTTTACCTCGCGTCCGACGCTTCCCGTTACATGACCGGCGCCGTTATCCCGCTTGACGGCGGTTATTCCGCAAAATAAGGAGTCACAACAATGGAAATGAGAAAGAGCCGCGTTCTGCGGCAGATGAGAAACGGCAAGGTCGCGACCTGCGTTAAAATAAACTTATGCGACCTTCGCAATATTGATATCGCCGCTATGTGCGGATTTGACTGCGTCTGGACGGATATGGAGCACGTTCCCAACGATTTTTCGTTCATTGAGAACTCCATCCGCGCCGCGAAAGTTTACGACTGCGATACGCTGACAAGAGTCGCGAGGGGCTGCTATTCCAACCTTATAAGACCTCTTGAGGCTGATTCCACCGGCATCATGGTACCTCACCTTATGAGCCTCGAGGACGCGAAACAGGTCGTTTATTACACGAAGTTTTCTCCCGTCGGACGCCGACCCATTGACGGCGGCAACGCCGACGGCGCATACTGCCTCGTTGACGAAAAAGAGTACATAAAGACCGCGAACGAAGAAAGATTCGTCGTCGTTCAGATAGAGGACCCGGAGCCCATGAGCGAGCTTGAAGAGATCTGCGCTCTCCCCGGACTCGATATGATCTTTTTCGGTCCCGCCGACTTCAGCCAGGGCGTCGGTCACACGTACGAGCTCGGCTATCACGAGGTCGTCGAGGCGAGAAAGAGAGTCGCCGAATGCGCTCGCCGTCACGGTAAATTCGCCGGCACGACGGGCGGCGTCGGTAACTTCGACGAGCTCGTCGATATGGGCTACACGTTCATCTCGACCGGAGCCGACGTATGCGGGCTTTCCGATTACTATTCCGCGATAGTCAAAGAAGTCAGCGGAAGAAACATCAAGTGATCGGGGGCAAACAGCTATGAAATACAAAGAGATCGCCGGGAAAAAGCTGTCTTCAATGTCTCTCGGCACCGTTCAGCTCGGTATGAACTACGGTATCGCGAACAACGCGGGTCAGCCGGACGA
>CADBQA010000170.1 GCA_902796675.1 uncultured Ruminococcus sp.
ACTTGCGGTTCAGGGATTCGCTCTTTGCCATGAATGTGGACATAGATAGATTCCTCCGCTAATATAGCTTTTATTATTCAACGCTGTTGATTATAACACAAAGAAACCGTACTGTCAATAGATTTTGCGAAAAAATCCGAAAAAATTCAAAATAGCGCGGCGTTTGCTTTGATTTTCTCATTAAATCTCGTTTTTTCTCACTCAAACGCCTGTTGCAAAGTCATTTTTTAATCTTTTCTTTTTGCCGCAAGACGGGTCGCCTCGTCCTCTATCAGCGTGTAGCTTTTCGCGCGGAAGGTGTCCATAAGCTGATCCATCGTTTTTATCTCGTAATCGGTCACGATCCCCGCGTCGGGTATGTGGTTTGCGTCGTGGTGGTCGCTGCCGGAGGTGAATATCTTGTTGGGGAAGTACTCAGCGTACGCTCTCGCCGCGTTGTTGTAACTCTCGTTGTCGGGGTGTCCGTTGTATATCTCCCAGCCGTCGACGTCCCACGGAAAGACGTGCTGCATACGGAATCTCATCGGGTGAGCCTGGATAATGATGAATCTGTTGGGGTGGTTTATCTCATAGTAGAAATCGTGAAGGGACATGTGGTACATATCGGGGTGAGAGGCAAAGAACTCCGGCGTCATACCGAAGACGAGGTAGTCGTTTTCAAGCTCGTCGAACCTTATCTCCGCGCCGAAGAGGACGTTCAGCCTCCCCGCCGCCGCTTCCTTCATCTTTTCGTATCCTTTTATGTAAAGCTCCGCCTTCGCCTTCCACGGCGCGTCGTTGTCAAGCCCCATGTGACGGAAGTTCGGCGCGGCGAGGTGGTTCGTCAGAACGACGGTGCTGTAACCGTACTTTATGTACTTTTCAACGGTGTCGGCGGCGCTCTCTCCGGCGCAGGCGCTGACCTCGGAGGTGTGGCAGTGAAGCTCTGTTTTGAATTTTTCCATATCGGTATCTCCTTTTCCACATAATATGATACAACTATCACGTCGCTTTGTCAAATACATTTTACCGTTTTCTCGTCCGCTCCGGCGGCATATCGCGCGGCGCATCGCGCCGCATCTGCCCTCATCCGGCTACTGCGTAGCCACCTTCCCCCAAGGGAAGGCTTATGTTTGCACAAACCAAGGCTTCCCCTGCGGGGAAGCTGTCAGCGTAGCTGACTGATGAGGGCGTTTTACATTGAGCATGAAACCTGTGTGACATATTGACAACCAAATGCTTATGTGTTATAATTATACTAAATTGAAAGCTATTTACAAGTTATTCGATTATATAGCAGGTGTGTATTATGCGGACTAATTATAAATCTTTTTTGAGTAAGCGATTATTGTTATGCCTTTTGACAGCAATATTGTTTTTGGTTTCTTGCAGACAGACTATCCGAGAGAATCATACCACTATACTAACGACGGCTACTTAATAACAGTTTTTTACGATGAAGACAACAGAATCACAATTGTTGTTCGTGAATTAGTTTGACGCAAATCATGATATAATTAAGCCCCGGAATCGGTTTTCGATTCCGGGGCTTTCGCGGGAGTCTCCCACTTCGTTAATTGAATGGATTGTCGTATGTGAGGTCATAGTCGCCGAAGCGGCGGCTGCCGGTCCTCGCTTCCGGCTCGGTGAGCCATTTACCTGTTTTGTCGATCGTGACCCTGTAGAAATTGCGGTCGGTCCCCTTGAAGAAGACCATCGCCTCGCCGTCCTCAAAGCCGCTCGCCCACGTCACCTCGGCGTACTCCGGGTTGCTCGAATCGAGGTCGAGGACGACCTTTCCGTCTTCGTCGAAGTAGCGCGTTCCGCTGTCGCGCCAAAGGTTTGAGTAGATTATCATCAGCCCGTCGGAATAGTCGAGCTTTGCGTAGTATTCGTACGCCGGCTCCGGCATCGGGACGAGCGCGCCGCTCCCTTTACAGTACATATAGCACTTGAAGTCGTCGAAAACGGGATCTTCGAGCTTGACGCTGACGGAGGTGAGAAAGACGTTTCCGTTGTTGAGATACCTGACGCGGGTCGCGGATTTCTTTACGAATTTTGCAAGCGGCGCGCCGTCCTCCGAGACGATCCCCCAGATGTTGTCCGACTTCTCGACTGGAGCGACTGTAAGCCCTTCGTGATATTCGTAAGTCTCGCTCTCGGCGGGGCGTTCCTTGCCGTAGACGGGCGCGTCACCCGACTCACAGCCGGCAAGCAAGAGCGCGCCAAAAAGGAGCGCGGCGATCACGCATATCAAGCCTTTTTTCATAATAAACACCTTCTTTCTGTGTAATAATTGTAAAGCATGAGACGCCGCAAGTAAAGCAACCATTTCGAGAATAAAATTATCGTCCCGGGCGATAACGTCTTCTTGTTGACTTCGGACGCTGCCGGCGTTATAATATATAAGGAGGTAATTCTATGGAACAGCTAAAGAAATTTATCAATGAAGATCTTGTCGGATTCTGCATCCGGCTCGTTGTAACGCTTGTGATCCTCGCCGTAGGTTTTCTTCTCGTGAAGCTTATAATGAAACTCATAAGGCGCGGAAGACTTACGAAGAAAATGGACCCGTCCGTAAAGGGCTTTCTTGACAGCGCGATAGGAATTATTCTGCGTATTCTCGTCATCGTTACCGCCGTGACGTACGCGGGCGTGCCGATGGCGTCTATCATAACCGTTCTCGGCTCCCTCGGCGTTGCGATAGGCCTTGCGCTCCAGGGCGGGCTTTCAAACGTCGCCGGCGGCGTTCTGATACTTGTAAACCGTCCGTTCCGCGTCGGGGACTATATCAAAGTCGGCGAGCACGACGGCGTCGTCGAAAACATCGGTATTTACTATACGACCATAAAGACTTTTGACGGCAAGAAGGTCGTCATCCCCAACGGGACCGTCACAAGCTCGGTCGTCGTGAACAATTTCACAGAGGAGACGCGCAGGGTAGACCTCACGTTCTCCGCCGCCTACTCGTCCGACATCGACCTTGTAAAGCGGACGCTTCTCGACGTTGCAAACGCGAATCCGCGCGTACTGAAGGATCCCGCCGCTCGCGCCGTTATGACGGAGCAGGCGGACTCCGCGCTTAAGTTCGCCCTTCGCGTATGGGTAAAGATACCCGACTATTGGGAAGTGCAGTTTGAACTAACGGAGGACGTAAAGCGCGCGTTCGACGCGGCGGGGATCGAGATACCTTTCCCGCAGATCGACGTACACAGTAAATAGTTGATAGCTGAAAGTTGATAGCTGAGAGCTGATAGTTGAGAGCTGATAGTTGAGAGCTGAAAGTTGATAGCTGAAAGTTGATAGCTGAAAGTTGATAGCTGAAAGCGAATAAAAAAGAAAACACCGTGCACGCCGAAGCGTACACGGTGTTTTGTGTGTATAGTTGTTGGTTCAAACTATAGCGAAATTAATTACTCGATGATTTCAGCAACGACACCGGAACCGACTGTTCTGCCGCCTTCACGGATAGCGAAGCGGAGACCCTTTTCGATAGCGATGGGGGTGATGAGCTCAACGGTCATGTTGACGTTATCGCCGGGGCGGCACATGTCA
>CADBQA010000171.1 GCA_902796675.1 uncultured Ruminococcus sp.
CGGTGATATTTCATCTTTTTATGATGTAATGCTTATGTCACCTTTTTGCCTGTCATTGCTGCTCTACCAAGTTTGTCTTCGCTCTGAGGCGCCGCGCAAGCGGCGCCTTTTCTTCTTGACATAGTAAAACTGTAATGATAAAATAATAAGGTAATATTTTTTTCAGACGGCGGTGCTGTTTATGAAAATCGAACTGAAAAACGTAACGAAAATATTCCCGTCAATGAAAAAGGGCGGTCCCGACGTCACGGCCGCCGACCGTCTCTGCTTTGAGATCGCCGACGGGTCGCTCGTAGGGCTTCTCGGTCCCTCCGGATGCGGCAAGAGTACGGCGCTCAATATGATAAGCGGTCTTCTCGCGCCGACGGAGGGCGAAATATTCTTCGGCGACGAGAACGTGACAAACGTCCCCGCGGAGCGGCGCGGCGTCGGCATGGTCTTTCAGAGCTACGCCCTGTATCCTCATCTGACGGCGAGAGATAATATCCGCTTCCCTCTTGAGAACTTCAAAGGAGATAAAAAACTCTCCCGCGAGGAGATGGACCGCAGAGTGAACGAAGCCGCCGCTCTCGTACAGATAACGGAGCTCCTCGACCGCCGCCCGAAGGAACTCTCCGGCGGCCAGCAGCAGCGAGTCGCGATAGCGCGCGCCATCGTAAAACTGCCGCGCGTCCTTCTTCTTGACGAGCCGCTTTCGAACCTCGACGCGAGACTCCGCCTTCAGACGAGGGAGGAGATCAGACGCATACAGCGCGAGACCGGCATAACCACCGTCTTCGTCACCCACGACCAGGAAGAGGCGATGTCGATCTGCGACACGATAGTCCTTATGAAGGACGGCGCCGTCCATCAGATAGGCGCGCCGCAGGAGGTCTACGACGACCCGCGCGACCTCTTCGTCGCAAAGTTTCTCGGCACGCCTCCCATAAACATTTTCAAAGGAAGGATCGAGGACGGCGCCCTCTTTATCGGGGACGAGATAATATCAGACGCGAAGTACGGCGTCGACGGCGACGTCACAGTCGGTATCCGTCCCGAGGGATTCATCCCCGCATCGGACGGCGCGCTGACCCTTGACCGCGTCCGCACGGAGGTCATGGGACGCGACGTGACCGTCGTATCGACCCACCCCGCCTTCGACGGCGATGACGTGCGCTCGATCATCGACGCCGACCTCGCAAAGGAGTGCGCCGGCGACAAGGTAAGATTCAACGTTAAGCCGAACAAGCTCTTCGTCTTCGGCGCGGACGGCGGGAGGATAGAGGCCAGATGAAAATAAAACGCTTCAAGGGTTGGCTGTATCTTTTGCCCGCTCTCGCCTTTATCGGAGTATTCCTCGTTTATCCTCTTGTCGACGTCGTGATCTATTCCGCGGAGGAGGGCTACAACTTCGCGACGCAGCAGTCGACGGGAACGGGGCTCGGAAATTTCTCCTTCGTACTTCGCGACCCTTACTTTCTCTCCGCGCTTAAAAACACCTTCGTCCTCGTCATAATCACCGTCCCCGTGTCGACGGGGCTTGCGCTTCTCATATCGCTCGGTCTCTCGTCGATAAAGAAGCTTCGCGAGCTTTTCCAAACCGTATATTTTCTCCCCTACGTCACGAACACCCTCGCCGTCGGTCTCGTCTTTATGATACTCTTCAAAAAGACGCCGTACTCGGAGGGTCTTGTCAACGCGCTGATAAAAATCTTCGGCGCGCCGTCGGTCGACTTCATCGACGGCCCGTGGGCGGCGAAAATGTTCGTGCTCTGCTTCTACACGGTATGGGTCGTGCTGCCGTTCAAGATACTCGTGCTGACGAGCGCGCTCGCCTCGGTCAAAAAGGAGTATTACGACGCGGCGGCGCTCGACGGCACACCGCGCGGCAGAATATTCAGAAAGATAACTCTGCCGATGATATCCCCCATGCTTTTCTACCTCGTCATAACGGGCTTTATAGGGGCTTTCAAGGCGTACTCCGACGCTGTCGCTCTCTTCGGCACGGACCTCAACGCCGCGGGGATGAACACCATCGTCGGCTACGTCTACGATATGCTCTACGGCGACTCCGGCGGATACCCGTCTTACGCTTCCGCCGCCGCCATAATCCTCTTTGTGATAGTGCTGACAATTACCTGCGTGAACCTCTACGTCAGCCGCCGCCGCGTGTTTTACGATTGAGGTGGACTTATGGCTAAAAAGATAACAAACGCGGTCACTTACGTTTTTCTCGCCCTTTGGGGCGTGGTCGTCCTCTTCCCTTTCTACTGGATGATCTTAACTTCCGTCAAGGGGTACGGCGCGTACACGTCCGAGGTCACGCCGTCGTTCTTTACGCTCTCGCCGACTCTCGACAACTACCGCGAGGCTTTCACGGCGGTGCCTCTCGCAAAATATTTTCTGAACACGCTTATCTTCACCGTCGTGACGACGGCGCTTATGCTCGCGGTGATAATCTTCGCCGCTTTCGCCTTCTCGCGCCTTGAATTCCGCGGGCGCGACGCCGTGTTCACCCTCTTTCTCGCGCTTATGATGATACCGAACGAGCTCGTCGTCATAACGAACTTCGTTACGGTGACAAACGCCGGGCTCCGCAACACCTTCGCGGGGCTGATACTCCCCTCGGTAACGTCTGTATTCTATATTTATCTGCTTAAGGAAAACTTCGCGCAGATACCGGACGAGCTTTACCGCGCGGCGAAGGTCGACGGTACGAGCGACCTTAAATACCTCTTCAAGGTAATGGTCCCGATTTGCCGTCCGACCGTCGTCACGGTGACGATACTGAAGGTCATCGAATGTTGGAACTCCTACGTCTGGCCGCGTCTCATCACCGACGACCCTGACCTTTACCTCGTTTCGAACGGTATCCAGGAGATACGTCAGAACGGCTTCGGCCGCGAGAACGTCCCGGCTATGATGGCGGCGGTCGTCGCGATATCCGTGCCGCTCGTCATACTGTTTCTCATCTTCCGCCGTCAGATAATGGCGGGAGTCTCGAGAGGAGGCACAAAGGGATGAAGAAGCTCTTGTCCGTTATTATCCTCATATCCCTCGCTCTCTCTCTTGCCGCCTGCCACGGAAGGAGCCGCCTCTCCACGTTTGAGGTGCCGCACGGCCTCGGCGACGGCGAATACGAGATAACCTTCTGGGCGAAAAACGACACGAACCGCGTCCAGAGCGAGATCTACAAAAAGGCGAAGGAGGACTTTGAAGCCCTCTACCCCAACATCAAGGTAACGATACGCTTCTACACGAACTACGGCGACATCTACAACGACGTTATCACGAATATCGCGACGAAGACGACGCCCAACGTCTGCATAACGTACCCGGATCACATAGCGACCTATATGGCGGGCGAGAACGTCGTCGCGCCGCTCGACGACCTGATAGACGACGAAAAGTACGGCCTCGGCGGGAGCGAGCTGAGGTTTGACTGCCCGACGAAGGACGAAGTCGTCCCCGAGTACCTCGCGGAAGGGATTCTCTCCGGCGCGACTTACGCGATCCCGTTTATGCGCTCGACGGAGGCATGCTATATCAACAAGACCTTTGTCGAGGCGCTTGGATACGAGCTGCCGGACGTTTTGACGTGGGATTTCGTCTTCGAGGTCTCGCGCGCGGCGGCGAAAAAGAACGGCGACGGCGTGTACGCGCTGAACGGTCAGAAGGTAATGAAGCCGTTCATCTACAAATCGACCGACAATATGATGATACAGTACCTGCGTCAGGCGGACCTTCCCTATTCCGACGACGCGGGCAATGTATTCCTCTTCGGTGAGGACACAAAAGGATTTCTTCTCGACGTCGCCTCCAACGTCTCGGCGGACGCCTTTTCGACGTTCAAAATATCGTCCTATCCCGCAAACTTTCTGAACGCGGGACAGTGCGTCTTCGCCGTGGACAGCACCGCGGGCGCGACGTGGATGGGACCCGACGCCCCTCTCGTCGACATAGCCGAGGAGAAACTTGTCGACTTTGAGTGCGTAGTGCGCCCAGTCCCGCAGGTCGACCCCGAAAACCCGCAGATGATATCGCAAGGTCCTTCCGTCTGTGTTTTTAACAAGGACGACCCGCGCGAGGTGCTCGCCTCCTGGATCTTCGCCGAGTTTTTGCTCACGAACGAAGTTCAGTGCGCATACAGCAAGACGGAAGGCTACGTCCCCGTCACGACGAAGGCGAGGGAAAGCGTGGAATACAAGGATTATCTCTCGCGCGCGGGCGAGGACGGCGACGAACATTACGCGATCAAGCTCGCGGCGACGAAGCTCCTGCTCGACAACACGGATAAAACGTTCACGACGCCCGTTTTCAACGGCTCCGCCTCCCTTCGCGACGCCGCGGGACAGCTTATAGAGGAAGTCACGAAATCCGTGCTTCGCCATAAGACCGTCGACGGCGGGTTTATAGATAAGCTGTACGAGGACGTCTCGTCCCTTTACAGGCTCAAATCTTCCGTATCAGGCCCTCTCCCGGCGGCGGCGTGGGCGCTTATCGGAGGCGTTGCGCTCGTATGGGTCGCGCTCGGCGCGGCGATTCTTCGCGAGAAGATATCCAAAAGTCGTTCAAAGTCTTGACTTTTTCAAAAAAAGTGCTATTATAAAATATGTTTATTAAAAAACATCTGAAAGAGGTATTTCAAATGAAAAAGATGATCGTACTTCTCCTTGCGCTCGTAATGGTCGTATCTCTTGCGGCGTGCGGCGCGACGGAGGGAAAAGACACAGAGTCGGCAAAGGACACCGAAAGCGCCGTTGAATCGACTCCCGATACGGCTGAAAACGGCGTAAAAGTTATGAGCTATGACGAGTTCATGGCAGCCGCCGTCAACGACGAGGTAGTTATAGACTCGTTCGTTCAGGCAAAGCAGAGCTGGTGGGACAACAAAGCTTCCGTATATCTCGTAGACACCGAAGGCGCATACTTTGTGTACAATATGGCGTGCTCCGAAGAAGACTATGAAAAACTCGAAACCGGCACCGAGATCAGAGTCACCGGCTACAAAGCAGAGTGGGCGGGCGAGATCGAGATCGCCGAGGGCGCAACGTTTGAGATCGTCGACGGCGGTATGGCGTTCACGGCGGCGCCTGCCGACGTGACCGACCTTGTCGGCACGGACGGACTCATTTCCATGCAGAACCGTCTCGTCGAATTCAAGGGTCTCACCGTTGAAGCGTACGACGAGAGCGGCGCGGCTTTCGCTTACAAGAACGCCGAGGAAAAGACCGACGACCTTTATTTCAAGGCTAAAGTCGGCGACACTACCGTAAACTTCTGCGTTGAGTTCTATCTCACGGGCGCGGACACCGAGGTCTACAAGGCGGTCGAGGCGCTGAACGTCGGCGACATCATCGACGTCGAGGGCTTCCCCTACTGGTACGAGGGCGCAAACCCGCACGTGACCGGCGTTACGGTCGTTGAGTAATTCTCAGTTTTTTCAATCATAAAAGAAAAAGCCTTTCCTTTGCAAGGTGTCCTAAAGGACAGTTTATGAAAAACCGACTGAAGTAAGCAAGGATCCTTCCTGACTTCAGTCGGTTTTTTGTCGCATATCGGTGCAAGCCGGACGTTTGTGTGCCAAACGTCCGGAAAAAGTGATGTTTACCCTGCGGGCAAGTGATGCAGTTCGCTTTGCGAACAATGATGTTTTGCGGCTTTGCCGCAAAATGATGGGATGTGTTCCGCTCACGCGCCGAAGGCGCACATCAGGCCCGAAGGGCGCATCATTCGGCGCAGCCGTATATCACGTTCCGCTGTCAGCGGAACACATCGTTCGCCGAGTGTCCTTAAGAACACGCGGCGTTTACGAGGCCTCTTTTCCTATATGGCTTTACCGGGGCATCTGATCGGGCGTGGAGGGCTCCAGCACGATGGAATTGGAGAGCACCCCCATTTTGATATGGGCCTTGATACAGACCAGCGGAGCCTGCGGGGAAAGATCCACGGTCATATCGTTGCATTTACGGTTCATACCCTGCGCAAGATGCACCACGTGGGAACCGTAAGGCAGCGAGATATAGGTGGTTTCCTTATTGCCCAGATGGCCGAAGGGCTGCCCGTCGATATAAATGGCGAAACCGACGGCGATCCCGATGGGACTGCCCATGCGGTAGATCTGCACCGCGCCGCCCGCCGGCCCCAACGGGGTGCCGCAGACGGGGCAGGGCAGATTATCGGTAATATCCAGAACTTTCCCGCAGGAAGGACATTTCACACGCAGTTTGCCGAACATGAGAGGGGCCCCTTTCTTTTTTAGTGATCAACTCCGCAACGGGCTTCAGCGGCGTTTTTCGCGGCTGTGGGAGGGAGCAGCGTGACGGCCGGACGAGGCGCGGGAGGAATCGGAAAAGACTTCGTCTGACTCTTCGGAATGCCGACGGCGATGGGCCCGCTCGGCGCGGCGGCGCTTGGCCGCCTTGGTGTTGACGACGATAAGCACCAGCAACGACAGGCAGGCAGTGGTGATGGGCAGCCACAGCCACCGGGTGGCAACGGTGCTGTAATCGATCACGTTTTTGGAAGCCACACTGGAAACCTCCGGCTCGGAAGCGGGTTCCGCCGACGTTACGGCGGAATCGGTACGCGACGCGGTGGAAGCCGGTGCGGAGGAAGCGGGGGTCGACGGTTCCTGCCGGGAGGAC
>CADBQA010000172.1 GCA_902796675.1 uncultured Ruminococcus sp.
AAGTGTTAGGTTTTACATACGCTCTTCGAGCCAGGAGAGGATGAATCGATCGACCTCTTCGCGGTCGAGCTCGTTCAGGATCTCGTGCCGGTCGTTCGGGAAGAGCTTGAGAGTGACGTCGGAAATGCCGGTTTTGCGGTAAATTTCGGCGACGGTCGTGGGGCCTTTACCGAAATTGCCGACGGGGTCGTTATAGCCCGACACGACGAGGATGGGAAGGCTCTTCGGGATCATATCGAGGTTTTCCTTTTTCTGCGCGAAGCGCATACCGCGGAACATATTGTTATATCCGTTGACGGTGAACATGAACTGATTGAGCGGGTTCGCCTCGTAAGCGTCGACTATCGCCTCGTCCTTCGTCAGCCAGTCGTTCTTCGTGCGGGCGGGCTTGAAGGATTTGTTATAGGAGCCGAGCGCCATATTGTTTACGAACGCGCTGCGGTAGCGGTCGCCCTTCAGCTTTCCGAGGAGGGAAGTGAGGAAGATTCCGAGGTTCAGCGTCGCGGTCGGTTGGTATCCGGTGCCCATGATAATAGCGCCGGCGAGTCCTTCGCCGTACATCTCGATATACTGACGGGAGAGGAACGAGCCCATACTGTGGCCGAGCAGGAAATAAGGAACGCCCGGATATTTCTTTGACGCGATCTCGCGAAGGCTCTGCATATCGCCGATGACGCACGCGTTGCCGTTCTCTTTTGCGAAATAGCCGAGAGCGGATCCGTCCGTGACCGATTTACCGTGTCCGAGGTGGTCGTTGCCTACGACGTAAAAGCCCTTCGACGCCATAAAAGTCGCGAAGCGGTCGTAGCGGTCTATAAATTCGACCATACCGTGCGCTATCTGGAGCACGGCGCGCACGTCGCCGTCCGGTATCCATTCTATCGCGTGTATCTGTGTGAGACCGTCTTTGGAGGGGTAATAGAATTCGTTTTTCATATTACTGTCCTTTCGTATATCAGATTGAGTCTTTAGTTCTACATAAAGTATACATCATCGTACAGAATTTGTAAAGATATAAGTTTTTAATGAAGAAAAATGACCGCGCCGCTCGGCGGGGAGGGAATGACAATGGACGAATACAAGAAAAATGAAATACTGGTATGCGGTCACCTGAATCCGGACACGGACTCGGTCGCCGCGGCTATCGCTTACGCCGATCTTAAAAGCAAGATCGCGGAGGGCGACTACGTTGCCTGCCGCGCGGGCAAGATCTCAGCCGAGACGAAGTGGGTGCTGGAGCGTTTTTCGCTCGCCTCTCCCCGTCTTCTGACCGACGTATCCCCTCAACTCGGGGATATGGAGATAAGGCGCGTGCGCGGTATCGGGCGGGACCTTTCGGTGCGCGGCGCGTGGACGATAATGCACAACAACGATATATCGACCCTTCCGATAGTCGACGACGAGCGTCACCTTATCGGGCTGATCTCTCTCAAGGACCTCGCGATGGGCTTTATGGACTCGTTCAGCAGCCACGCGCTGATAGTCTCCGACACGTCGTTCCGCTCGATAGCGTCGACGCTCAAGGGGGACGTCATCCTCGGCGACCCGGACGCCGTTATGAAGGGCGGCAGAATACACGTCGCGGCGGGCGACACGGAGATGATAAAGGAAGTCATAAAGCCCGGAGACCTCGTCATAACCTCGAACCGTGAGGACGCGCAGATCGCCGCCGTCGAGGGCGGCGCGAGGTGCGTCGTCGTGACGACTTTCGCCGATATTTCCGAGGAGGTGAAGGCTCTCGCGGCGATGAAGCAGTGCGTGCTGATCTCCACCTCGTACGATACATACAAAACTTCATATTATATCAATCAGAGCGTGCCGATAGGACACTATATGAACGGCGAATCGTTCACAAGTTTCACGCTTGAGACGTCCGTCGAGGAGGTCCTCTCCGTTATGAGCCGCACGAGACATTCGTACTTTCCGGTGCTCGACGGCGACGGCAAGTATTACGGACTCGTTTCAAAGAGAAATATGCTCGGCAGACGGCGCAAGCGGCTCATCCTCGTCGACCACAACGAGCGTTCGCAGTGCGTCTCCGGCTGGGAGGAGGCGGACATCGAGGAGATCATCGACCACCACAGAGTCGGAGGCATACAGACGATAAGCCCGATCTTCTTCAGAAATCAGCCTCTCGGCTCGACCTGCACGATTATTTATCAGATGTACGAGGAACACGGCGTCGACGTTCCGAAGGACGTCGCGGGAGCCATGCTCTGCGGCATCGTTTCCGATACGCTGATGTTCCGCTCTCCCACCTGCACCCCGACCGACCGCGAGGCGGCAGAGAGCCTTGCAAGGATCGCCGGCGTCGACGTCGAGGAGACGGCGAAGGCGATGTTCGAGGCGGGAGAGGAGCTTTCAGACACGAGCGCGGAGGAGCTACTCCACCGCGACTACAAGATATTCTCTTCCTACGACACGCGCATCGGCGTCAGTCAGTCGATGTTCTTCAGCCCTCACGCGATGACGGAGGCGAGGGCGCTCGCGGATGAGGCGATCTCGACCGTACGCGCTCGCGACGACGTGAAGTATTATTACTATCTTCTGACCGACATCGAGGACCGCTCGTCTGTCGTCCTTTGCGCCGGAGAGGGGGCGGAAGAGCTTCTTCGCGAAGCGTTCCCGTCTGCGGGCGGCGATGAGATCCGCCTGCCCGGCGTCGTATCGAGAAAGAAGCAGTTCCTTCCCGCGCTGATAGAGGCGCTCAGACGACGCGCGGAGGAGTAATATCTCAATGAAGGAAACTGATTTTTCGCGCGGCCCGGTCTGGCGGTCCGTCGTCTCGCAGGCGGCGCCGCTGACCGCGGCGCAGCTCGTCCACCTTCTCTACAACGTGGTGGACAGAATATATATAGGTCATCTCGAGGACGTCGGCGGTATGGCGTTGACCGGCGTCGGGCTGACTTTCCCGATAGTCACGCTGATAATGGCGTTCTCCGCGCTCTTCGGCGCGGGCGCCGTTCCGCTCTTCGCGATGAGCAGGGGCAGGCGCGACGATGAGGGAGCCGGCAGGATAATGGGGACGTCGGCGTCGCTGCTGCTCGTCTCGTCGGTCGTTCTGACGGCGGCGGGGTATATCTTTATGCGTCCCGTCCTCTTCGCCTTCGGCGCGAGCGAGGATTCCTTCGTCTTCTCGTCGGCGTACCTCCGTTATTACCTCATCGGCACAGTCTTTTCGATGGCGGCGACGGGGCTTGTCGGCTTTATCAACGCCGAGGGCTTTGCGAGGGTCGGCATGCGCTCGATAGTCGTCGGCGCCGTCTGCAACATCGCGCTCGACCCGCTCTTTATCTTCACGTTCGGTATGGGCGTCGCGGGTGCCGCGGCGGCGACCGTCATCAGCCAGGCGGTGTCTGCGGTATGGGTCGTCACGTTCCTCGCGGGGCGCCGCGCCCCGGTGAGACTTCAGGTGAAGAACTTAAAGATAATACCGTCCGTCGCGAAGCGTATCGCGAAGCTCGGAGCGTCGAACTTCATTATGCAGGGGACGACCTGCCTCGTGCAGATAGTCTGCAACGCGACTCTCCAGAGGTACGGCGGCGACCTCTACGTCGGCATTATGACCGTCACGAATTCGGTTCGCGACGTCTTTATGCTCCCGGTCAGCGGCATCACGAGCGGCGCGGGCCCCGTCGTCAGCTACAATTTCGGAGCGGGCGAATACGAGAGAGCGAAGGCGGGCATCCGCTTTACGGCGGCGGTCGGAACGATTTATACAGCCGCCGCGTGGCTCGCGGTCCTCATTTTCCCGTCGTTCTGGTTCGGCATTTTCTCAAGCGACCCGGAAATGACCGAGGTCGGCGTAGGACTTATGAGGACGTATTTCTTCGGCTTCGTCTTTATGGCGTTCCAGTTCTCGGGGCAGTCGGCGTTCCAGGCGGTCGGCGACGCGCGCCACGCCATAACCTTTTCGCTTCTCCGCAAGGTCGTCATAGTCGTACCGCTGACGCTCCTTCTCCCTGTGCTCGGATTCGGCACGACGGGCGTCTTCCTCGCGGAGCCCATCTCCAACGCCGTCGGCGGCGCGGCGTGCTTTATAACGATGTATTTTACGGTATACAGGCGCCTCGGCAAGAGCCTTGCGGCGCCGCGGAGCGTGTGATATGAAAAAAGTAAGGATCACGGCGGTGCGCCGCTCGGACTACAAGGACCTTCAAAAGCTTTACGAAAACCCGATAGAGCACGCGTGCGATATTTCCGTCGGCGACGTTTTCATCTCGTCGGACGGAGAACGTCCCGAGGGGCTGTGTCCGAGCGCGTGGGAGTCGATGGAGAGTTTTGTTAAGACTCTCGCCGCGGGCGGCGGGAATTTTTACGACGGCTGGATGAAAGACCCCGGGAGCGCGATGATCTCCTGCAACGACGGATTCAGACCCGTCAGTTTTTACATCGAGGTCATTAATTAGTAATTGATTTTCAAAAATTGATAAAAATGATTTTTAATGCGCAAAAAAATTCATATTTTGCGCATTTTTCTTTGCAAAAGGTCTTGATTTTGCAATTTTGTTGTGGTAAACTGTTACCGTAATTTAATAAAAAGGTGGTATTACTATGGCAATCGCAAACGCTTATCTTCAAAAAGTTTACGCCGACGTCGAGAAAAGAAATCCCGGCGAGAGCGAATTCCTCCAGGCGGTAAGGGAAGTGCTTGAGTCCCTTTCTCCCGTCGCAGACCGCCGCCCCGACCTCATCGAAGCGGGCGTTTTCGACAGAATAGTCGAGCCCGAGAGGATGATCACCTTCAGAGTTTCCTGGGTGGACGACAACGGAAAAGTTCAGGTCAACCGCGGTTACAGAGTTCAGTTCAACTCCGCGATCGGTCCGTACAAGGGCGGTATCCGTCTCCATCCCTCCGTCAATGCGTCGGTCATCAAATTCCTCGGCTTCGAGCAGATATTCAAAAACTCCCTCACCACGCTCCCCATGGGCGGCGGTAAGGGCGGCTCCGATTTTGACCCGAAGGGCAAGAGCGACGGCGAGGTCATGCGCTTCTGCCAGAGCTTCATGACGGAGCTTGCAAAGCATATCGGCGCGGACACGGACGTCCCCGCGGGCGACATCGGCGTCGGCGCTCGTGAGATCGGCTATATGTTCGGTCAGTACAAGAGACTCCGCAACGAGTTCACCGGCGTCCTCACGGGCAAGAAGGTCGGCTCCGGCGGCTCTCTCGCGAGAACGGAAGCGACGGGCTACGGACTTTGCTACTTCACAAGCGAAGTGCTGAAGGGCGCGGGCGACAGCTTCGAGGGGAAGACGGTAGTCATCTCCGGCTCCGGCAACGTCGCGATCTACGCAAATCAGAAGGCGACGCAGCTCGGCGCGAAGGTCATAGCGATGAGCGATTCCTCCGGCTATATCGTAGATAAGAACGGCATCGACCTCGCCGTTATCAAGCAGATAAAAGAGGTCGAGCGCGCAAGGATCTCCGAGTACCCGAAGAGAGTTCCCGGCTCCGAGTTCCACGCGGGCTGCCGCGGCATCTGGACCGTCCCCTGCGACATAGCTCTCCCGTGCGCAACGCAGAACGAGCTTGACGCGGAAGGCGCCGCCGCGCTTATCGCAAACGGCGTTAAGTGCGTTTGCGAAGGCGCGAATATGCCCTCCACTCCGGAAGCCGTCGAGGCGTTCCAGAAGGCGGGCGTCCTCTTCGGTCCCGCTAAAGCCGCAAACGCCGGCGGCGTTGCGACGAGCGGACTTGAGATGACCCAGAACTCGATGAGACTCAACTGGTCGTTCGACGAGGTCGACGAAAAGCTCTCCGGCATCATGAAGTCCATCTACAAAGCGGCGAGCGACGCGGCGAAGGAATACGGGTGCGAAGGCAACCTTGTCGCCGGCGCGAACATCGCGGGATTCCTTAAAGTTGCGGAAGCTATGAAGTGGCAAGGAATTGCGTACTAAAGAGGAGCGCGATCTGACGGCAACACCTCATCATTGCGCAGAAACAGCGGCAAGATGTGGGCATCTTGCCCTACGGGTATACGGGTGACCGTCTGTTACTCGTAGGGATCAATGCCCTTCATCGATCCGAAACGCAGCGAGAAAGGAAAACAGCGGCAAGATGTGGGCATCTTGCCCTACGGGAATACAGGTGACCGTCTGTAACTCGTAGGGATCGATGCCCTTCATCGATCCGAAACGCAGCGAGGAAGGAAAACAGCGGCAAGATGTGGGCATCTTGCCCTACGGGTAAACAGGTGACCGTCTGTTACTCGTAGGGATCGATGCCCTTCATCGCTCCTCCTCGCTCTCTAAAGAAACAGTACGCAATGATATACCGCTTCGCGGTATGATATACGCGGCAGGGTAAACCTGCCGCGTGTTTTATTTTACTGAGAAAAGAAAAACAAACACCCATAGTCTTCACCTTTGAATGAAAGCTATGGACTACATGTTATAGCCTTCCCCTTGAGGGGAAGGTGTCGCCGCACGGCGACGGATGAGGTGTAGCTCCGTAGGAGCGTTATTCTTTTAAGTAACTTTCTGTTGAAAAACGCCGACTCCGTCGGCTACACCTCATCAGTCAAGCAAGCTTGACAGGCCAGATTGTCAAGAAAGAGCAACAGAGAAAAAGACTTCAGCGGGAGATTTCCAACCCAGGCATTTACGAGGTCTGTTGTTGATAGA
>CADBQA010000173.1 GCA_902796675.1 uncultured Ruminococcus sp.
ATCTCCTCGAGCTCTTCCTTCTCTTCTTCCGCGCCAGCGACGTCGGTGAAGTAAACTTTCTTTTTATCCTGCTGCGCCTGCTTAACTCGCGCTCTCGTGAAGGAGCCTATCTTCGAGCCGCGGCCGCCCGCCGTCTGGCTCATCATGTACCACCAGAGGAATATGAATACCGCGACGATAATGATGAACGGCAGATAGCTGACCCATACCGGTATCTCGGTGAGGGGCGGCATATCGTAGGACTTTATGATCCCCTTTTCGTGCTGTTCTTCGACGAGGTCGTGAAGATCGCTGTAGAAAAGCTCGAAGCTGCGGAGCTTATATGAGATCTCGACGAGCTGACCGGTCGCCTTTCCCGACGCGTCCGTCTGCTTGACGTGCATCGTCAGCATCAGCTTGTCGATCTCAAAATCCTCGACCTGCTCGTTTTTGAAATAGTCGACGACTTCGCTGTACGTTATCTTATCCGGCGTCGTCTTGAACCAGAGCATATATACGATGCCGATGACCGCCGCGAAGACGAGGACGTATACTATCAGTTGCTTGAAAACCTTTTTCATCAAATCCTCCTGCCTGGGAACTTGTATTATAAACGCCGAGGACGGGGTTATTTCGCCTCGTCCGGCGCGTAAACGCTTTTTGAAAGGATGCCGACGTAAGGGAGCGTTCTGTACCTCTCGTCGTAGTCGAGGCCGTAGCCGATGACGAACGCGTCGGGTATCTCGCGCCCTATGTAATCGGGAACGAATTCGACCGTGCGGCGCGACGGCTTGTCGAGAAGCGTGCAGGTCTTTACGTTCTTCGCGCCGTTGAGGCGGAGATACTCGCAAAGATAACTCAGCGTCCTGCCGCTGTCGATTATATCCTCGATGATTATTATGTTCGCGTTTGAAATGTCTCCGCGGTTGAGGTCGAGCTTTATCTCTATTCTTCCCGTGGACTCCGTGCCTTTATAAGACGAAACCTTCATAAAATCTATCTCGACCGGGGTCTTGATCTTTTTCATGAGGTCAGCCATAAAGACGACGCTTCCCTTGAGAATGCCGACGAGTATGACCTTCCCCTCGCAGCCCTCAAGATCGCGGTCGATCTCGCCCGCTATTCGCGTCGTGGTCGCGTCGATCTCCTCCGCGCTCATAAGGACTTCTTCAATGTCGTTACCTGTCATGTCGTAATTATTTGCCATTTCCGTCTTCCTTCCCGTATTCACGATAAGTTATCAAAATGCCGCCTTCGCGGACCTCGGCGCCGTCGCGCGGCGGAAAGCCCGGCACCCATACGATGCCGTCTCCATCGCAAACGACTGGCAGCGCGTCCCGTTTATCCTCGGGAACGCCCGCGTCACAAAGAAGTTTCTTAAGCTTTCTGTGATGACCGCGGAAGAAAATAACGTCCCCTTCGGCGCGGCGTCTTACAAAAAGATTATTCTTTATTTTATCATTAATGCGGATTTTATATATTAACTCTTTGTAAATTTCACATTCGGGATCAACGCCCTCCGGATAAAAGCCTATCGAAAAGCCGAGGCGCGCCACATCGTGTTCGCCCGGCGTCGCGTCAAAGCTGAAACACGGTTTTTCCGGCGCGGAGTTCTTATCGCGTTCCACGGCAAAACTGACGTCGTCCCCGTAATACGCCGTGACGGAGTGAGGCAGGTGCAAACGCCCCGAACAGCCGCCGTTTACCGCGTCGAGGATCGCCTCGACCGACGCTCTGTCAGCCGCGTGACCGGCGACTTCAAAATAGGCGTTCGCGATAACTCTCGACGCGACGGCGCGCGGCAGGGAGCGCAAATTCTCCCTCGAAAGGTCGCGCACGGACGACGCCGCGGAGTCGATAAACTCCCCGTCTTCGCGAAGAGTGTAACACATCGCGTGTACCGTTTTCTGAACGGATGGATTGATTTTTTTAAGCTCCGGTATCACCGCGTGACGTATTCTGTTTCTCGTGTATCCGTCTTCTTTGTTCGTGGAGTCAACTACGTATTTTATGCCGCGGTCATCGAGAGATTTACGTATCTCATCGGACGTCAGACAAAGAAGCGGGCGTACGACGACGCCGTCCCTCACCGGAGGGATCCCGCAAAGACCGCGAAGCCCCGCGCCTCTCGTAAGATTGAAGATCACCGTCTCAAGGTTGTCGTCGGCGTTGTGAGCAGTTGCTATGAGAACTTCATTTTCATCTGAACCAAGCTCGTTCGCAAACATTTTTCTGCATTTGTAGAAAAGCTTATATCTTTCGTCGCGTCCGGCTTCCTCGGTCGTTTTTCCCTCTTTTTCCGCAATTGCAGAAACGTCCGCTTCTTCCTCGAAAAATCTGATATTCAGCCCATTGCAAAGCTCGCGGCAGAATTCGCGGTCGCGAAGAGCCTCCTCACCGCGTATCATGTGGTCGAGGTGAGCCGCGGCGACGGCGGCGCCATTGAATATCTCTCCCGCCGCCGTCAGCAAATATACGGAATCGGCGCCGCCGGAAAGCCCGACGACGATGGCTTTTGAACTCGCGGCGAGCGACTCGATCCCGCTTTTCCGGCAATATTCTTTTATTCTCGCGATCTCTTGCATGGCGCGCCGCACCTCCGTTCTATCTGCTGTTTTTATTTATGTACGCGGCGCCCGCGCCTCCGGCGGCTATCGCCGCGACGCATATTATAAGCGCCTCTATCATCTCGGGAACGTCAGCCATACGCCTGACGAGCGCGCGCGACATTTCCGTCGTCCCTCCCTCCGCAACAGCAGAAAGGAGAAGAAGCGCCGCGCCGAGAACTATCAGCATCAAAAGACGTAAAAAATCCGTCGGTTCCTTCATTCCGCCGCCTCCGTTCGTTTTCTATATTATAGGATCGCAGCGCGGCGCGGTCAACGGACACTTTTTTCCGGTTTTTGAAATATTCGTATTATATTATACATTTTACAACGCAAAGTGTCAACAAAAAACCGGGGATTGCTCCCCGATTTTTATGCGAGTCCCGGAGGACACGGTCTGCCGATCCTCCGTCTGTCCGCCTGATAAAGCTCCTCCGTCGCGAGCGCCATCTTCGTGACGGCGAAATCGCAGTCGTGCGGATATATGTACCACGTGTCCTCGAGCGTGTTGAGGTCGACGCAGTCGCCGTGGCGTCCGAGGTATTCGTACTCGATGTGGCACGAATAGAGGCTCTGAACCGATTTTACCATTTCGAAGGGATCGCCGTCGACGTCCGTGCCGCGCACTGTAAAGCCGTTCATATCGTGTATCATCGTACCCTCTCCGAGGCGGATAAAACGCTTTGCGTTGGGCAGCGTGTCAACGGTGACGGGCATCTCGCCGGTCGAATATGTGCCGAGCTCGACCTCGCGCCTCACGTTCGCCCTCTCCCACTCGTACCAGTCGGGGATGTGGGAAAACTCCGTCACGCCGTCGTCTCCCGAGAGCTCGCCGTACACCGACATCGTCCACGTCTTGCCGCAGGCGGTACACTCAAGGCGGTCGCCGTGGGACGTCATCTTTGTATTCCCTGCCGCACGCGGCGCACTGATACAGCACCTTGTGAAGCCCCCTCGCGCGGTCCTTGTAGGGCGTCGCGATCATTCGCTCCTTCTGCCACGCGAAGTCGTCGTACCGAAAAGCCTCGACGATCCTTTCGTTGATCTCATCGACGTCCGTCTCTTTCAACTGTTCCGGTGTGTAAAGAAGCGAAAACTCCGCCTCCGTCGGCTTTACTCCCCTGTCGTGAAGGTTCCAGAACGGGGAGTTTACGTGATGACCGTGACAGATAAAGGTCACGACGGGAACGTCAAGCATTTTGCAAAGCCTGCCGAGGGAGGACGGAAGCACCGCCGTCGTTCCGCAGAGAGAATACCTCGCCTCCGGATACAGTACCGCGACGTCGCCGTTCTTCACTACCTGCTTCAACTGACGGACGAGAGTGATATCGTTTGTGAATTTCCGCTTGCAGATGCCTCCCACGTCGCGAAGGAGCTTTTCACGCCCGATAAAACCGTCTATCGCGACGACGTAGTTCGCCCTCGCCGGAAAGATCGCCTTTGTCGCCGCTTTGAAATCCATAAACGCGTTGTGGTTGCAAAGCATCAGATACGGCGGCTTCAGCCCCTCCGTTCCTTTTTTCGTTATTTTCAAGCCGTGTTTCACCACGTCCGGAAGGCTGAAAAGATACGTCAGCGGCCGAAGATACCACTTCGTCCTGACCGGAGGCGCCTTCATATCGAAACGCTTAAATTCTTTTTTCATATTTACCCGCTTTACGTCGATTTATTTACCAATAATTTACCATATGACAAGGGCTAAGTCAACTTTAATTAAACCTTAACACTCTTGACACTGTGCGGCAAATCAATTATAATCTTGTAGAAACGAGGTGCCGACTTATGAATATGAAAGATAAAATGCACTCGGGCGACCTTTACCTGCCCATGGATGAGGAGATCTTTGCGGAACAGCAAAAATGCCCCGACCTCCTCTATGACTTCAACGCGACGCGCCCGACGGAACTTGAGCGCCGTGTGAAAATGCTCTCCGAAATGCTCGCCGAGGTCGGCGAGGGCTGCTATATCGAGCCCCCGTTCCACGCGAATTTCGGCGGCCGCCACGTCCACTTCGGCAAATTCGTCTACGCAAACTTCAACCTCACCTGCGTCGACGATACCCATATCTACGTCGGCGATTATACCATGTTCGGTCCGAACGTCACCGTCGCCACCGCAGCGCACCCCGTCCTCCCCGAGCTTCGCGAAAAGCAGTACCAGTATAATATGCCCGTCACTATCGGCAGAAACTGCTGGATCGGCGCCGGCGCTATCATCCTCCCCGGCGTCACCATAGGCGATAACACGGTCGTCGGAGCCGGCTCAGTCGTCACAAAGGACCTCCCCGCAAACGTCGTCGCCGTCGGTAACCCCTGCCGCGTCCTCCGCGACATTTCCCCCCGCGACCGCGAATTCTATTTCAAAAACAGACGGATAGATGAGGAATTATTACAATAAAACAGGAAAAAGCAGGCGACGCCTGCTTTTTGTTTTGGCGGAGGGAGTGGGATTCGAACCCACGTGAGTTTGACCTCAAACGGTTTTCAAGACCGCCTCGTTATGACCGCTTCGATATCCCTCCGTATAAAAATAGTACAAATTGAACGAATAAAACAAAACCGTTTCGGTTTTCAAGACCGGAGCCCTTCCGAAAATATAGTCGCGGCGCGCGCAAATCGAAGATTTGCTTCGTCGCTCCTTATTTTCGTGAATCGCTTGCAAAAACGACGCACCGCGTCATTTTTGCCACGCTCACCCGTTATGACCGCTTCGATACCTCTCCCGGTAAAATGATAAAGGCTTATTAACCGTTTCGGTTTTTAAGCCTTTATATACTATCACATTTTTTTATTGTTGTCAAGTTCTTCTTTCTTCGCCGCAAATGTGACTAATTTATTTTTAAACTGTTTAATTATACCATACTATTTATCATTTGTAAATCTATCTTGAGTCATCCCGCGGTTTATGCTATAATAATTTCACAAATTTCCCCCGAAATGCGACGCAGGGGGCGGAAAATCTGTCTTTATGAGTGAAGGCGCCTTGATAAATACGGGAGGCAAAAATGACAGATGAAATAATTACCGAGATGTTTTTACGACGTTCCGAGGACGCGATAGCGGAGGCGGAGCGGAAATACGGGCGGTATCTTTATGCGGTCGCCGCAGGCATACTGAAAAACGGCGAGGACGCGAAAGAGACCGTGAACGAGGTCTTACTTAAGGCGTGGCGCGCCATTCCGCCGGAGAGACCGCGCGACCTGCGGGCGTATCTTGCGTCGCTCGCGAGGCGGACGGCTCTAAACAGGCTTGAAGCGGAGAGTGCGGCGAAGCGCGGCGGAGGGGTACTTCGTGAGGCGCTCGACGAGCTTTCCGAGTGTGTGGGCGGAAATTGCGACGACTTTACCGAGGAGATATTTCTTAAAAATACGCTGAACTCCTTCGTCCGCTCTCTGCCGGACGAGGCGAGGAGATTTTTCATCAGGCGCTACTGGCACATGGACACGGTCGCCGAGATCGCGAAGAGGTATTCGTGCGGGGAAAGCCGCGTGAAGTCTTCCCTCTCGAGAAGCCGCGAAAAGCTAAAGCGCCGACTCAAGAAGGAGGGATATTCGATATGACAGCTAAAAATATACTGAACGCCATGGACGGGCTCGACCGCGACCTTATCGACGACGCGGAGCGCGTCGTGCCGAAGCGCGGCATAGGCAGGTTTATAAAGCCCGTCGCGATCGCGGCAGTCTTCTGTCTGCTTGCGGGAGCCGCCGTACTGATACCGAAACTCACGAAGGGAGGCGTCGTCTCCGACGGAGGCGAAGAAGGCGGGATCAACGTCGAAGCGTCGGTCGTGATCGACGGTAAAGACGACTCGTTTACAGACGAAGAGGGGCGCGACTATCTGTTGCGCGATCTTCCGTCGATAATCTCGGGGCTCGAGGCCTTCGGGTGCGACGCGGAGGGCGCGACGGTCGCCGAGCACGGCTACTCTCACGTCAACACGGGAAACGACGGGAACCGCCTCGCGGTGAACTTCCGCGACTACCTGCTCTACAAGGACGGAAAGATAATCGCGATCGTAACGGTCGTTAAGGAGGGCGGCAGTTTCCACTGCACCCCGTCGTGGGGCGGCGCGGCGTTTGACGCCTATACGGAGCTGTTGAGCGCCCATAAGGGCGACGAGCTCGTCTACCTCTACGTCGGCTCGGTCGAGGCGATAGCGCTGCCGTCCGGGCGCATCGTGACGCCCGACGGGAAGACGTACGCCGAGTCGCCCGAGGCTTACGAATACTTCAAGTTTCCGCAAAACACATATATTCCTTAAATGCAAAAACCTGCTGAACGCAAGGTGCTCTAAAGGACAGTTAATCAAAGCCGGCTGAAGTAAGGAAAATGATCCTTATCTCAGCCGGTTTTTGTCGCAGAATG
>CADBQA010000174.1 GCA_902796675.1 uncultured Ruminococcus sp.
CTGAGTCAGAGGAAGAGAAACGCCGGTAGATTTGGTGATCTCGCCGCGGTAGGCGTATTATGCCGGGGTCCTCAAAAAATCGAAAGATTTTTTGGGGTTCACGGATACGTCGAGCGGCGAGAGCGCCGAAAGGCAATGACGGACGGGGCTATGGGATTTACCCATAGCCCCGTCCTCTTTGATTTTCGGTGGTACTTTATCTTCTTATGATGATACGCTTGCCTCACCTTTATTGCTTGTCATTGCTGCTCTACCAAGTTTATCTTCACTCTGAGCCGTTCGGCGTTTGCCGAACGGCTCTTATCATATTCTTATTCTGGCTTGATAAACCTGTCTGACCTTACCCGGTTCCCGGCCCTCGGCGATGCCCTCCTTCGGGTCGTCCCAAACGAGAGAAACGACGCCGGGTGAGCACTCGAAGACCGACGTGTAGCCGGACGGCGAGCGGTCCCATTTTCCGTCGCACGGGTCGATTATCATCGGCTCGCTCCACGTCTCGCCGTTATCCTCCGAAACGAGAAGCATCGTGTGTATGTGCCCCGACGCAATTACTATCCGCCCGTCCTTCATCTTGAGCAGACGCGGCAGGACTCCCCAGGGGCAGACCTCGCGCGGCGCGCTCCACGTCGCGCCGAAGTCGTACGAATGGGAGACGTAAAGAGGCGAGTATACTTCGTGTCCGCCCGTTCTGAGCGCCGCGACGAGATGACCGTCCTCCGCTTCGACGCACTCCGCTTCGCAATACCCCTCGGCGTTCACGTCCGGTATCGGATACGTCTCACAGTCGGCGACGGTCGTCAGATATTCAAACGTCGCCCCGCCGTCGTGAGAAACTATCGCCCACGTTCTGTAAAGGTAAAAATCGTATTCGGTAAAGTACGGACAGCGTATATTGTCCTCCTTGAACTGACCGTACATCAAAACGATAATATCGCCGTTTGATAACTCTCTGAAACTGATGGCGCAGCCGGTGTGACGGTTGTTCGAGTCGCCCCAGCCAGAGGCGAGACCCGGTATGTCGACGAGCTTTATCTCCGTCGTCACGTTGCCGGACAGAATATCGTCAAAGCTCTTCGCGCGGTAGACCGGCAGCGCGTACGGTATTATTCCGTCGTAGTCGTAGATCGCGCGATGTACCGCGTTTCCCTCGCCGACGCCGAAAAACGTTCCGTCCGAAAGCTCCTTAAAGGAAACGCTGCGAAGCGAGGACGGCGCCTCGCGCTTTTCAAAGCTCGCGCCGTAGTCTTCCGAATACAGTATATATTTACCGTCCCAAAAGAAGACGGGCACTACCGCCCTGCCGTCGGACGACAACGTAAAATTGCAGGCGTAATGACCCGCTCCGAAACATTTCTTCGACAAAATCTCAAACTTGCGTCCCATACCGCACCTCCGTTTATTTAATTATGTAACTCCCGCCCGTTTTTGTCAACCCGAAAAATGCGGTGAAACTATTTACAACTACTCATTTATTTGATAAAATAGTAATCGAACAGGAATTTATTAACAAGAGAAAGGGTGAAACATATGAACAACGTCCCGCAAGTTAAAAAAAGCAGGCTCCACATTCTCGCAGGTATCATTTTCCTAATCAACGCGCTCAGCTTCGCCGTAATCCTCCTCCTTCCCATGATCGAGGACGGCATCGGCAAGATCCACCTCAACGTAATTCTCGAGTTCGTCAATCTCGCCGCGCACATCATCCTCGCCGTGACCTTCCTCGGCGGCGTCGGTAAGGGTCTGTCTGCGACCGCGTTCGGCATCCTCGCCGCGTCGAACATAGTATTTCTCGTTGATCTGTTCACATCGGGCGCATCGCCGAAATTCATCTTCGTTCTGCCGTATTTCCTGTCGACGCTCGCATACATCTTCGCCATCCCCGTATGCACGTCCGGCGCGAGACGAGCGGCAGGCTCAAAGCGCACTCCCGTCTGGTTCGTGCCCGCGCTGCTTGCGCTCGCCGCCGGCGCCATCGACTTTTTCGTGAACTACTTTGACGACGTCAAGGGCATCTGGGACATCGTGTTCAAACAGCTTAAGTATATCGAAGAAGTAAAATACGTCATCTACTATATCGCGCTGTTTATCTATCTCTTTATGTTCGTGATCTTCCCGATAGGTATTCTCGTCGCAATGTTCTGGGCATCGAAGCCGAGCCGCCTCGGCGGATACGCGCAAAATCCCGAGTACAATCAGACTCAACACTTCGCGTCCAGCGGAGCGTACCACTATAATTACGGAAACGTAAACCCCGCACCGGCGCAGCCCTACGCGCCTCAGCCGCAGCCGCAGCCCGAGCCGGAGCCCCAGCCGGAGCCCCAGCCGGAGCCCCAGCCTGAACACGCCCCCGCCGAGCGAAAGATCAAAGGCTATGACGCTATGACCGGAGCGCCTATCTATGAGGACGCCCCCCGCAAAATCAAAGGCTACGACGCCATGACGGGCGAGCCCATATACGAAGACTGATTTTTTACAATTATAGCCGGGTGGCAACACCGCCCGGCTCAGAGCGAAGACAAACTTGGTAGAACAGCAATGACTGGCAAAAAAGGTGAGGTATGCATAACATCATAAGATGATAGCGCTTCACCGAAAATCAAAGAGGATGTGGGCTACGGGATAAACCCGTAGCCCACATCCGTCATTGCTTTTCGTCGCTCTCGCCGCTCGACGTATTCATATACGCCTGACGCGGCGAGATCACCAAATCTACCGGCGTTTCTCTCACTCTGGCTCAGCCTGAAGACTTTGTCTTCAGGCTGAGCAACAGCCGGCGGCAACACCGCCCGGCTTTTTCAAAAAAACTCTTGACAAGAGCGTCACGATGTGCTATACTGTATGAGCCTCAAGAGAACGGAGCATGGTTTGCCGGAGTGGCGGAATTGGCAGACGCCCGGGACTTAAAATCCCGTGTAACGCGAGTTACGTACCGGTTCAAG
>CADBQA010000175.1 GCA_902796675.1 uncultured Ruminococcus sp.
TTGTTTATTGTCTTTTTCTTCTTTTTCGGCGGGGCGGCGCGATCTCCTTGCCGACGCCGCTTTATATATTTCGAGCGCCGCGAGGCAGAGCGCGGCGGGGATGAACGAGAGCAGGTAATACTTGAAAGAGAGCGTCTCGCCGCCGAAGGCTCCCGACGCCGTCTTCGAGAAGGCGAAGATAAGCGACGTCACGAGTCCGAGCAGCATAAGGAGCGGTATGGAACGTCCCCTCTTGCCCGAGAACTTGAATAGGCTGCCGTTCGTCATCATCTCGCCGCCGACGACAGGTATACTGAGGAGCGCCGAGACGAGGATCACGTTCGACGCCGCGCCGTCCGAAAGATTTACGGACGGTATCGACGAGAGCGCGGCGGGGATCGAGAGAAGGAGCATACTCCAGACGAAGCCCGCGACGGCGGGGAAGATAAAGTCCTTCGCGCTCTTTTGGAGCGTGTGTGCGCTCTCTTTCGCGCTCGCTATGTTCCACGGCGGCGTGCGAAGGCACGCGGCGAACGCTACCGCGAGGTCAAAGATCAGCCCCCACAGCAAGAAGGAAGCGGGATCGGCGGGACGCGCGCTCTTCATAAACGCCGTGACGAGAAGAAGGACGAGACGGCAGACGTTCGACGCCGCGAGATAGTTCATACACCGTCTCAGATTCATTCCCGCGCCGCGGGAGAGCTCCGTCACGCGGAACGCCTCGCGGACTCCTCCGCCGGACTCCGGCGTAGCTATAACGTCGGCTGACGAGCGCGCCGCCTGAGGTATCGTCTTCGATATTTTCGAGGCGGTCGGCACCGCGAAGGAAACAGCCGCGTCTTTCATAAGCCACATATCGGCGGGGTCGCGGCTGACGTAGACCGGGCGGCATCCGCCCTTTACAAGGCGGCGGTAGATATCCCGCCTCGTCTTCGCCTTGTCGCGGCTGCCGGTGCAAATGGCGGCGAAGACGCCGTCTTCAAGCTTCAGCGCGTCGTTTTCCGTCGCCTCTTTGAGTGTCAGATAACGGTCGCCCTCCGTGAGGAAGCCGCAGGATTCGAGAAACGCGCGGTCCTCGTCCGAGCCCTCGGTGAAGCAGATCATTCTGATCTCCTTACCCTCGCGGCACTTTCTGACGGCGTCGAGCGCGTCGCCGTAGGCGCGGTCGCTCATCGCAAGAAAGCCCTCGAAGGTCATACACATCTGAAGCGCGCTGACGCGGTTCATATTGATATATGGAGAATCGCGCCTTGCAACGCCGACGGTGTAAACTCCGCGGCGGCGAAGGGTCGCGACCTCCTCGCTTATTCTGTTAAGGTCTTCCCTTGTTATCTGGCAGACACGTCCGCCTTTTTTTATCGTCGTGCAGCAAGAGAGGACGAGCTCGACGGGACCCGAGACCGCCGCCTCGAAGTTGCCGTCACGGCGGATGAGAGACGTGTCAAGTCCGCCGCTCCCGGCGCCGTTCGCCGCCTCGTGACCGACGAGGACGGTGTTCGCCATCGCTTTCGACTCCCCGGAGTCGGCGAAATACTCGTCGAAGACTTTCCTTATCGCCGCGTAGTCGGAGACGGAGGTCTCACCCGGAAGCGCGGGACCAGACGGCGCGAACGTACCCTGAGGCAGCATTCCCGTCGTGACGTAGCAGTATTTAAGAAGCTCCGACGCGCTGACGCCTCGTCCCGGCTCGTCGACGTTTATAAGCCTGTCTCCGATGAAATACGCGTTGAGCGTGACGTCTCCCGCCTTCAGCATCGCGGGGTCCTCGAGGACTATCGTGTCGACGGCGTTCAGCTCCTCAACGGACGCGGCGTTCTTGACCTTCGCTCTGCCGGCGTCCTCGGTGTCCGCCCGCTTCACGCATGAGGCGACGGCGAGCGCGCCGATGACGGAGAGAGACTCGCACATCGTTGCTCCGGCGAGCGATGCCGACGAGAGAAGAAGCTCTATCGCCGAGCCGCCGCGAACGACGGCGCCTATCAGCGTTACGAGAAGCACGACGCCGAGAGAACCGATGCTGACGGCGCGGCTCCACCCCGTCAGTTTTTCGGAAACCTTTAATTTTTCGCCCGACGGGATTGTGAGAGTCCCGAACTTCGCGACGGCGAGCGTATCGCCGCCCGTCGCGACGACGACGGCTCTCGCCTCGCCCGACACCACGGTCGAGCCGGCATAGAGCATATTGTCGCGCTTTTCGATCGGCGTTTCCGTCTCCCCTTCCGCTATCGTATCCGCGGTCTTGAAGACTATGGAGCGGTTGTCCGTCATTCTGTTTTCATAGACGAGAAGCCCTCCGGTCGAAACTATCCTCGCGTCCGCGGGGACGGTGTCGCCCGCGAAGAGGACTATAACGTCGCCGACGGCGAGGTTCTCCGCGCTCTTTATCACGGATCTTGAGTTTCTTATGACCGTTGTGCGCGGGATGACTCCGCGCGCTTTTTCCTCGAAGGTGCGCTGTGTCCATATATGGAGCGCGACTCTCGCGCCGCCGCCGAGGGCGACGATGAAGAGTATCGCAAAGAGCTCCGTCGTCTTTTCAAATACCGCGGCGATGAGCGCGACTCCGATGAGTATCAGCGTCGACAGATCGAGAAGTACTCGAAGGAACGCCTCTCCCGCGGACGCGCGTTTTACGCGCCAGACGCGGTTGCCGCCGCTCTTTGAGACTCGGCGAGCCGCCTCTTTGGCGTCGAGCCCCGTCGCGACGTTCGTTCCGAGCTCCGCTTCAAGCTGCGGTATCTCCATACTGTGCCGGTTGGTCGGGTTGTTCATACCGACCTCCTTATAGTCTTTTATGTGATTTATCAGTTTGCGGACGAGATGGCGATGGCGCCGTCCGCGGCGTCGATCGTGACGCTCTTAAGCGATCCCTTCGTCCTTATGATCTCGTTTGCTATCCTGTCCTCGACCTCGACTTCGATGAAACGTCTCATGTTTCTCGCGCCGAACTTCGCCGAGAACGATTTTTCCGCGATAAGCGATATCGCGGCGTCCGTGAACGTGAGCGATATCTCCTTCTCCGCCATTACCTTCGTGAGGTCGCCCGTCATAATGCGCGCGATGCCCTCGAAGTTCTCGCGGTCGAGAGAGCGAAACGTGACGATCTCGTCGACGCGGTTCAAAAACTCGGGACGTAAGAACTGCGACAGGGCGCGCTCCGTCTTTTCACTCGAGAGAAGGTCGGGGTTGTCGGTGAATCCCGTGAGAGTGGACGGTCCTTGCGAGCCAGCGTTCGTCGTCATGACGATGACGGTGTTCTCGAAGCTGACGGTCTTCCCTCTCGCGTCGGTTATCCTGCCGTCGTCGAGGATCTGGAGAAGGATGTTCATAACGTCCGGGTGCGCCTTTTCTATCTCGTCAAAGAGAACGACGGAATAGGGGCGGCGGCGTATTTTCTCCGTGAGCTGTCCCGCGTCGTCGTAGCCGACATATCCCGGAGGCGCTCCGATTATCCTCGATACGGAGAACTTATCCATAAACTCGCTCATATCGAGGCGGATGAGCGTCTCGGGCGAGCTGAACAGATCGGCGGCGAGGACTTTGACAAGCTCCGTCTTGCCGACGCCGGTGGGTCCGGCGAAGATGAACGAAACTGGGCGGCGTTTCGCCGAGACGCCCGTTCTCGAACGGCGCACGGCGCGGACGACGGCGTCGACCGCCTTGTCCTGACCGACGATGCGCGACTTTATCCTTTCGGCGAGCCCGTCGAGGCGGGAGAACTCATCCTCCGTTATCGTCGACGCGGGGATGCCGGTCCATATCTCTATCACGTCCGCGAGGTCGGAGACCTTCATCTCCACCTTGTCGCAAAGGGGCGTCAGCTCGCCTACTCTGTTCTGGAGCGAGAGGAGCGACGCTTTTATCTCGGCAAGTCTCTTGTAAGTATCTTCCGATTTATCGGTCTTCGCTTCAAGTCCTCCGCGCTCGTTTTCGAGGGCGGCTATTCTGTCGAGGCACTCCCTCTTTTCGTTTATCTCGGGGGACGAGAGCGATATGTGGCTCGACGCTTCGTCGATGAGGTCTATCGCCTTGTCGGGAAGGTATCTGTCTGTTATATATCTCTCGCTGAGCGACACCGCGTAGGAGAGGACCGACGCGGGTATCGTTATCGAGTGGTACTCCTCGTAGTAGTGTTTGATGCCGCGAAGGATCGCCTCCGTGTCCTCAAGGCTCGGCTCCTCCACCATTACGGGCTGGAAGCGGCGCTCGAGGGCGGTGTCCTTCTCTATATATTTTCTGTACTCCGTGAGTGTCGTCGCGCCGATGACCTGGATCTCGCCGCGGGAGAGCGCGGGCTTCAGGATGTTCGCCGCGTTCATGCTGCCCTCCGCGTCGCCCGCGCCGACGATGTTGTGTACCTCGTCGATGACGAGGATGACGTTGCCGAGCGCCTTGACCTCTCCGAGAAGGCCGAGAACTCTCGATTCAAACTGTCCTCTGAACTGCGTGCCCGCGACGAGCGCGGTGAGGTCCACGAGGTATATCTCTTTGTTTTTCAGCGCGTACGGAACGTCGCCTCTCACTATCTTTTGCGCGAGGCTTTCCGCTATCGCCGTCTTGCCGACGCCGGGCTCGCCGATGAGGCAGGGGTTGTTTTTCTGACGGCGGCAGAGTATCTGAATGACGCGGGAGAGCTCTCTCGCTCTGCCGACGACGTTGTCAAGCGCGCCGGCGCGGGCTCTTTCGGTCATATTCGTGCAATAGGTCGTGAGGAACTTAAGTTCCTTCTTTTTCTTCTTGCCGCGACCGTCGTCGCCGGTCAGTTTTGAGAAGTCGACGGCGGGAGCGCGGGGCGAATTCTCCTCGTCGTCTCCCTCACTCTGGGCGGGAAGCCCGCCGAGCTGACCCATCAGCCCTTCGAGCATACCGTCGCCGTCGCCCTCCATGAGGTTTTCGATCTCGGCGTTCATCTTGTCGATGTCGTCGTCGGTCAGTCCCATCTTGTTTATCATATCGTTCACCGGCTTGATACCGAGCTCGCGGGCGCATTTGATGCAGATACCGTCCTGCTTGGTCTCGCCGTTTTCGATCTTAGTCATAAATACCACGGCTATTCTCTTGTGGCATCTTGAACACATTGTCATAAGGGTCCTCCTTCCTTTGCCCGAATATTATCCGATTTTTTCGAGCACTCCGCGTATCACGGATATGGGGTTATGGTTTGCAAAGAATTTCATTATAATGGATTTTTCAGCAGTCTCACCGAACCACGTCGGGATATACGAGCCGAGAACTTCGAGCGCGACGCTGATGACGAGCGACACGACCCAGAGGATGAACAGAGCGTTCACGATCCCGAGCGCGAGCCCCGCCGCGTGGTCGACGGTGCTGATGATAGGCGCTTTGAAAAGAACTATTATCAGCTTCGAGAGAAGTTTCAGAACGATGAGCGCGACGATGAAGATCACGATGAACGAAAGCGTGTTCGATATGATCTGCGACGTCGGCCTCGCTATGAAGTCGGAGACCTTTTCGACCGCGCTCTCACCCGTATCCGAAAGACCGGACACGAAGTTTTTAAGCGCGTCGTCGCCGACCTTGAACTTGTCGAGCGTTCCCTCGAGGGTCTCCGGTATCTTCGAGAGGAACGTGGAAACGTCGACGCCCGCCGGCGTCGTCGCGGCGGAGCGGACGGTCGAGTCAAGTCCGTTCGATATACTGTTCAGAAAGACGTGAGAGGTCAAAAAGTCGGACGCAAGAGGCGTCAGCGCGTAGGCGACTATCGCCGCGACGACGTCGCACACGAGCCCTATCACGCTCTTTATAAGTCCGCGCCGCCAGCATCTGAAAATTATAAACGCGGCGAGGGCGACGAGAATAATATCTATCGTTATATTCATATTACCTTCCTTTCATCATTCCCCGTCAGAGGATGCGGGAAAACCGGTCACAGCCGACGTCTGACCCATAACGAGTACGTTGTCGGAGTACGGAACGAGCATTTTTACGATCTTCGGGCAAGTCACGGACACGGGCTCGGCGGATACCGTGTACCTCGTCAGAGTGCCGTCGTACGCGAAGTACGCGGCGGTGTCCCCGAGGGCGCAGGCGGAGATCTTGGCGTAGACCGACGCCGTAAGGACCTCCGAGCCGTCGCGCGAGAAGACCGTGACGGAGTTCTTCGTATCGACGACGTTGCGGCTTTCCGTTATCATAACGGCGCCGGACGAGAACGAAACGCCCGTTACGCCGTACCCGTCAAAACGGCGCTCGGATATCTTTTCGCCGTCGCCGCCGAAGAAAGCGATCGCGTTGTCGCCGACCGCGCAGAACGAGCCGTCGGAGAAGAAGCTCACCTCGAACGGAAGGCTGTCGTCGACCGTCGCGACGGAGGTGCTTTCGCTGTCGTACCTGCCGCTCATGATCTCGGTGACGGCGGACGTGCCCGCCATCTCGCACGAGGCGACGGCGTAGCCGGTGCCGTCGGAGGACAGCGCGACGTCCATCACATACTTATCCTTGAAGATCTTCGTCAGCTCTCTGAAATTGGAGTCGTATATCGTGACGTTGTATCTGTTCTCTCTCGCTCTCGTTATAAGCGCGTACGATCCGGAGTCGCTGACCGCCGCGCCCTGAAGGGTATACTGCGTCTGTCCCGAGTGGGCGCACAGTATCGTCGTGTAGAGCGAATAGGTCGTGCCTCCGACGTCGTACACGAGAACGTACTTGTCGCCGGAGACCACCTTCGGGTTCTCCATCGAGATCTTGAAGGTGCGCTCTATCGCGCCGGTCGAGTTGTATAACGTGAAGGACGTCGTCGTCGCGAGGGCGAGGCGCCCCTTGTACATCGCGGCGCTCATCTTGCGGCTCTCGTCGTACTTTATCTCTTCGAAGAGCGCGTCCTCCGCCTCGACGTCGGTGTCGAGGTCCTTCGCGAGATATACGAGGTTTTCGTACGTTATCTGCGCGCGGTGCATAACGAGCATGGATATAAGGTACAGTATAAGCGCGGCGAGGGACAGAAGCTTCGCCGTTCTGTATCTCTTTGCGACCTTGAGATAGTACGGGTTCGCCCTGACGCCGTTCTCCACTTCAATATTTATCTTTTGGGATCGTGATAACTTTTCTTCGTTATTCTTAGCTTTTTCGCTTTTCAATATTTATCAACCTCCCTCATTTTTCAAATTTTTATCTCTTTATTCATTCCGCGAGCCAGACCGGTTCAAACGGATACTTTACGCCGTGAAGGTAAAGCCCGTCCGGAGGGAGCGTCGCCCCCGCGGCGGCTCTGTCGCGCCGTTCTATGACGGCGGGAATATCGGATGGAGTAAGCCTCCCCTCCGCGACGTCGATCAGCGTCCCCGCCATAATGCGGACCATATTGTAAAGAAAACCGTTCGCCGAGACGGTGAACTCGACGAGCCCGCCGCGCCTTGCGACCTCAGCCGTATAGACCTCGCGCACGGGGTCCGTTATCTTCGACCCCGCCGCCATGAACGACGAAAAATCATGCCGTCCGACGAAGCCCTTCGCCGCCTCGTTCATCCTTGAAACGTCCGCGTCAGCAAGAGGTCTTCTCGTGTGACAGACCCTGCCGCGAAGGAAGGGCGAGGGCGCGGCGGCGTCCTCTATCCTGTAAACGTATTCTTTACTTACGACCGAATATCTCGGATGAAAGCCGTCGTCGTTTACTATAAACGCTCCGAGGACCGATATATCGCCGGGGAGGACGTCGTTCGCCGCGCGATGAAATTTCTCAGGCGGTATTTTGAGCCACCCCTCGCGAGCCGCCTCGGGCTCGACCGTCAGCGCGAAAAACTCCGCGTGAACGCCGGAGTCGGTGCGGGAACAGCCGGTCACGTTCATCTTCTCTCCGAAGAGCGAGGAAAACGTTTCGGTCAGCACGCCCTGCACCGTTCTGTCCGAGGGCTGCGCCTGGAAGCCGTGAAAAGAGGCGCCGTCGAATGCGACCTTGAGCAAAAGCTTCATACCGTCACCAACCTATCGCAAAGCCGCCCGTGAAATTGTTGATGAGCACGAGCGCGACGCCGAGAAGGATGATCACGAGGACCGCTAAGACGTCGACGGGCGTCGCCTTCAGCACGTGCATCCTCGTTCTTCCCTTGCCGCCTCTGTAACAGCGGCATTCCATCGCCGTCGCAAGCTCGTCTGCGCGGCGGAAGGACGACGCGAAAAGCGGCACGAGCACGGGGATGAGCGCCTTTACCCGCTTTACGAGAGACCCCTCCGTAAACGCGGCGCCTCTCGCCTTTTGCGCGTCCATTATCTTTCCCGTCTCCTCGATGAGAGTCGGGATGAATCTGAGCGCTATCGTCATCATAAGCGCGAACTCGTGTACCGGCACCTTTATCTTCGCAAGGGGAGAGAGGAGCCTTTCAAGTCCGTCGGTAAGCGAAAGAGGGGTCGTCGTGTACGTAAGAATGACGCTCGTTCCGGCTATGAGAAGCACGACGCGCAGGACTATGAGAAGCGCGTTGTAAATCCCTTCGAGATATATCGTTATTATCCAGAACGAGACGAGCACCGTCTCGCCGCTGTACCAGAATATATTTATGACCGCCGTGAAAATCATTATGAAGAGCACGGGTTTAAGACCGCGCAGGATTATCTTCATATTTATCCCCGACAGCGCTATGAGAAAGACGACGAACGCCGTCAGCACGGCGAACGCGAAGACGTTTTTCGCGAGAAAAACGTCCACTATATAGAACAAAGACATCAAAATCTTTGCCCTCGGGTCAAGTCTGTGGAGGAGAGACGTCCCCTCGCAGTACTGACCGAACGCAACATCAAAGTTCATAGGTTTTCCTTCGTTTTATTCACGCCCTTTTCCGAGAGCGTATTTTTCGATCAGCTTCTCGGCGGCGTACTTTACGGTGTAAACGTCGCGACCGACGCCGACGCCGAGTTTTTCAAGCTCGTCCGCGACCTTCGTTATCTCCGGCACGTCGAGTCCTATCGACTGGAGTTTTTCCCCCTCGGTGAAGATATTCTCCGTCGTGTCGCACGCGACGAGGCGCCCCTCAGAGAGTACGGCGAGACGGTCGCAGTATTTAGCGACGTCCTCCATACTGTGGCTGACTATGACGACGGTGTTACCGTTCTCCCGCTGATAGCTCTTTATCCTGCCGAGGATCTCGTTTCTGCCCGAGGGATCGAGACCCGCCGCCGGCTCGTCGAGGACGAGTATCGACGGACGCATCGCCATGACTCCCGCGAGCGCGGCGCGCCTTTTCTGACCGCCCGAGAGATCGAACGGGGACTTGGAAAGGAGCGCCGTGTCGAGCCCCGAAAAACCCGCCGCCTCGACTACTCTTTCGTGAAGCTCTCCCTCGGAGACGCCCATATTGCGCGGTCCGAAGGCGATATCCCCCTCGACCGTCTCGTCAAAGAGCTGGTACTCGGGATACTGCATAACGAGCCCGACCTTGAATCTGACGTCGCGCATCTTCACTTTTTTGTCCCATATGTTCACGCCGTCGACGATGACCTCGCCGTCGTCCGGCTTGACAAGACCGTTGAGCATTTTTATAAGGGTCGATTTTCCGCTTCCGGTCGAGCCGATAATACCCGTTACACGCCCGCGCTCGATCCCGAGCGAGACGTCGGCTACGGCGTGCTTCTCGTAAGCGATGCCCTTGTTATAGGTGTAGTTTACCGCTCTGAATTCGGCGGCGAAATTGTTCCCCGTCATACGGCGTCACCCCGCTTTCCGAGCGCGTCTTTAATTATCGCGGCGCACTCCGACGGCGTGCAGGTCCCGAGCGGAACGTCGAGCCCCGCCTTCCTCAGACGCCACAGAAGCTCCGTCGTCTGCGGGACTTCGAGCCCCGCGGCGAACATTTCCTCCGGGCGGCTGAACACCTCGTCCGGAGTACCCTCCGTGACGACGCCGCCGTCCTCCATCACGATGACGCGGTCGGCGAACGACGCCTCGTTCATATAGTGGGTTATGAGGATGACGGTTATACCCTCCTCGCGGTTGAGGCGTACGATGCTCTTCATCACTTCGCGTCTTCCGAGCGGGTCGAGCATCGCGGTCGATTCGTCGAAGATGATACAGCGGCGCTTCATCGCAAGCGCGCCCGCTATCGCCACTCTCTGCTTCTGACCGCCCGACAGACGGGACGCCGAGTGACGCGCGTACTCCGACATTCCCACCGCCGAGAGCGCCTCGTCGACGCGTCGGCGTATCTCCGCGGGTTCGATGCCGAGGTTTTCGGGACCGAATGCGACGTCGTCCTCGACTATCGTCGCGACTATCTGGTTGTCGGGATTCTGGAACACCATGCCGATCTCCCGTCTCAAGTCGTAGATCTCGTCCTCTGTGACGTCGCCGCGCGTTACGTCGACGCCGTCTATCACGAGGCGCCCCGAGTCCGGAAGGTTGACCATACAGAGCAGCTTCGCGAGAGTCGATTTTCCGCTCCCGTTTCTGCCGAGGATGACCGTGAAGGTGCCCTCTTCTATTTCAAAGCTTACGTTTTTAAGAGCCTCTACGCGCTCCTCCGGGGTGTCCCCCTCGTAGGCGAAGCTTACGTTTTCGGCTTTTATGATCTTGCTCATGTTTCTCCGTTAAAAATCAATACTTCATTTCAAATCTTACGGACGCGCCGGCGGGAAGCGTAAGGCCGCTCGACGTCACGGGAAGCCCCGTCTCGCCCGCCTCGACCTCGCCGCGTGACGATATCCTCTTCGGGAGCGACTTCATAAGAATATACTCCATCGTCGCAGGGGAAAGTCCGGTAGTGTACGAATTTATTAAGAAGAAAAGCGGCTCGTCCGATAAGAGCGACGTCGTCAGCGAGACGAGCTCGTCCGCGCACTCCTCGAGCTTCCACATCTCGCCCGACGGTCCTCTGCCGTAGGACGGCGGGTCCATTATGACGCCGTCGTATTTTCTTCCCCGCCGCAACTCGCGCTCGACGAACTTGCGGCAGTCGTCGACAAGGTATCTGACGGGCGCGTCCGACAGACCGGAAAGAGAAAGATTCTCCTTCGCCGCAGCGACCATTCCGCGCGACGCGTCGACGTGGCAGACCTCGGCGCCCGCCTTTGCAGCGGCGGCTGTCGCGCCTCCGGTGTAGGCGAAAAGATTCAGAACGCGGGGGCGTTCCCCGCCGGCTGCGACGGCTCTTTTGATTATGTCTGAAAACCAGTCCCAGTTTGTCGCTTGCTCGGGGAAAAGCCCCGTGTGCTTGAAGCCCATCGGACGGAGCTTGAAAGTCAGCTCGCCGTAGTTCACGCACCAGCTCTCCGGCATATTGTTGACGACCCACGCGCCGCCTCCGCTCTTCGATCTGCGGTAGACGCCGTCGGCGCGTCTCCATCTTCCGTCGCGCCGCTCTCCGCGCCAGATTATCTGCGGGTCAGGGCGCACGAGTATCTTGCCGCCCCATCTTTCAAGCCTCTCGCCGCCCTCGGCGTCGATCAGCTCGTAGTCTTCCCATTTATCGCTAATCCACATATTTTTCACTCACATTTTGTAATATTTGCTGAGCACCGACGCGCCGACGTTCGCGTGACAAATCGCGAGGGCGAGCGCGTCCGCCGTGTCGTCCGGCTTCGGCGGCTTTTCGAGCTTGAGGAGCGCCGTCACCATCGCGATGACCTGCTTCTTCTCCGCTCTGCCGTAGCCGACGACGGATTGCTTCACCTGGAGAGGCGTGTACTCATAGATCGGTATCCCGTGCTGCTTCGCGCAAAGGAGTATCACCCCTCTCGCCTCGGCGACCACGATACCCGTCTTCTGGTTCGTGTTCCAGAAAAGCTCCTCGACCGCCATTGCGTCGGGTTTGTAGGTGTCCATTATATTCGAAAGCGCGTCGTATATCTGATTAAGACGCTCCTCGACGGGCAGCCCCGCCGCCGTCTGTATAGAATCGTACGCTACGGGTTTGTATTTGAATTTCTCCGAATCGACGACGCCCCAACCGACGATCGCGATCCCCGGGTCTATTCCGAGTATCCTCACGGCATATTTCTCCATTTTACTTTTATATTAGTTTATTATAGCAGATAAAATATTAAGAGTCAATATTTTAATCTTCTGTTTTTTATGAATAACCGTATTTCACGTCCTCTCCGCGGACATATCGCGCGGCGCCGCTTCGCTGCCCCGAGGGAAGACCGCTTTCTGTCTTTTAGACCGTTAAAACTTTACAACAGAGAAAATATGTGATATAATTACTATGATTATGGTTTTATTCACCGAAAGGCTTTTTATATGGACAACGAAAACACCGTACTGCTCCCCGACGGCGGAGCACCGAACGAGGGTGAAAAAGAGATAAAGATAGCCCGTCCGACAAGCGGTATGCGCCGCGCCATAGACGCTGTCGGCACATACCTCTACGGAAAGAAATACCTCGGGCTCTGCTTTCTCATCCCGGCGGCACTCCTCTTTCTCTGCTACCTTCTCCGCGGGGTTTATCCGCTCGGCGAGGGCTCGGTACTCGTTCTTGACCTTAACGGTCAGTACGTTTATTTCTACGACGCGCTCCGGGACATCATCACGGACGGCGGCAGCTTCGTCTACACGTTCCGCCGCGCGCTCGGCGGCGAGTTTATGGGCATCTTCGCATATTATCTCGCAAGCCCGCTCTCGTTCCTCGTCGCTCTCTTCCCGAAGGAGAACATCACGGAGGCGATATACGCGCTCCTCGTTATAAAGTGCGGTCTTTGCGGCTTCACTTTCGGTCTTTTTGCGCACAAGACGAGACCGCGGCACCCGTTTACGACAGTCACTTTCTCCGTGATGTGGGCGCTTTGCACCTTCGCGGTCGTCATGCAGCACAACCTGATGTGGACGGACAACATCTTCCTCTTCCCTCTCGTTCTGCTCGGAATACAGTACGTCGTGAAGCGCGGAAAGATGTCGCTCTACGTCGTGACGCTCGCCTTCTCGATACTCTCGAATTTCTACATAGGATATATGACCTGCATCTTCTCCGGCTTCTATTTCTTCCTCTATTTCTTCTCGAAGAACAGAGCCGAGAGAAACCCGGACGGCGTGCGCGCGCACTTCGGTAAGAGCTTTCTCCGTTTCGCGCTCGCGTCCCTTTGCGCCGTCTGCATAGGAGCGGTCATAATCCTTCCGACCTACTATTCGCTGACGCTCGGCAAGACGGAGTTTTCCGACCCGTCTTTCGTTCCGACGCTCCGCTACAAATTCGCGGATCTTCTTTCCAAATTCTACTTCGGTTCCTACGACACGGTGCGCCCCGAGGGAACGCCGCTTCTCTTCACCGGAACGCTGACGCTCCTTGTCGCGCCCCTCTACTTCGTAAACCGTAAAATAGCCCTGCGCGAAAAGATCGCCTCGGCGCTGACGGCGGCGCTCTTCGTCGTCAGTATGAACGTCTCGACCCTCGACCTTGTATGGCACGGGATGCAGAAGCCGAACTGGCTCAACTACAGATACGCCTTCATGTTCTGCTTCTTCCTCGTCTGGTGGGGGATGAGAGCCTTTGAACATATCAGAGAGACAGATTTCAGGTGGCTCGTCGGAACTTGGGCGCTCGCTACCGGGGTCATCGTCGTACTTCAAAAATTCGAGTACGAAAACCTGCCCGATTTCAGGGCGGTCGTCCCGACGCTCTTCATTCTTCTTATTCTCCTTTTCATCCTTCGCGGCGTGAAGTCGAAGAGCCTGAAGCGTGAGACCGTATCGAGGACCGCGCTTATCTTCTTCGTATGCGCCGAGATGCTCGCCTCGACCCTCGTCAACTTCAACGACCTTGACAACGACGTCGTCTTCTCGTCCCGCTCCGGCTTCCGCTCCTTCCTCGACAGAACTCAGATCGCGGCGGATGAGCTTAAGGCGTACGACACCTCGTTCTACCGCACGGAAAAGACGTTTTCGAGAAAGACGAACGACAATATGGCGCTCGGGCTCTACGGCCTTTCCGGCTCGACCTCGACCCTCAATGAAAAAACGATAATCTTCCTTCGCAAGATGGGATACGCTTCCCGCTCGCACTGGTCTAAATACATAGGCGGAAACCCCGTTTCCGACTCCCTTCTGAACGTAAAATATCTCATATCCGAGCGCGACGACGTCGTGTACGAGGCGTCCGAGGTCTTCGATTACCCCGACGACAATATGACGACGTACCGCAACAATTACGCGCTGTCTATCGCGACGGCGGTCTCGCGGAAGCTGACTAACGCGCCGTTCACTGACGAGGGCGTCTCGTCTCCGTTCATAAGGCTCAATTCTCTCGTATCTTATATGCTCGGCACTCCCGACGCCGAGGGCGTCTTTGTGCCCGCTAACGAGCCGGAGATAACGAAGGTCGGCGTCAAGGAGTCGACCATCGCCGGTCACTACAAGTACACCAAGATCGACGACGACATCGCCGGCGAGGTGAACTACAATCTTACCGCGACCTCATCCGAGCCGCTCTACTGCTATTTCCCGAGCAAGTACACCCGCGACGCCGAGATCTTTCTCAACGGGCGCAGCCTCGGCTCCTACTTCGAGAGCGACTCGCACACGATAGTCTCCCTCGGCACCTTCGCGCCGGGCGACCTCGTCACGGTTTCCCTCCGTCTTGACAAATCGGAGCTCTACGTCGAGCAGAACGTCCCATGCTTCTGGTATCTTGACACGGACCGCTTTGAAGAAGCGTTCGGCGTCCTCGGCGAATATCCGCTTGACGTTACGTACCACACCGAGGACACGATTGAGGGTAAGATCACCGTGCCTGAGGACAGACCGCAGATTTTCACGTCGATCCCCTACGACGCGGGCTGGCGCGTCGTCTGCGACGGCGAGGAAGTCGAGACCGCCGAGGTCCTCGACGGGCTTCTCACGTTCACGCTGACCCCGGGCGAGCACGAGGTCTCGTTGAAATACGAGCCGAAATCCGTGAAGCAGGGCAACCTTATTTCACTGATGGGTCTTGTCGCGTTCGTCCTTATCTCCGTCAGCAACAAGCTGCTCTGTGACAGGGCGAAGAAAAGGCGCGAGGCAAATGACGCCGGAACAGTCGGGGACGCGGACGAAACCGGAGAAACGGAAATAACGGAAGAAACGGAAGAAATACAACAGGCGGCTACGCCGGAGGTCACGGAATGATTTACTGTCTTACGGGCGAGGTCATATACCTCGACGCGCTGAACTATACCGCGGTCGTCGACTGCGCGGGCGTCGGCTACAAGCTGACCGTGACGTCGAACACGCTCTCGAAGCTCTCCTCGATGGAGGGCAAGGTCGCAAGGGTCTTCACACACCTCGCCGTGAGCGAAAACGCGGTCGACCTCTACGGCTTCTACGATACGGACGAGCTTGAAGCTTTCAAACTTCTCATAACCGTATCCGGCATCGGTCCGAAGGGCGCGATGGCGATACTCTCCGCCATGAAGCCGCTCGAGCTTTCCCTCGCGATAGCGTCGGAGGACTCCAAGACGATAGCGAGAGCGCAGGGCGTCGGCGCGAAGACCGCCGCGAGGATCGTGCTTGAACTGAAAGACAAGTTCACGAAGGCGTTCCCCGTCCCCGCCTCGGGCGAAACGCTGCCGAGGGGCGCCGTTTCAATGCCCGCGTCGCGCGGGAGCTCCACGAAGCTATCGGACGCGAGAGACGCGCTCACCGTTCTCGGCTTCTCGAGGACGGAGGCGACGGACGCTCTCAAGCGCGTAAACGCGGACGCGCCGCTTGAGGATATGATCAAGGAAGCCCTCGCGCTCCTTATGAAATAACGGAAGGAGATAAGCTATGGCATTCGCCGACGAAAACGAATTTGACTTTGAGGGCAGGATGGTCGACGCGGAGTATTCGAGCGAAGACCGGGACACGGAGTATTCGCTCCGCCCCCACACCCTTGAAGAATACATAGGCCAGGAAAAAGCGAAAGAAATACTTAAGATATACATCGAGGCGGTGAAGCTGCGCGGCGACTGCCTCGACCACGTCCTGCTCTGGGGCCCTCCCGGACTCGGCAAAACGACGCTCGCCGGCATCATCGCGTCGGAACTCGGCGTAAACTTCAGAGTTACGTCCGGTCCCGCGATAGAAAAGCAGGGCGACCTCGCGGCGCTCCTCACCAATCTCTCGGAGGGCGACGTGCTCTTTATCGACGAGATACACCGACTCTCGAGAAACATAGAGGAGATCCTTTACCCCGCGATGGAGGACCACGTCCTCGACATCATTATCGGCAAGGGCCCCGCGGCGAGAGAGATCCGTCTGCCCCTTCCCCGCTTCACGCTGATAGGCGCGACGACGAGGTCGGGACAGCTTACCCAACCGCTGCGCGACCGTTTCGGCATACCGCTCAAGCTCGAGCTTTACACGCCGGAGGAGCTTTGCGAGATAGTGACGAGAAGCTCGGAGATACTCGACGTTCCGATAACGAAAGAGGGCGCGATGGAGATTGCTTCCCGCTCGCGCGGCACGCCGAGAATAGCAAACAGATTTCTCAAGCGCGTGCGCGACTATGCGCAGGTAAAGGGGAACGGCGAGATAACGCTGGGAATCGCCCGCGCCGCGCTCGAGCTTCTCGACGTCGACGAGCTCGGACTCGACGTGATAGACCGCCGTATGCTCGAGACGATAATCAAATTCTACGACGGCGGCCCCGTCGGACTTGAAACGATAGCGGCGACGACCGGCGAGGAGGCGATAACTCTCGAGGACGTTTACGAGCCTTATCTTCTCCAGATAGGCTTTCTCTCGCGCACGCCGCGCGGCAGATGCGTCACGCGCCTCGCTTACGAGCATCTCGGCATACCTTACAGACCGTCGCAGGCGGCTGAAACACAGCTTACGCTTGAGTGATAATCCCTTCGGCCACAGGCGTTTCCGGTTTTATTCAAATGTAAAATAAAATATATCGCCGCGGTGTTTTATGCGTTTGCATAAAACACCGCGGCCTTTTTCTGCTTTTATAATTAACAATTATGTAACAAATTAACACATTTATGTTTTTGACAAGCACGTCGATTTTTGTTATTATATAATAGTTAATATAATAGTTGACGGAGGCTTTGAAATGTTTAAGTCGGTAAAACTTTCTCTTGAAGACATACTCGGAAAAGAATACACGGACGCGCTCGTCGCGGCAAACGACGCGCTCGGTATGCTCGACGCCAAGGCGGCGTCGGCGATAGCGTCCGAAAAAATAGATTTCTACCCCGCCGAAAAGCAGGCTAAGAACGACGCGTTTCTCGCGAAGGTAGGCGAGAGCGTGATCCCCGCTTTCAAAAACAGCAACGACGGCGCGGCGACCGCCGCGTTCGCGAAAGCCCTCTCGAAGGACTCCGCTCCCGTGACGGGCTTCGGCTGTTACAGAGTCGGCGAAGACGGCAAGCTCTACCTCATAGGTAAGAGCGAGCACTATCACGCGTCTCTCGGTCACAGATTCGACGGATACCGCCTCATCGACAACGCGAGACACCTCGGCATACTCAACGCGACGCACAACAACACGAGAGGATACGTCACGCGTCTTTGCGAGACGCGCCTCGTTCAGAGCGCGAACGGCGTAGAATGGGAAGACGCCGAGGCGACGGAGAAAATACTTAAATCGGAAGAACATAAAGTTCTCAACCGCGTCATCAACCTCGAGACAGGTTCCCTCGCGGTCGAGGCGGGTATCAAAATGATGCTCGCGCGCTTCTACAAGCTCTCCCCCGAATTTCCCGAGCCGAAATACGCGGGTAAGACGCCCGTTTTCTTCGTGATGCAGGACAACCACGGCGGCAAGGAAGCGAACTACCACGGAACGACCGTCACGGCGCAGACGATGCGCGGTCTGTGGCCGGAGTTCTGCGAAAAGGCGGACGCGGCGGGTCTTTACAAGGTCGTCACGGTCGCGATAAACGATATTGAAGACTTCAGGGCGAAGATCGAAAAATACAACAGCGGAAACTACAAGACCGCGGGCTTTATGCACGAGATAGTCCTTATGAACTACGGCGGCGTGAAGCTGACGAAGGAATACCTCGCCGCGGCTTACGAGCTTTGCGAAAAGTACGACACGCCCACGATGGTCGACGAGATCCAGTCGTGCATGTGGTACCGCGGATTCTATCAGTTCCGTCTCTACGGCCTCAAGCCCGATTTCGTCATCATCGGCAAGGGCTTCCCGGGCGGCGAATACCCGGCGAGCAAGATAATATGCACCGCCGAGTACGACACGCTAAACCAGTTCGGCGCGCTCGTCACGAACGGCCAGGAGGAGCTCGCCTCCCTCGCTTACCTCATCACGATGTCCTATATGAGGGCGGTCGGCGACGAGGTCGAGGCAAACGGCGAAAGATTCGAGAAAGGTCTTAAAGAGATCGCAGCTCGTCACCCGAAGACCGTCGTCAAGGCGGAGGGTATGCAGCTTCTCGCGGCTCTCCACTTTGCGGACGCCTCCCGCGCCGCGGACTTCGCAAAGGAAATGAAGCGCCGCCACATCGACGCTTCCGCGCAGACCTACAAGCCGCACTGCCCGCCCGCGCTTCTTCTGAAGCCTCCGGTCATCGCGACGGAAGCGACGCTCGAATACATACTGAAAGTAATCGAAGAAATCATTGTGGAAAAAGAGGCGTGATATGCTCGTTATAGGACTTGACGTCGGCACGACCGGCACGAAAGCCCTCGTCGTCGACGAATCGGGACGCACCGTCTCCTCGGCTTACCGGGAATACGAACTGTCGGAGTCAGCGGGAGGACGTGTCACGCAGAACGCGGAGGACTGGTGGCTCGCCGCCGTCGATACCGTGCGACGCGCGACGGAGAACGTCTGCAAAAACGATATCGCCGCGATATCTCTTTCCACGCAGGGAGCGAGTATGCTCGCGGCGGACAGAGACGGCAAACCTCTTTGCGACGTTATGACGTGGATGGACTCGAGAGCGACGAAGGAAGTCGAGGCGCTCTCGGGGACGCTCGGCAGGGATTACGTCTATGAAGCGTCCGGCTGGCCGCTGACGCCCGCCGGCGACGCCGCCAAGATACTCTGGCTGAAGAACAACGCGCCGGAGGTTTTCGGGAGCGCGGCGTGCTTCCCTTCGACCCTTGAATTTATGAATCACCGCCTCACGGGCAGGTTTGTCGCCGACCCGACGAACGCGGCGATAAGACAGCTTTATAATATAAAGAATAGAAAGTGGGACGAAAAGATCCTCGACGCCGTCGGCGTCACCGCCGACAGGCTTCCCGAAGTCGAGCCGACCGGCGTCTGCCTCGGCGCGCTTACCGCGAACGCCGCGCGCGAGCTCGGGCTGCCGGAGGGCGTCAAAGTCTTCAACGGCGCGCACGACCAGTACGCGTCCTCGATCGGCTCCGGCGCGACCGCGCCGGGCGATATGATGCTCGCGACGGGCACCGCGTGGGTCGTCCTCGGCGTGACGTCCGCCCCGCTCTACACCGCAAGCCGCATCTGCCCCGGTATCCATCCGGCGGGCGGCTACGGAGCCATGGCGTCCCTCGTCAGCGCGGGGAGCGCGCTCAAATGGTACAAAAATCTCGTTGACGACGATTTTCGCACGATGGATAAAGAAGCGTCCCTCCGCGCTCACCGCGCGAAGGACGTGATAGTTCTCCCCTACGTCGCCGGCGCGGGATTTCCGCACAACAGACCGGACGCCGGGGGGGTCATCTCCGGCCTCAGGATAGGCACCGACCGCTACGACGTCGCTCGCGCCGTGATGGAGGGCGTCGCCTTCGAGGCGAGGGGGGTCATCGAATCCTTCGCCGCGGAGGGGATGAAGATAGACCGCCTAATGATGACCGGAGGCGCCGCGAGAAGCGACGTCTGGAGCACGATCGTCGGCGAGATCACGAAATGCGAGATACAACGGCCGTCCGAGCGCGAGACCTGCTGTCTCGGCGCCGCCGATATAGCCCTTGCGGGTCTCGGGGTTTACAGATCTCTCGCTGAGGCGTCACGCACGACCTGCCGCTCGGAAACGCTCCGGCGCGACAGCTCGCTTGAGGACTTCTACGACGAAAAGTACGCGCTCTACCGCGACGTACGCCGCCGCATCCTCGGCGTGTAATAACAAATAGGACATAAATATTAATATAATTGACACTTCTTGTATGTTGATTCATATGAATAAGTCTGATAAA
>CADBQA010000176.1 GCA_902796675.1 uncultured Ruminococcus sp.
GGCAGGGCGATGGCGCAGCCGAGTCCGCCGCCGATGACGCAGGCGGATTTATAGCCGTCGAGATGCGAGACGTTGCCGAGCGGCCCGACGAAATCGGCGATCATATCGCCCGGCTTTTTCTCGCCGAGCTTGAGGGTCGAAAGACCGACCTTCTGAAAGATTATCGACACCGTACCCTCGGCCGGATCGGCTTCGGAGATGGTGAACGGCACCCTCTCGCCGGTCTCGTCGGCGCGGAGGATGATAAACTGCCCCGGTCCCGCCTTTTTCGCGACGTCCGGAGCCTCGATCTTCATATATACCGTTATGTCGGTAAGAGGATAGGCTTCTTTTATTCTGAACATAATGCAACTCTCCGCCGCCCGAGGCGGCCGGCGAACACGGATAACGAGCCTGATGCGGCTTACATAATATAATATTATACTATATCGGAATGTTTTTTTCAATAGACAAAAGGGTAACTCCATGTATATTTTGTTATTATGGGTGCGATAAACCGCGAAAGCCTCATTGAGCAGCGCGGGTAAATTAATTGTAAATTATTCCTTTTCCCTCTTTATCAAAGACGGCGGTTGTGATATAATATATTGTCGGTTCGGCTCAATATATCAGCCGGGCCGCGCCGGATATTACATACCGGCGAAAACGCCACCGCCGGACCGGTCAAGGGCGATCCTCACGGCCCCCGCTGCGCCGGCGGCATGTAACCAAATATTATGAGGTAAAAAGTCATGCTTCTCAAGGAAGAAAAGCAGGAGATCATGCAGAAGTTCGCCACCCACGAGGGCGACACCGGATCTCCCGAGGTACAGATCGCTGTCCTCACCACCCGAATCAATCAGCTCACCGAGCATCTCAAGAGAAACCCGAAGGACAACCACAGCCGCCGCGGCCTTCTTATGATGGTCGGCAAGCGCCGTTCCCTTCTCGGATATCTTCAGAAGAACGATATCACCCGCTACCGCTCGATAGTCGAAAGACTCGGTCTGCGTAAGTAATCACAATACTCCGCCCGGCTTTTACGCCGGGCGGAGCGAAATCAGATCCGCATTACGGCTTAGCAGTTCAATATGCCCCGCGCCGCCGCTCTCTCCCGAAGGTGATGGAGCGGAACGTATTAAAGTGCTAAACTGACATGCGGATGTTTTTTGAGGATCCCTCTGCCGGACGCCCTTTTCCGTATGTGAGGAAAACGGATATTGTCCGCCCGGCCCGCGGGATACCGGCTCAGCCGGATTTTTAAGGAGGGAAGGCCCCCTCCGAGGTTCAGATAATTTATAAGGAGAAACTGCCGCATGTTTGAAAATTACCGCGTCTTTGAGACCGAGCTCGCCGGCCGCAAACTGACCGTCGAGACCGGCAAGATGGCAGGTCTGGCCAACGGCTCCTGCTTCATCAAATACGGCGATACCGCGATACTCGCCACCGCCACCGCTTCCAAAATGCCGCGCGACGGCATAGATTTCCTGCCGCTGTCCGTCGACTTCGAGGAAAGACTCTACGCCGTCGGCCATATACCCGGCTCCTTCAACAAGAGAGAGGGACGCCCGACCGAGAAGGCTATCCTCACCTCGCGCGTCATCGACCGCCCGATCCGCCCGCTCTTCCCGAAGGATCTGCGCAACGACGTCGTTCTGTCGCTGCTCGTCATGAGCGTCGATCAGGACTGCTCGCCCGAGATCACCGGCATGATCGGCGCGTCCATCGCCCTCACCATCTCCGACATCCCGTGGAACGGCCCGATCGCCGGAGTCTTCGTCGGAATGGTAGACGGAAAATACATCATCAACCCGACTCAGGCTGAGCGCGCCGAGAGCGTTCTTGAGCTCACCGTCGCCGGATCCGAAGAAAAGGTCGTCATGATCGAGGCCGGCGCCAAGGAAGTCGGCGACAAGGAGATGTTCGACGCCATCATGCTCGCGCATGAGGAAGTAAAGAAGCTCTGCCGCTTCATAAAGGACATTCAGGCCCAGATCGGCAAGCCGAAGTTCGATTACCCGTCCGGAGCCGTCGATCAGGCTCTCATGGACGAGGTCGAGGCCATGGTGAAGGAGGACGTCAAGCTCGCCCTCGACACCGACGACAAGAGCGTCCGCGACGCCAGACTCCAGCCCATCATCGAGCGCGTCTACGCCGCCTACGACGAGAAGTATCCCGATCAGCACATGATGTTCGATCAGATACTCTACCAGATACAGAAGCACATCGTCCGCGAGTGGCTCCTCACCGACAAGAAGCGCGTCGACGGCAGAAAGATGGATCAGATCCGTCCGCTCGCCGCCGAGGTAGGACTTCTGCCGAGAGCTCACGGCTCCGGAATGTTCACCCGCGGCCAGACTCAGGTCCTCACCTCCTGCACCCTCGGCTCGATAGACGAGGCGCAGATGCTCGACGGCATCGACGAGGAGACCGAGAAGAGATACATGCACCACTACAACATGCCCGGCTATTCCACAGGTGAAGCCAAGGCCAGCCGCAGCCCGGGCAGACGTGAGATCGGTCACGGCGCTCTCGCCGAGAGAGCCCTCCGTCCGGTCCTCCCGTCGGTAGACGATTTCCCGTACGCGATCCGCTGCGTCTCCGAGGTCATTTCCTCCAACGGCTCGACCTCTCAGGGTTCCGTCTGCGGCTCGACGCTGGCTCTCATGGACGCCGGCGTGCCGATCTCGGCCCCCGTCGCCGGCATCTCCTGCGGTCTTATCACCGAGGGCGAGCGCTGGATGACCATGATCGACATTCAGGGTCTCGAGGACTTCTACGGCGATATGGACTTCAAGGTCGCCGGTACGCACAAGGGCATCACGTCCATTCAGATGGACCTCAAGATCGACGGTCTTACTCCCGAGATCATCAAAGAAGCGTTCGCCGTCACACACAAGGGACGCGACTACATCATCGACGAAGTTCTTCTCAAGGCTATCCCCGCTCCTCGCGCGGAAGTTTCCGAGTTCGCGCCGAAGATGCTCTCCATGAAGATACCCGTGGACAAGATCCGCGAGGTCATCGGCACGGGCGGCAAGGTCATCCAGAAGATCACAGCCGACACCGGCGCGAAGATCGACATCGAGGACGACGGCTCCATCTTCATCTCCGCGGTCGACAAGAACGCGATAGAAGCCGCAAAGCAGATCATCGACGGCATCGTCTTCGAGCCTGTAAAGGGCGCGAAGTACACCGGTAAAGTAGTTGAGATCCTCCCGATAGGATGCAGAGTCGAGATCGTACCCGGTTACCTCGGATTCGTACACGTTCGCGACCTCGAGTTCAAGAGGACCGAAAACGTCGAGGACGTCGTAAAGCTCGGCGACACCGTTACGGTCAAGTGCCTCGGCACGGACGAGAAGGGCAGAATGAACTTCTCCCGCAAAGCGGCTCTCCGCGACGACGACTGAGCTTCACTTCAAAGTAAAACAAAGCGCGGGAAGGACGTAAAGTTCTTCCCGCTTTCAAAAATTCAAGAAGTCAACGGCAGGTAAATATATATGGATGACAAAAATCCGAATGTCAGCGGGGTTCCGCTCAAATACACGGCGAACGCCACGTCCCCGAAGAAGCCTCAGCGTCGCGTCACGAAAATGAGCCGCCGCCGCTACCGCAAGGATTACGGCGCCGTCATCGCTCTCGTTCTCCTTTTTGCCGTGGTCATAACCTTCTCGGTGATCCTTATAATAAGGAATGAAAAGAAGGCGCCGGACGCCCCTGAAACCGAAACGGGGATCGTGACAGAGAGCGGCGCCGAGAGCGAGAGCGAGACCGAAAGTGAAAGCGACGCTCCCGAGACGAAGGATGAATCCATACGCCGCGAGGCGGCGGAATACGTTGATCTGACGGAGGCTGACGTCCACGACGGAGACCTCATCCTCGTCAACCACAACTACGCTTACGTCTTCCCGACGGAGGACGTTCTCCTTCAGATGAAGCCCCGCGCCGAGCATTTTCTCGTCAGCACGCTCGACACTTCCCTTCGCTCCGCGGCGCTCGACGCGTTCGTCTCGCTGACGAACGACCTTTACGATGCGACCGGCGTCGGAGAGGTCCTCGTCGTCTCCTCCTTCAGAGGCGAGGAGAAACAGCGCGAGATATATCAGGACAGAGTCGACAGATACGGACCGGAATACGCGGCGGCGTACGTCGCAAACCCCGGTTACAGCGAGCATCACACGGGACTTGCCATGGACCTCACCGTCTACACGGACGGCGCGTCTTACGACATAGAAACGTACGGGAGAACGGAATGGTTCATGCAGAACTACGACCGCTACGGCTACGTTCTCCGCTATCCCGAGGACAAGGCGGACATAACCCTCATAAACTACGAGGGCTGGCATTACAGATACGTCGGTCTTCCACACTCGCTCATAATGGATTCGCTCGACTTCTGCCTCGAGGAGTATATCGAGGATTTTCTTCCGAACCATACGATAGACAGCGCCGTCTGCTATAACGGCGCGACAGGCGAGATAAAGTACGTCGACGCGCTCTCCTACGAAAAGAGCGCGGACGAGAGCCTCGTTTATTACGTGAAGTCGGAGGGCGGCAAGACCTCCGTCCCGATCGCGGCAACGCCATATGAGATCTCCGGCGACAACGTCGCGGGCTTCGTCGTCACGATAAAATAACTTGTTTTTTCAATCTTTTTTCCTCTCATCTTCAGACAGTTTTCACATTCGCGGTCTATAATAAGGACAACGAAGAAAAAAGAATGACGAGGAGGAAAAAGAAATGTCAGAATTCTATCCCGAAAACGATAACTTAGAAGAAAAGAACGATAACGAAACGAAGAACGAGCAGACCGAAGCGCCGAAAGCCGATAACGCCGCCGGCGAATACAGCTATTCGTTCAGAAACACGAACGACCCGCGCGGCGCGGCTTTCGACCCGAGACAGGGCGCGTACAACCCCGGCTACAACGCGGGACCTCAGAATAACGCCTACGGATACCGCGGGCAGTACGGGACGCCGAACGGCTACGGTATGGGCGGCTACGCCTACAACGGCTACGGACAGTACGCTCAGTACAGCGCGCCGGAACAGAGCGCGCCGAAGAAGGAGCGCCGCCGCGGCGTAAGCGGCGCGCTCGCCGTCATACTCTGCATCTGCACGGTCGTCGTCGCCTGCCTCGCAGGGTACGCGGGCGCATGGCTTTACAGACGCAACGTCGGCGTCTCGAGCGACACCGCGGTCCTTTACAGAACGATCGAAACGAAAACCGACGAGACGAATAACGACATCACATCGGTCGCCGACACCGTCTCCGACTCCGTGGTTGAGATCACGACCGAATACGTCACGACAGGCTATTTCAGCTTCGGTCAGTACGTCACGAAGGGCGCGGGAAGCGGCGTCATAATCTCCGACGACGGATATATCGTCACGAACAACCACGTCGTATCCGACACCGACAACGGCAACACGCTCGCCGACAAGATAGTCGTACGTCTCAGAAACGGCGAGGAATACGCGGCGACGCTCGTAGGGCGCGACGCTGACGCCGATATCGCGGTGATCAAGATAGAGGCGTCGGGACTTTCAGCCGCCGTATGGGGCGACAGCGATTCGCTGAAAGTCGGCGAGAGGATCGTCGTCGTCGGCAACCCGCTCGGTAAGCTCGGCGGAACGGTCACGACCGGTATCATCAGCGCGTCGGACCGTGAAATAACTATCGACAACACTAAAATGAACCTTATCCAGACTGACGCGGCGGTCAACCCCGGCAACTCCGGCGGCGGTATGTTCAACCTCTCCGGTGAGCTCGTGGGCATCGTAAACGCGAAGTCCTCCGGCACCGGCATCGAGGGTCTCGGCTTCGCGATCCCAGGCAACGACGCGCAGACCGTCGTCGAACAGCTTCTCCAGTACGGCTACGTCAAGGGCAGAGTTTACATCGGCGTCACGTTCTATGAGGCGACGACGGGCGGCTGGTTCTCCGGCTCGTCCTCCGGTATCCTCTACGTCTACTCCTGCGAGAAGGGATATAACGACGACGTCCTGAAATACGGCGACCAGGTCGTCTCCGTCGACGGGACCGCGGTCTCAACGAAAGCTGACGTCAAGGCGATAATCACTCAGCATCAGGTCGGCGAGACCGTCACGTTCACGATAATCAGGAACAACAAGACGATCGACGTCGAAGTAACTCTTTACGAGTACAAGCCGAGCGACGCGTCCGTCAATTTCGGTAATTGACAAAACGGAATAATGTGATAAAATCAAGAGGGGCATAAGTTTTATGCCCCTCAATTCAAACGGGAGGGTTTTCCGTGTATAAGATACTCATCGTCGACGACGAGGAAATGATAAGAAAAATAGTCGCGAAATACGCGGCGTTCGAGGGACACGAGGTCACGGAGGCGTCCGACGGGATGCAGGCGATAGAGCTCTGCCGCTCGGGTTCTTTCGACATCGTTATAATTGATATCATGATGCCGGAGCTCGACGGTTTTTCCGCCTGCCGCGAGATCAGAAAATTCTCATCGGTCCCGATAATCATGCTCTCCGCGCGCGGCGAGGAGTACGACAAGATAAACGGCTTTGAGCTCGGCATCGACGACTACGTCGTGAAGCCCTTCTCACCGAAGGAACTTATGCTCCGCGTCGACGCAATTATGAAGCGGTCGCGCCGCGCGCCCGAAGAAAACTCTAACGAGGTCTTCCGCATCGGGTGTCTCGAGGCGGACGTCACCGCGCGCGTCGTCCGCGTGAACGGCGAGGCGCTCGACCTCTCGCCGAAGGAATACGACCTATTCTTCTATATGCTGAAAAACAAGAACGTCGCCCTCACGAGAGAGAGACTTATCTCCGAGGTATGGGGCTACGATTATTTCGGCGACGACAGAACGCTCGACACGCACGTAAAGCTTCTCCGCCGTTCGCTCGGCGACGCCGCGAAGTATATCGTCACGCTGAGAGGAGTTGGATACCGTTTTGACACGTCAAGATAAAACGAAGGCGAAGAGGCGCCCCGCGCCGCTCGCCCTCAAAGTCTTCCGCGCTCTCGCCGCCTTCGCGGTGGTGGTGCTTTTGCTTCTGTGGCTCTTTCAGACCGTCTTTTTCGACAGGATATACGAAGCGGCAAAGAGACGCGACCTTGAAAACTGCGCCGAGAGCGTCGCCACCTCGGCGGCAAACGGCGAAGCCGGCACCGCCGCGCTCGCGTCCGCTAAAAAATACGCCTGCTGCGTCAACGTCTACGAAATCACCGGAAACGCGGGGACGCAGATAGCGACGGCGCACGTCCAGTCTTCCTGCATGATACACAATCTCGAGGACAATACCCTGCTGAACGACCTCTATAAAAAGGCAAAACAAGAGGGCTTTGCCGAGAAGCATATCGTCATGGACTTTGACGGGTCAGAAATGATAGCCTCACCCGACAGAAAGAACACCGCGGGACCGTCGACGGTGATCTACGCCGTCGTCTCGTCGTCGGATGACACGGACTACCTCGTCCTCGTCGACTCCGAAGTCACCCCGCTCTCCGCGACGACCCGGGTACTGACGTACCAGCTCGCGGTGATCACGGTGATAGTTCTCGTCGCCGCGGTCGTTATCTCCGCCGTGATGAGCCGCCGCCTTGCGAAACCGATAGAAAAGATGACGAAGGAGGCGTCGCTCCTCGCGACGGGCAACTACGACGTCAACTTTGACGGCGGCACCTTCCGCGAGGCGCGCGAGCTGGGCGACACGCTGAACTACGCCGCGGGAGAACTTTCAAAGCTCGACAGTATGCAAAAAGAGCTTATCGCGAACATCTCCCACGACCTTCGCACGCCTCTCACGATGATAAGAGGTTACAGCGAGGTGATGCGCGACATTCCCGGCGAGATGAACGAGGAGAATATTCAAGTCGTCATAGACGAGACGACAAGGCTCTCCGACCTCGTTTCAGACCTTCTCGACCTCTCACGCCTCACCGACGAGGGGCAGCCGCTCAAGATCGAACGCTTCTCCCTCACCGAAACCGTCCGCGAGGCGCTCGAAAGGTATTCTCACCTCACGGAAAAAGACGGATACAAGATAGAATTCATCCCCTGCGGCGACGTCACGGTCGCGGCGGACCGCCAGAAGATACTTCAGGTAGTCTATAACCTTGTCAACAACGCGATAAACTACACCGGCGACGACAAGCTCGTCCGCGTCACGGAAGAGGTGAACGGAGACAAAGTAAAGATCTCCGTCACCGACACCGGAGAGGGTATCCCCGAGGACCAGCTTCCGAAGATATGGGAGCGCTATTACAAGGTCGGCGGCTTCCACAACAGAGGCAAGGTCGGCACCGGCCTCGGTCTCTCCATCGTCAAGGGCGTGCTGAAAAAGCACGGCGCCGCCTTCGGCGTCACAAGCCGCACGGGCGAGGGCTCCACATTCTGGTTCGAACTCGATATAGCAAAATAACGATACAAAAGCCGCTCCGCGAGGAGCGGTTTTTTCGTTTTTCGATATTTTGTTATTGACAAACGATAACAAATGTGCTATTATGTTGTCATACTGAAACCGGAGGAAGCATTTTCCATGAAAAAAGTATCATCTTATATATCGCTCGTGATATGCGTACTGTCGGCTGTCCTTCTGATAGCGCTTTTATTTACGTTTCCCGCGGTATTTGAGTGGCTGATAACGAAAAGCGGGTCGTCCGCCGACTATATAGTCCGCACGGTCAAACACGTTTCAACAGCTTTCTATATCGTTTCTCCCTTCGCCGCGCTCTCGCTGTTTCTCCTTATTAAAATGCTCGTCAACGTAATAAAAGAAAACGTTTTCGTAAGATCGAACGTGACGTGTCTCAATCTGCTGTCGCTCTGCTGTTTTGCGGCATCTGCCGTCTGCGCCGTGTTTACGAGGTATTATACCTCTCTCGGCACCGTCACCTTCATACTCGCCGTCGTCGGTCTTCTCGTCAGAGTCGTTATGAACGTTATAGGCGCGGCGGTCGAGATCAAGCGTGAGAACGATCTCACGATATGAGGCGGCGCCATGATAGTAGTGAATCTTGACGTTATGCTCGCTAAAAGAAAAATGTCGTCGAGCGAGCTTGCCGAGCGCATCGGCATCACGAAAGCTAATCTTTCGATACTGAAGACCGGGAAAGCGAGCGCGATACGCTTCTCAACGCTTAACGCGATCTGCCGCGCTCTGAACTGCACGCCCGGCGATATTCTTGA
>CADBQA010000177.1 GCA_902796675.1 uncultured Ruminococcus sp.
AATGAATTGACGGCTGTGCCGTCATGAATTGATGCTTCGCATCATGAATTCTCGCAAAGCTCCGTGAATTGAAAAAAGCCTGCATCTGCAGGCTTTTTTCATTTTACTGAATTATCAGAGCTTCGAAACGATAGCCTCGGTATCTCTTGCTATCATAAGTTCTTCGTTCGTCGGGATGACGTAGACCTTGACTTTGGAAGTGGGCTTTGAGATCTCGACGATGTTGGGCTGGCGCCACGTCTTCGCGTTGAGTTCGAGGTCGAGCTCGATGCCGTAGTATTCCATATCGCGAAGAGCGCGCTCGCGAAGCTCGGGGTTGTTCTCGCCCATGCCGGCGGTGAAGACTATCGCGTCGACGCCGTTCATCGCGGCGGTGTAGGAGCCGATGTACTTCTTTACCTGGTATGCGAGGATGGAAGCCGCGAGGAGGCATCTCTTGTCGCCGCGCTTGATACCTTCTTCGATATCACGGCTGTCGGAGTACTGACCGGAAACGCCGAGGAAGCCGCACTTCTTGTTCATGAAGTTAGCGATCTCGGAAACGGGGATGTTCTCCTTTTCCATAATGTAGGGGACGATAGCGGGGTCGATGGCGCCGCAGCGCGTGCCCATTTCAACGCCGTCGAGGGGAGTAAAGCCCATGGACGTGTCGATGCACTTGCCGTCGCGTACCGCGGAGATCGAGGAGCCGTTGCCTATGTGGCAGGTTATGATCTTCGAGTCGGGCTTGTTGCCGAGAAGACCTATCATTATCTGGGAAACGAATCTGTGAGACGTGCCGTGCGCGCCGTAGCGGCGGATGTGGTACTTCTCATAGATCTCGTGAGGAAGCGGATATGTGCTTGCGTATTCGGGGATCGTCGTGTGGAACGCCGTGTCGAAAACGAGGACCTGCGGCTTGTCCGGCATGACTTCCGTTACGCCCTCGATGCCCATGATGTGGGGTATCGTGTGGAGAGGCGCGAAGTCCACGCAAAGGCGGAGCTTGTCGATGACCTCGGGAGTGACGAGCGTGCTTTCAAAGAAGTAAGGACCGCCGTGGACTACTCTGTGGCCGACCGCTTCGATCTCGTCCATGCTCTTGATGACGCCCTTTACGGGGTCGGTCAGAGCGTCGACGACCATGCGAGTCGCGACGGAGTGGTTGGGGATCTCGACCTCATCTTTGAATCTTTCTTCTTTTTCCTCGCCGCCGTCGTGGGTGTATTTTTTGTGATCGAGAATACCGACAGTCTCGCCTATTCTCTCGCAAATACCCTTGGCGAGCAGGAGCTCTGTCTCGGTGTCGAGAAGCTGATATTTGAGGGACGAGCTTCCCGCGTTTACAACGAGTACCTTCATTGATTATACCTCCGGTTGTGTTATGTTGACATTTTTTCAAAATCCGTGTATCATTATATATGAAAGCGGAAGAAAATACAAGGGTAAATTTACTTATTCGGGAATTTTTTTGGATATGAAGAAGATTTGCGGCATTATTTGTGAATTCAATCCTCTTCACGAGGGTCATAAATATATCATCGGTGAAGCGCGCCGACAGGGCGACGTCGTCTGTATTATGAGCGGCAACTTCGCCCAGAGGGGAAGCTCCGCCGTCACCGAGAAGTACGAAAGAGCCGTCATGGCGGCGGACGCCGGCGCGGACCTTGTCGTCGAGCTTCCTTTCCCGTGGTGCGCCGCTCCCGCGGAGTTCTTCGCAAGAGGCGGCGTCACGGTCGCCGCCGCGCTCGGCGTGACCGACCTCTTTTTCGGCTCGGAGTCCGGAGATTTATCGCTTATTGAAGCGGCGTCGCGCCTCGAGGACGACGCGGAGTTTTGCCGTCTCGTCTCGATTCGCCACGCGGGCGCCGTCGGCTACGCCGCGGCGAGATATGAGGCGTGCCTTGAATATATGCCGGACGTCGCGGGCGTTTTCTCGTCGTCAAACGATATGCTCGCCGCGGAGTATATAAGGCAGTCCCGCGCGCTCGGACTTGCTTTCTGTTTTCACGCCGTAAAGAGGATAGATACGCCCTCGGCGTCGGAGATAAGAGAAAAAATGAATTTTCACGACGGGCTTGAAGATATTCTGAAAACTCTCTTCCGTCTCGGAAAGTACGATAAAGGCTCGTTCGATTCCGAGAGCGGAATACTAAGTCTGCTCGAAAAAGCCGCGCGCCGAGCGGGAGCATTCTCCGAGAGCGCGAGGACAAAAAAATACACCGACTCAAGGCTTCGCCGCGCCGCGCTCCTCTCAGTTTGCGGGGTCAAAAAATCGGACCTTGAAAACACTCCCGACTTTACGGTCCTTCTCGCCGCGTCAGACGCGGGGCGGAGGATAGTTTCCGGCGCGAAGGGAATCGAAGTGGTGACAAAACCGTCGGACTCATCGTCGGTTCAATATGAATCGGAAAAATACGCCGACACGCTATATACCTTATGTATGGAAAACGCCGCCGCCGACTATTTTCTCAAAAAGTCGCCCTATATTTATTGACAAGAGTACCATAATAAACTATAATATAATAAGCGTTATCCATGGGGGTGATTCTTATGTATCTCGGTATCGATCTCGGAACGACCGGACTCAAATGCGTGATGTTTGAGGACGACGGCGCCGTCGCGGCGGAGTACAACGAAGAATACCCTCTTATTTTTGTGGGCTCTTTCGTCGAGCAGGACGCCGAGGTCTGGTGGAGCAACGTCGTCACGGCTGTGAGAAGCCTTGTGGAGAAGACCGGACGGCGCGACGTAAATGCGCTTTCCGTCAGTTCGCAGAGCATCTCCTTCGTCCCCGTGGACGATGACGGACGTCCTCTTTACAACTCGATAAACTGGCTCGATATGAGAGCGACGGCGGAGTGCGAGAGGATAATGCGAGACCTCGGGGAGGAGACGGTCTTTTTGAAGACCGGCAAGCACGTCGACCCGGCGTACTCTCTTCCGAAGCTAATGTGGTTCCGTGAAAACCGCAGGGAAGTATACGACAGAGCCTCGAAGATACTTTTCCCGCTCGATTTTCTGAATATGAGGTTTACCGGGAAGTACGTCACCGACTACACGATAGCGGGCGGCTCGATGCTCTACAATATCGTCGAAAAACGCTGGGACGAGGAACTCCTCGCGTACTCCGGCATAGACATTGAAAAATTGCCCGAAGTCGCCGAAATGGGAGCGGATCTCGGCAAAATATTGCCGTCCGTCGCGGACGAGCTCGGTATATCTCCCGACTGCCGCGTCATACTCGGCGGTCAGGACCAGAAGATCGCCGCCGTCGGCGCGGGCATTTCGGACGGCGTCGTCACGATGTCCTTCGGCACAGCTTCGGCGATAGAAAAGCTCTCCCGTGAAATGAACGCGGACAGCCCTCTTTCCCAGTTCCGTTTCAACGACGGATACTTCGTCACGGAGGGCGTCGCAGACACGACGGGGGCGGCTCTGAAATGGCTGTCGCGTACGATGGGCGGCGTGTCATACCGCGAGTGCGACGAGCTCGCCGCAACGAGCGTGCCCGGCGCGAACGGCGTCACCGCTTCGACCTCATTCTCAAAAGGCGCGTCCTTCGAGGGCATAACCCTTTCCACAACGCGCGGAGACCTTATCTACGCTCTCTACGAGGGCACCTGCCGCGAGATCGCGGACAGGATCGAAAAGATGGGCGGCGCGACGGAGATAAGAGTTTTCGGCGGCGGCTCGAAGTCGGAGATATGGTGCCGCGTACTCTCAAGGATAACGGGGTGCCGCATAGGTATCCTCGACACACCGGAGACCGCGTCGCGCGGCGCGGCGATAATCGCTTCACACGGCAAAATAGCGCCCGCGGAAGTCGTCAGATTTATTGAAGAAAAATAATTTTTAATAAGGAGAATATAAAAATGTTCGAATTCAAAATGGCAGACTTTATTCCGTACAAGAATAAAGAAGTTATCGAGAGATGCCGCAACATCAAGCGCGAGGATATGGAGAAGTGCGACAATCCCAACTGCAGGATCCACATCGTTCCGAGTCCCGACGGTATCTGGATAGGCGATATGATCTCCCGTATCACGAGGTCTGACCTTCTCGACGAGAAGCTCGTTATGATCTTCCCGAACCCCTGCCCGGTGGAATATATGGCGGTCGCCGAGACCTGCAACCTTCTCAACATAAGCTGCCGCAACGTCCATATCTTCACGATGGACGAGTGGGCTGACGATCAGGGCAACGTGGCTCCCATTACTTATCAGTCCGGCTTCGGCTACTCCTGCATGAAGTATTTTTACGGTAAGATCCGCGAGGACCTCCGTATGCCGATAGAGCAGATGCACTATTTCACGACGGAGAACGTAAAGGACTACTCCAAGATGATCGCCGAGTGCGGCGACGGCGGAGCGGACGTCTGTTACAGCGGTCCCGGCTGGGCGGGTCACATCGCGTTCATCGACCCCTGCACGCCCGAGTTCGCGTGCGAGTCGCTTGAGGAGTTCATCAACATGGACGCGCGCATCGTAACGCTCAATCCTCTTACGATCTGCCAGAACTCTCTCCACGGCGTGTTCGGCTGCTCCGGCGACCTCTCGAGCGTACCGCCCCGCGCGGCGACGATAGGCCCCGCCGACGTAAAACGCTCCAAGGCGAGATTCGAGATGCAGGGCATCACCATGATGGGCTCGTTCTCGTCGTGGCAGAGAATGACGTCGCGTCTTTGCCTCTACGGCGAGATAACGCCTCTGGTCCCGACGTCCATACTCCGTCTGTGGGATACGGACATCTACGTTTCCGAAGAGATAGCAAAGCCTATCGAGTGCCTTGAGACCGTCGGATATTGATGAAGATCCCCGAAAATAAAACTTATACGCTCTTTGGCGCGGTCGTTCTTTGCGACCGCGTCGTGCCGCGCGGCGCGCTCGCCGTCAAAGACGGCGTTATAACGTACGCCGGAGAGCGGGATATGCTTGATAAAACAGTCGGCGAGGCCTTTGACCTCGGCGACGACTATATCGCGCCAGGATTTGTCGACATCCACTGTCACGCGGGCGGAAAATACGTGACCCACGTCGACCCGGTGAGGGCTTCGCGCCACCATCTCGAGCACGGCACGACCTCTATGCTCTGCACGATATACCGCGGATTCACGACCGACGAGTATCTTTCCTTTATCGAAAAGATAAAGGAGGCGTCGGAGAACGGCTGCGGCAACATCAAGGGCGTACACCTCGAGGGTCCGTATCTCAATCCGCGTTATGGCGCACAGAGCAGCGAGAGCGGCGACCGGCCGGTTAAGGAGAACTACATGAAGCTCGCCGCGACGGGCATGGTAAAACAGTGGACGAGCGCGCCTGAGGTGCCCGGCGTCTTCGACTTCATCTCGGATATATCGAAGATGGGGATAGTACCGTCGATCGGTCACTCCATGGCGTCGCCGGAGGAAGTTTCCGAGGCGGTGCGGCGTGGCGCAAAACTCGTGACACATCTTTACGACGCGACGGGCAAGTCGATAGAGCCGACGGCGTTCGACGGGACTATCGAGGTCTCTTTCAACACCGCCTGCCTCATTCAGGACGATATGTACTATGAGCTTATCTGCGACGAGCGCGGCATACACGTGCGCCCCGAGCACGTAAAGCTCGCGGCGAAATGCGTCGGCGTCGACAGACTTATCGGCATCACGGACGCCTGCGAGGGCGAGGACGAAAACACCGACGTCAACTTCGTGAACGGCGAGATCTACGGGAGCCTTCTCACGATGGACCGCGTCGCGAAGAATATCAAAAATATCGGATTCACGGTACCCGAGGTCTTCCGTATGACGGCGAGGACCCCGGCAAAGGTCGTCGGTATCGACGGCGTCGGAGAACTGAAAGCGGGATTCAAAGCGGACGTTCTCGTACTCGACGGAGAGCTTGATCTCAAGAACGTCATCACATCATATTGAACAATATTATCTTCCGAAAGAAGGAATGTAAAATGTTAAAAGCAGGAACTGCAATCACAGAGATAACGCCGTGGGAAGGCGTTGAAATGGCGGGCTATCCGCACTGTCCGAGACCGAACGTCGGCGCTCACGACCCGTTGTACGCCGAGGCTCTTTACCTCGACAACGGCACGCATAAGATCGTCTGGCTGACGCTCGACATACTCTACTTCGGTAAGGTCTACACGAAGCGTCTTCGCGAGAAATTCCCGGAGTACTTCATCAACGTCACCTGCTCTCACACCCACTCCGGCCCCTGGGCGGCAACTCCCGAGGCTTACGAGATCGAAGAGGGCGTAGCCTGCAACGAAAAATATATAGAGTTTTTGATGGAAAAACTCGAAAACCTTATCAAAGAAGCCGTCGCCGCTCCTTTTGAAGCGGAGATCGGCACATACATCGGCCGCTGCGGAGCGGAGCAAGGCGTCGGCGGCAACCGCCGCGATCCGAAGGGACTTTCAGACCCCGCCGTCAACGTGATGGCGGTGCGCGACAAGAGCGGCAAGGTCCGCACGGTCTTCCTCTGCTACGCGCTTCACCCGACGTATCTCCACGCCGAGAACCTTCTCGTCACGGCGGACTATCCGGGATATATAAGAGGCTACCTCAAGTACGCCTGCCCCGGCGCCAACTTTATGTTCGCGCAGGGTACGTCCGGCAACCAGTCGAGCCGTTATTTCAGAACGGGACAGAACTTCGAGGAGGCTTGCCGAGTAGGTACGACGCTCGGCGTTGAAGTCTTCCGCTGTCTTGAAAAGATGGAATATTCCGCCGACGCCGATATAAAGTACGCGACGGCTGAGGTAGAGCTCCCGATGAGAGAGTATCCGCCGGTCGAGGTCACGAAGCGCGAGATGGACGAAGCGCGCCGCATCTTTCACGAGATGGATGACTCCGATTACATAAGGAAGCGCAACGCGGAGCTGACCATGTTCGGCACGGAGAGCAACTACGCGAACTCCAAGTATATCGCCGAGCACGGCTCGCTGAACAACGCCGAGCTTCCTCTCGAATGCGGCGTTATGACGATCAACGACACGATCCTCTTCTTTATGCAGGGCGAGATATTCGTTGAGTACGGCCTTCGTATGAAGGAAGTCGCGGCGTCCCGCGGCAAGAAGGGCTTCCTCATTGAAGTCACCAACGGCGCGTCGCCCGGTTACTTCTACACGCCTGAGTCTCTCGCGGAGGGCGGCTACGAGGTCGGCAACTCCTCGTTCGCTCCCGAATGCGGCGACATCATCACAGCGAAGATGACCGAGCTTCTTGACGAGGTGAAATAATGTATAAGGAATATAAGATCACCGAGCCGTTCTTTGAGTTCGGTCCGAAGTGCTATATGTACGGCGAACGCCTCGTTGAGATCGCGAAGGGCTTCGACCGCCTTTCCGAAAAATACGGTATCGACGTTATCCTCGACATCCCCGACACGGAAATAAGAAGCGTCGCCGCCGCCGTCAGCCGCGTTCACGTTTACTCACAGCATATGGACTCTCTCACCGTCGGACGCGGTATGGGAAGGACTCTTCCCGAAGCTCTTAAGGACGCGGGCGCGGTAGGATGTATGCTGAACCACGCGGAGCATAAGCTGACGCTCCGTGAGATCGAGGACGCGATAAAGCGCGCCGACGAGGTCGGTCTTGCGACCATCGTCTGCGCCGACAGTATAGAAGAGGTCAAAGCCGTCGCACGCCTCGCGCCGAATATCCTCGTCGCCGAGCCGACGGAGCTTATCGGCACGGGCCGCCCCGCCGACCGCGAGTACGTTGACGAGGTGATAAAGGTCATAAGAGATATCAACCCCGATATACTTCCTTTCCCGTCCGCCGGTATTTCGCGCGGTGAGGACTGCTACAACATAATCAAAGCGGGCTCATCCGCATCGGGCTGTTCGAGCGCTATCGCGAAAGCCGCCGACCCGCTCGCCCTCGCCGAGGAAATGATCTCCGCGGTAAGGCGCGCGTGGGACGAGCTTCACGCATGAGGTGACGTTATGCTGAACGAAGAAACTCTCTCTCACGTAAGAGAGGTATACAAGATCGAGTCGGAGTGCGTCCGCGATATGGAGAAGTATCTCGACGACGAGAACTTTTCAAAGGCTGTCGAAATACTTAAGGACGCGCGCTGTATCGGTACTTCCGGCTGCGGCCATTCGGGTATAATCTGTCAGCACCTCGCGCATCTTCTTTGCTGTATCGAACTGTCCGCCAAGTTTATCTCACCCGCCGAGGCGATCCACGGCGGTATGGGATTTCTCCACGAGGGCGACGCGATAGTCCTCGCCTCCCGCGGAGGAAAGACAAATGAGCTTTTCCCGATAGCCGATATTTGCAAGAGCAAGGGAGTAAAGATAATAACGGTAACGGAAAACGAGGACTCTCACCTCGCGAAGATCGCGGACGTCGTGCTTAAGCAGTACGTCAATCGCGAGACCGATCCCTACAACGCGCAGGGCACTACCTCGACGACGTCCCTCGCCGTTATTTTCCACACTCTTCAGACCGCGCTCATATACGAGACCGGATATAAAAACGAGCAGTTCGCCGTTATCCACCCGGGTGGCGCGGTCGGCGAGAGGCTGAACGGAAAGAACGTCGCCGACGAAAAATGAAATTATTAATTATAAGGAGATAAAACAATGGAATTCAAAGTTTATCAAAAAGAGATCGAGCTTCAGTCCAGAGGCTGGAGACCGACTTTCCACGACGTATCTAAGGAGATCATTGAGATCGTCGCCGCGTCCGGCGTTAAGAACGGCACGGTCACGATGGCGTCTCACCACACGACCTGCTCCGTTATGGTGCAGGAATGTTCTCACGACCTTGACAAGTACGATCTTGAGTACCTCCAGCACGACCTTCTCAAGATAATGCAGAAGCTCGTTCCCGACTACTCCGAGAACAACGAGTACGCTCATCCCGGTCCGATCCACACCCAGTTCGGCAGATACGTCGACGAGCCCGGCGACTTCACGAGCCTCAATACAGACGCTCACCTCCGCAGCGTTTTCTTCGGCAGAAGCGAAACGATGACGATCAAAGACGGCAAGCTCGACGGCGGCGAATTCGCTCACATCTACTTCGTAGACTGGGACCAGGTCCGCGCAAGACACAGACAGCTCAACGTTACCGTTATGGGTACGACCGAGGACGTTGAAGACCGCACGTTCAACAACGGCGAGCCAATCAACACTCTGCGCAAGTACACGGACGAAGAAAAAGCCGAAGACGTACATTTCACGCTTCAGCAGAAGAGATAATCAAATGAAAAAGCCCGGGTCACCGGGCTTTCAGAGTGAAGACAAACTTGGTAGAGCAGCAATGACAAGCAAAAAGGTGACATAAGCATTACATCATAAAAAGATGAAATAACACCGAAAATCAAAGAGGACGGGGCAATGGGATAAATCCCATT
>CADBQA010000178.1 GCA_902796675.1 uncultured Ruminococcus sp.
ATCAGCGCGCTTCTCGAGCGCCTCGGCGTCAAGGAAGAGGTCAAGGACGAAAACGTATCGAGCGAGTACAACAACATCGCGATAGACAAGGAAAACTTCGTCTACGCGACGATAAGCACCATCAAAGAGGACATCCAGCAGACCGCTATAACGACGAAGCTCGGAACGTACGCTCCCGTCAAGAAGTTCAACGCTTCCGGTACGGACGTTATGAGAAAGAACGGCTTCTTCGGTCCTTACGGCGAAGTCAAGGTCGCAACGTCCAGCACCTCCACCGGCGTCACAGGCGCGTCGAGGATCATCGACGCGGCGATTGGTCCCGAGGGAACGTGGTCGATAATCGACGAAAAGCGCTCCCGCGTGTTCACGTACGACGACGAGGGCAACCTCCTCTTCGCGTTCGGCGACAGCGGCAACCAGGAGGGCAACATCAGAAAGATCAGAGGTCTTTGCTATCAGGGCGACCGTCTTCTCGTCCTCGACGCGGATTCCTCGACGCCGTCCTTCACGGTATTCAGAAGGACGGAGTACGGCGATATCCTGATAAACGCCCTTCGCAATCAGAACGAGCGCAACTACGACTCCGCGGTCGAAGACTGGCAGGAGATCTTAAAGCGCAACAACAACTTCGACATCGCCTATATCGGCATCGGTAAGGCTCTCGTCAGAGACGGCGAGTACAGTCAGGCGATGGAATACTTCAAGTATTCTCACGAGCAGGAAGGCAACTACGCCGCCGCTTACAAGCAGGTGCGTAAGGAGTGGGCTTCCAAGTACTTCATTCTGATCCCCGTCGTAATAGTCGCGGTCATAGTCGGTCTCGCCTTCTTCTTCGGCTACGCGGCAAAGGTCAATAAGAGAGCGTCGCTCAAGGTGGGCACCAAGACGATAGGAGAGGAGATACTCTACGCGTTCCACGTTATGACGCACCCGTTCGACGGCTTCTGGGATTTGAAGCATGAAAAACGCGGCAGCATCAGAAGCGCGTTCATAATCCTTCTGATCGTCGTCGCGACGTTCGCGTACCAGTCGCTCGGCACCGGTTACGTCTTCAACCAGTCCGGCGCAAAGGATTACAGCGGTATCTACTCGACGATAATCTCGGTCATCGTGCCGATAATGCTCTGGGTAATATCCAACTGGTGCCTCACGACCCTGTTCGACGGCGAGGGCAAGTTCACCGACATCTTCGTCGCGACCTGCTACTCCCTCATCCCGATCCCGATATTCATTATCCCGTCCGTTCTGCTCTCCAACGTACTCGTACCCGACGAGGGCGGTATCATAACGACGATAACGACGATCGCATGGCTCTGGGTCGGTATGCTTCTGTACGTCGGTATGATGACGACGCACGGATATTCGTTCTTCAAGAACTTCCTTACCGTTATCGCAACGATAATCGGTATGGCGATCATAATGTTCCTCGCGATACTGTTCTTCCAGCTCATGGCTAAACTGTTCAACCTCGTAACGCAGCTGTGGCTTGAGATCAGCTTCAGATCTTAAGGAAAGGAAGGTATGATAATATTATGAAGAAAATCACAAAGACGTTATCGTTCTTCCTCGCCATTGTTTTCGTCCTCGGCGTACTTCCCGCGATAGCTCCGACGAGAGTTTACGCCGCCGACCTTCAGAACAGGTACGACGAAAACGGCAAGCTTAAGATCGATTATATGAACCAGGAATACTACTCCGACGATGAAAAGCTCGCCGATATGACCAAGTACAAGACTCAGGACGGCTACGAGATATACATCGAGGAGTACACGGGCGAGGTCGCCTTCCGCGACGCGCTCACGGGCGAGGCGATATTCACCAACCCCTACGGCATAGGAGTATCCGGCAACGCGAACTCAAAGTCTGTCAAGGAACAGCTCCTCTCGCAGATAATGCTTACCTACGAGGACAACAAGGAGCAGAAGCCGCAGACGATGTGGTCGTTCACGGACGCCGCGAAGAGCAATCAGATCACCTTCAAAAACATCAAAAACGGCGTGCGCGTCGAGTACGCGATAGGCGAGATCCAAACGACGAGACTCTTCCCGAGACGTATTGAGAAGTCACGTTTCGAGACGATGATAGTCGCTCATATCACCAACGACCACGACCGCGACCGTCTGCTCAGCTTCTATCAGCTTTTCGATACGAGCGACCCGACGCTGACCGAGACGCAGGCTAAAGAGATCGAGGCAAAGTACCCGATAACGAGGAGAATGCCGATCTACGTCTGCTCCCGCGACATAACCAACAACGAGAAGAAAGAGCTTGAGCGTATCATAAAAGCGTACTGCTCCGAGTTCTACACTCTCGACGATATGGAAGAGGACCACTCCGAAACGGGTTACGACGCGGTCGAAGTCGCGCCCGCCTGCTTCAGAATGGCGCTCGAGTACACGATAGAAAAGGACGGTCTCTCCGTCAGACTTCCCGCGAACGGTATCCGCTTCGACGAGTCGAACTACACTCTCCAGACTGTCAACGTGCTTCCTTTTATGGGATGCGGCAACACGCTCGCCGAGGGTTATACGTTCGTACCGGACGGCTCCGGCGCGATAATCGACTATAAAGACGTTCAGAACATAAGCTCGACGATCTCGGGTCCCGTTTACGGCAACGACTACGCGTATATCACGATGACCGACGACCAGAACAGCCACTCCGAGACGATGAGATACCCCGTGTTCGGCAACGTCAGAGCGACGACCTCCACGCCGGTTTCTCCCGATAACGCCGGCGACGGCAAATCGGGCTTCGTCGCGATAATCACCGAGGGCGACTCGATGGCAAAGATCGTGGCGAGAAGCGAGGGCGGTCTCCACAAGTACAGCTACGTATACGCAAGCTTCGTCCCGCGTCCGTCAGACAAATACAGCCTGACCTCCGCGGTCGCGAACGCGAGCGGCGCAAAGTACTCCATTCCCTCCAAGAGAAAGTATTCCGGAAGCTACGTTATAAAATATATGCTTCTCTCCGGAAGACAGAGGAGCGTCGGCAACAACTACGAGTGCTCCTACGTCGGTATGGCGAAGGCGTACAGAGACTACCTTGTTTCAAAAGGCGTTTTCACAAGGAAGACCGACAACACGACAGATATGCCCCTCTACCTTGAAACATTCGGCTCGCTTCGCGCGCCGTCCACGTTCCTCTCGTTCCCGATAACGGTCGATAAGGGACTGACGACGTTCGAGGACGTCATAAAGATGTACGACGAGCTCTCCGAGGCGGGCGTGAACAACATCCGCTTCAAGCTCTCCGGCTACGCAAACGGCGGTCTCGATTCGAGATACCCCGCTAAAGTAAGCTGGGTCGGCTCGCTCGGCGGCACGTCCGGCTTTGAGGACCTCAGAGATTACGCGGCGGACAAAGGCTTCGGCATCTACCCCGACTTCGACTTCGCGTACGTCGCGTCCACGGGCTTCTTCGACGGTTTCAGCGAAAAGACCGACGCCGTAAGAACGATAGACGGACGTTACACGACGAAGAAGTATTACGACTCCGCGTCGCAGACGCTTATGAACGGCACGGCGCTCGCGGTCTCGACGTCGAGATATCCGTACTTCGGCGAAAAGTTCATCGACAGCTACTCCGAATACGGTCTTGGCAGCGTATCCGTATCGACTCTCGGTACGACGCTCAACTCCGACTTCGACGAGGACGATCCTTACAACAGAGAGGACTCCAAGAAGTTCACCACGGAGCTTATTGAAAAGCTCGACGAGACCTACGGCGACGTTATGGTCGACGGAGGCAACGCTTATTCGCTCGAATACGCGGACCACGTCGTCGGCGTTTCGACCGACAGCAGCAACTACCTGACGGTCAGCCGTTCCGTTCCGTTCTCCGGATTCGTCCTTCACGGATTCGTCAACTTCAGCGGAAGCGCGCTCAATATGGAAGGCGACGTTGACTACGCCCTTCTCAAGACCGTCGAAAACGGCGGCTCGCTCTACTTCATGCTCGCTTATGAAAACATCAACGAGCTGAAAGAGTCGGAGACCTACAACAAGTATTTCTCGGTCGGTTACGACGTATGGCGCGACGAGATAATCGAGAAATATAAAGAAGTAAACGATGCGATGAAGGATCTCCAGACGGCGCTCCTCGATTCGCACGGATACGTATCCGGATTCAGACTTCCGACCGACGCCGACTTCGCGGCGGACGAGGCGGAAGCGAAGGCTGAACAGGCGGAGATCGACCGTCAGGCGGAGCTTGCCGCCGCGGCTGCCGAGCTTGACCGCAAGCTCGCCGAGAGAAAAGGCGTCGCCTACGTTCCTCCGAGAACGACGACGACGAAAGTCACCGACTACAGCGCGACGACCCCTGCCGGCGAGCGCTACAGCACCAATCCCAAGTACGCTATAACCGACGGCACTATCGTAAAAGAGACCTACGACAACGGCGCGACGATCTACATCAACTACAACTCGTACGACGTGGTAGTCACGGACGGTTCGAACGTCTTCACGATAGAAGCCCTCAGCTTCATCAAACGGTAAAGGAGGTAGGACAGAATGAAATTTCAGTTGCCCATCTTTAAGGGTAAAGAAAAAGCAAAAAAAGGCGACGTCAAGGAACGCAACAAGATAGCGTCTCTCGACAAGAAAAAAGCAAGAGCCGGCTGGATATTCGTCTTACCCTTTATCCTCGGTTTCCTGCTGATATACATCCCGGTTATCTGGCAGTCGATCTCGCTGAGCTTCAGTAAGATCAACTATATCCCCGGCGGCAGCTACGTCAAGGAAAACGTAATGTTCGCCAACTACGAGAACGCGCTCCGCGACGAGCAGTTCGTCAACACGCTCCTGAACGGACTCAAGAGCCTCGCGCTTGAAATACCCGCGATACTCTTCTTCTCGCTCTTCGTCGCCATCCTCCTCAATCAGAAGATGGTCGGCAGAGCGGCGTTCCGCGCGATATTCTTCATCCCGGTCATCCTCGCAACCGGTCTTATCTCCGGCATCGACACGGCGACCGGCAACATCGCGAACAACGCAAACACGATAACGACCGGCAGCACGTCGTCGCCGTCGATAGTATCGGAGGCGGATATCGAGGGGCTGTTCGGGAATATGATAGTCGGAAGCGACCTCGTCAGCATCGTCACGGGCTTTGTCAAGAACATTTTTGACATCGTCAACCGCTCCGGCGTCCAGATGCTGATATTCCTCGCGGGTCTTCAGTCCATTTCGCCCTCCGTTTACGAGTCGTGCGAAATGGAAGGCGCGTCCGCGTGGGAGACCTTCTGGAAGATAACGCTTCCGATGATAAGCCCGATGATCCTCGTCAACTTCGTCTACACGCTGATCGACTCGTTCACGGCGGAATCGAACCAGGTGATGAGGTACATCTCATCCGTTCCCTCGTCCGGTACGGGACCCGTTCTCGCGTCCGCTATGTCCTGGTTCTACTTCCTCGTGGTCATAGTTGTCGTCGCCGCGCTCGGCGCGATAATCAGCCGCCTGGTGTTCTACCAGAGAAGAGATTAAGGGAGGTGCGGCAGGAATGAATAAAGAAACAACTCCCACCGTCGTTAAACGCGAGAGCAAGAATTCGATAAGAGTCGAATTCGACAGAACTCCCCTTTTCGACAGAATAAGAGCGAAGTACTTTACCGCGTACTTCCTCAAGAGAGCGGTCTGGTATATTTTCAGACTACTCCTTCTCATAGGCATCGCCTATATCATCATCTATCCGTTCATCTCTAAAATATCCGCCTCCTTCAAGAGCCCCGCGGACTTCAAGGACGTCACGGTCAGCCTGATCCCGAGGTCCCCGACTCTCGATACATATAAGGCGATAATCACTGAAAACGGATACTTCACGGCGCTCGCAAACACGCTCGTGCTCGCGGGCTCCTGCGCGATACTCCAGACGTTCGTCTGCTGCGTCATAGGTTACGGCTTCGCGAAGTTCAAATTCAAGGGCAACAAGATCCTCTTCGCGCTCGTCATCTTCACGATGATAGTTCCTCACTCGACCCTGAAGCTCGCGCTCCAGTTCGAGTTCCGTAACTTCGACGTTCTCGGCATCTTCAACTTCCTCGGCGGAGGCGTCTTTGAAGGGATAAACATCCTCGACGAAACGTATATAAGACTTACGAACACGTACTGGCCTCTGTGGATACTCTCCGCGACGGGTCTTGCGTTCAAGAACGGTCTTTATATCTATATGTTCCGTCAGTATTTCAAAGGCGTCCCGGATGAGCTCGAAGAATCCGCTTACGTCGACGGCTCGGGCGTTTTCAGAACGTTCATCACGATCATCCTTCCGATGACGATACCGATGCTCGTCACCGTCTTCATGTTCTCGTTCTCGTGGCAGTGGACGGATAACTTCTACACGACGATATTCTTCTCGGACTCCGGTCCCACGCTTATGAAGAACATCATCGCCGTGCCGAAGTCGATAGACCTCTCGGTCACCGACGTCACCCAGTACGAGGCGGCGATAAAGAATACCTGCGGACTTCTCATAATCGCTCCGCTCGTCCTTATCTACGTCTTCGCACAGAAATTCATCATCCAGGGTATCGAACGTTCCGGTATCACCGGCTAAAAGAAAAAATGCCTTTGGCGAGAGCCAAAGGCATTTTTTCTTTCTCGTCCGCACCGCGGACATATCGCGTCGGGCAAAGCCCGACATATCGCATTTGCAGGGCAAATATATCGCGCCGCCTCCGGCGGCATATCGCGCGGCGCTCGCGCCGCATCCGCCATCATCCGTATATAGCGTAGAGTTGAAAGCGGAGAGCTGAAAGCGCCCTCATCCGTCGGGCAAGCCCGACACCTTCCCCCAAGGGAAGGCTTCATCACGGGGGTCATCCTGAGCGAAGTCGAAGGATCTCCTCGGCAGTAAGTTACTTCTTGTTTGGGAGACCCGTTCGACTTCGCAAAACTGCGTTTTGCTGCGCTCAGGGTGACTTTTTTCGGCTTCCCCTTGAGGGGAAACTGTCACCGAAGGTGACTGATGAGGTGTAGCCGACGGAGTCGGCGTTATATATTCGTAAGCAACTTAAGAAGAAATACGCTCCTCCGGAGCTACACCTC
>CADBQA010000179.1 GCA_902796675.1 uncultured Ruminococcus sp.
CGACGCGCTCTCCTCGGCGAGAGACGAGACTTCCCTCGGCGGCGTTCTTCTGAATATCGCGGACAGTCTCGCCGCAAAGGGCTACGGCGCGGAGAGGCTCGACGAATGGGCGGCGGGGTTTGAAAGAGACTCGTCCCTCGACTTTTTCGAGTCGCCCCACGGGGAGGTTGTAAAAAAACTAACGCTCTCCTTCGCCGCCCACTACCTGAAAGCCTTCACCGCCGTCAGGGACGAGTTTGCAAACGACGCTTTTCTGAGGGAAAAATACCTCGCCAGCGCGGAGGAACACATTTCGTTTTTCAACCGCGTCGCCGCCGCGGCGAAGCGCGGCTACGCAGAGACGAGGGAGGCGCTCACAACTCTCGCCTCCACCCGTCTTCCCGGCATAAAGGCGGAACTGAAGACGGAGCTCTCGGAGCGTTACAGCGCGATGAAAAGCAACGTGAAGAACGAGTTGAAAGGCATCATCCTTCCCCTTTTCAGATACGGCGAGGAAGAGATCTCGAAGTCTTTCACGGAAACCGCCTTTATGACGAGGGCTCTCTCGAGAGTCGTCGGCGAATATAACGCGAGGTTCCGCGAGGAAAAGTCGCGGCGCGGAGTCGTCGACTACACGGATATCGAAAACTATGCCCACCGTCTTCTCGTCAAGCCAGACGGCTCGCCTAGCGACGCGGCAAAGTCGCTCGCGAAGAACTACGACTACATATTCATCGACGAATATCAGGACACGAACGCCCTTCAGGACTCCGTGTTCTCAAGCATCGCCGCGTTCGTCCCGCGCTTTATGGTCGGCGACGTCAAGCAGAGCATATACGCTTTCCGCGGCGGCGAGCCTTCCGTATTCGTCACGTACCGCGAAAAGCTCCCCGCGGCGGACCCAGAGCGCGACGACCCTAAAGAGGGCGGCGGCGCGACGCTTTATATGAGCGAAAATTTCAGATCGGACCGTCCGGTGATCGACTTCGTCAATCTCGTCTCCGCGCGTATGTTCCCCGGCACGACGACGCCGTTTGAAGACGGCGACAGGCTGATATGCAAAAAGGATCAGACCGGACGCGCCGTGACGCCGTGCGAGATCGCTCTTATTGAAAAAGGAGACGACCCGGCGGGCGTGACGGAGGGCGGATATATCGCCGAGAAAATAGTTTCCCTCATCGAGCGAGGACGGCGTGCGGACGGCACCGCTTTCAAGCCCGGCGACTTCGCCGTGCTCGTCAGAAACGCGGGCGGCGCGCTCCATATAGAGGAGGCGCTGACATCTCGCGGGATACCGACGACGGACCGCGCCGCGGACGAGTTCTTCTCCTCTCGCGAGATACTCCTCGTGCTCTGTATTCTGAACGCCGTCGACAATCCGCTCCGCGACATTTATCTCGCGGGCGCGCTGAAGAGCCCGGTTTTCGGCTTCACGATGGAGGACCTCGTGAGGATACGCCTCGACAGGACCTCGACACCCCTCTGGTACTGCCTCACGGAGTACGCGTCGGAAAACGGCGGCGCGCTCGCGGAGCGATGCGCGAAGGCGGTGGAATTTATCGAACGTACCCGTCTCGCCGCGAAGGGCTCGGACGCCGCGTCTCTTATCCTCTCGATCTACGACGCGTTCTCGCTCTACGCGCTGACCGACGGCGCCGATCCCTCGAGCGAACGCGCGTCGACGATAAGAGAGAATCTGACCGCGCTTTACGAAATGGCGAGAGGTTTTGAGTCCTCGTCCTTCGGCGGGCTTTACGGCTTCATCGAATATCTCAACAAAAAGATGCAGGTAAAGAAGAGATCCGAGCCGCCGTCGGGCGTCAACGCCGTGACGATAACGACGATACACAAATCGAAGGGGCTTGAGTACCCCGTCTGCTTCCTCGCGCGCGCCACCTCGGCGTACTATACGAAGGACCTCTCGAGCGGCGTCCTCTTCGACACCGCGCTCGGTCCCGCGATGAAGCTGCGCGACTCGACCGGCCTTGTGAAATACGACACCGCGCTTCGCGTCGTCACAGCCGCGAAGATGAAATACGAAAAGATATGCGAGGAGATGAGAGTCCTCTACGTCGCTCTGACCCGCGCCGTCGAGCGGCTCGTCGTCTGCTGCACCGTTTCCGACGCCGACCGTACGATAGACGCATGCCGCGCGTTCACCGTGACAGGCGAGCCATACTCCGCTCTTCTCTCGAAGAGCTACGCCGACGTCATTCTCTCCGCAGCTCTGAACTCGGATGAGTCGGGAAAAACATTTGACATTGTCCGCGTCGCGAAGGACTCCGTCGGATTTACGAAGATGACGCTCCGCGGCGAGGTCTTTGAGACCGACGCGGCGCCCGATCCGACGGAGACGATAAAGGAACGCCTCGCCTTCGTCTATCCGAGAGAATACCTCGGGAAAGTGCCCGCAAAGGTCACGGTCTCGAAGCTCTCGCCGTCGCTTCTCGACGAGGAGGTAACGCTTCCTCCCGACGCGTCGGCGTCAGCGAAATGGGAAGAGAAAAAAGAAGCCCCGACGCTCCGTCTCACAAACGAGACCGCAAGCGGCGCGGAGCGCGGAACGGCGACCCACGTCTTTCTTCAGTTCTGCGACTTCGAGCGTCTTGAGGCGCGCGGCGTCGAGGACGAGATCGAAAGATTAAAGAGCAAAAAATTCCTCACGTCGGCAATGGCGTCGCTCGTGAACCGCGACGAAATATCCCGATTCGCGTCGTCCGCGCTCTTTTATGAGATGAGGCGCGCGAAGTGGATAAGACGCGAGTTCCGCTTCAACGCGCTCCTTCCGGCGTGGGAGTTCACATCGGACGGCGCTCTTGCGGCAAAGCTTATGGAGTCGGGAGAGACCGTAACGGTTCAGGGCGTCGTCGACGCCGTCTTTGAAAAAGAGGACGGGTCGATAGTCCTCATCGACTACAAGACAGACCGCCTTTCGGACTACGAAAAAAGTCATCCCGAAGCGGCGCGGCGCGCGCTCGCCGAGCGTCACCGAACGCAGCTCACTTACTACAAGGCGGCTTGCGAGCGGATTTTCGGACGTGAAATAGACGAGGTATCCGTCTTTTCGCTCGCTCTTTCCGACACCGCGCGCGTCTTCTGAGTGCGACATATTTTTCGCCCGCCGGGGTATATAATCCTATTATAACAACACGGAGAGATATCAATGAGCAATTTCTTTGCCGCCTTCGCCGTCGTTTTCATCGCGGAGATGGGCGATAAAACTCAACTCTTTCTCGTAGGGTTGACGTCGAAATTCAAACTGAAAAGCATCATACTCGGCGTCGTCGCCGCGGTCGCGGTGCTGAACGGCGCGGCGGTCGCGCTCGGGTACTTTGTCGGCGGCGCGGTCGACCCCTCCGCGGTAAAGCTCGCGGCGGGCGCGGCGTTTCTCGCCTTCGCCTACACCTCGCTCCTTCCGAAGTCGGAAGACGGCGAAAGGGTGCGCGGACGCGGAGCGGCGATGGCTGTGTTCCTCTCGTTTTCGCTCGCAGAGCTCGGCGACAAAACGCAGCTTACCGCCCTCACCCTGTCGGCGCGCTCGTCGGCTGAGGGCGGGGGGATCGTTGACGCCGCCGTTATCTTCATCGCCTGTACTGCGGGGCTTATCGCCGCGGACGCCATAGGCGTCGCCGTCGGCTACGTCCTGTCGAAAAAACTTCCCGAGCGCGCGCTCGGGATGCTCTCCTTCGTGATATTCACCGCGTTCGGAATATGGACGCTCGCCGAGGCGACGGATTCGCTGACGGGCAGCAACACGGCGGCTGTCGTCGCAGTAACGGCGTCCGTTACGGTCGCTTTCGCATCTCTTTGCGCCGCGACACTTATAATTCAAAAGAAGCGAAACAAAAATGAAAAAACAAAATCAGAGAACGACGAATCCGTATAAGTATTCGGACTCGAACAAGAGATACCAGAC
>CADBQA010000180.1 GCA_902796675.1 uncultured Ruminococcus sp.
CAGCACCGACGCTATCTTTTCGTATTTCACGGGATACCCCGCCGCGAAAAGAACAGCCTCCGTCACGCTCTCGGCTCTCGCTCTGAATGACGGGTCGTCGATATCAATTTCCGGCGCCTCGGCGGCCATTTCCTCTTCGGCTTCGACCCCCGTTATCATTTCTTCTGTCATCTATGTTTTTCCTTATCTGAATTTTCTTACTGATAGTTGACGATCTTTGTCATATCCTCGATATCAGCGTCCTCTGCGAGCGATACGGTGACGTCGGACGCCGCGTCTATGACGCCGTCGGCGTTTTCCGCCTCCTCGTTCAGCGTCAGATGCCCGGATTTCAAAAGCTCGAGCATCGCGAGAAACATCGAAACGAGCTCAAGTCTGTCCTGCGCCCGCCTGAAGAACGAGCCGAGCGACACTTTTCTTCCGCCGCGAAGGCGTTTTGCAAGGTTTTCGACGATCGACACGACGGAGACGGTGCGCCTCCTTATCAGCGGCTCGAAGTTTTTCTTCGCGTCCTCGTCGGAGACTCTCACCTCGTTCATCACCTTGATGAACGCCTTGTAGAGAAGCGCCGATTCGTGGTCCGCGACGTACGTCTTGTCCGGGGCGATCTCGTCCGTTTCCTTGACCATACGCCCGCCGTACTCGCCGAACATCACCTTGAGCTGTTCCGACGCGGATTTCGCCCTCTGATATTCGAGAAGGGCGGCGGCGAGCGCCTCTCTCGGGTCCTCGTCGTTCTCCTCGTCGCGCGGCAGGAGCATCCTGCTCTTGATGAGCATAAGCTCCGACGCCATGTATAGGAAATCGCTCGAGAGCTCCATATCGAGCTCTTCCGCCTTGTTGATATAATCCATATACTGGTCGCAAAGAAGCGCGATCGGTATGTCGGCTATGTCTATCTTGTTCTTTGAAATGAGGGAGAGGAGCAAGTCGAGCGGTCCCTCGAATTTTTCAAGCTTGTAATTCAGTTCCATTATCGCCTTATAAAACTATCTTTTCCACGATACTCGTCATTCCGTCGCTGATGCCCGTCGTGATGAATGAGAGCGGACCGTCGAGAACGCCGAAGTAGAGAAGAACGACGAGAGCGATCGCGATATACTGCTCATACTTCATTATTTTCCAGTAGATCCTGTCGGGAAGGAAGGAGAAGAGTATCTTCGAGCCGTCGAGCGGAGGTACGGGAAGAAAATTGAACACCGCGAGCGACAGGTTCATCGTGTGGAGCATCCAGAAAAAGAGCCAGACGATGTAAAGGGGCGAGTCGGCGTCGCCGGAATTATAGAATCCTTTTGCGGCGAGCACCATGCCGAAAGCCGCGAGAAAAGAAATGAGAAGATTAGATACCGGTCCCGCGACGGCGGTTATCGCCATACCCGCTCTCATATTGATCTTTCTCTTGAAACGCACCGGGGATACAGGCACGGGCTCCGCCCAGCCGAAGCCGAACAGAAGCATCGCGATAGTTCCCATCGGGTTGAGGTGCTTCAGCGGGTTGAGCGTCAGCCTCCCGCGCTCTTGCGCCGTTCTGTCTCCGAGCGCGAGCGCGGTCAGACCGTGGCAGACCTCGTGTATCGTCAGCGAAAAAGTGACTATGACGAGGGAGAATATCACGAGGGTGAATTTCATCTTAAGATCGTACGCCGGATTTCTGAAAATACTTAGCAGCATATAAGTCTCCGTTCAGATGCCGCAATGAGCGGTTATTGTGTTGAGGACGGCGTCGCGTCCCTCTTTCGTTTTCGACGAGAAGAAAATTATCTCGTCGGCGCCCTCGCAGGCGGGGTTCGAGCGGATCGCGTCCTCGCTTTTCCGCCTTTCCGTCGCGCTCAGTTTGTCGCATTTCGTCGCGACGATGACGTGCGGTATGCCGCACTCGGAAAGATAATTCAGCATATCCTCGTCGTCCTTCGTCGGACCGATCCTCGAATCCACGAGCTGTATCACGAGCTTCAAAAGGTCGATATTCGGGTTTTTCGTGAAATATCCGTCCGTGAGACGGCGCCAGACGTCCGCCTCGCTTTTTGTCCTTTTGGCAAAGCCGTAGCCGGGAAGGTCTACGAGAAAGAGCTTGCGGTCGACTTCGTAAAAGTTGACGGTTATCGTCTTTCCCGGCTCACCGCTGACGCGGGCGAGGCTCTTTCTCGCAAGAAGGCAGTTGACGAGGGAGCTTTTTCCCACGTTCGACCTTCCGGAGAGAGCGACCTGGGGGATGGCGTCCGTCGGGAACTGACGGGCGAGACCCGCAGTCATGCGAAGGGAGGAATTATTGATATTAAGTGCCATAGCTTACCTTCCGAGCGCGATATTCAAAACCTCGGACGCGCTCTTGACGGGGACGAAATCGAGCTTTTCCCTCACCGTTTTGTCTATGTCGTCGAGGTCGGGTACGTTGTCCTTCGGGATTATTACCGTTTTGATGCCGGCTTTATACGCCGCGAAGGTCTTTTCCTTGAGCCCCCCTATCGGGAGAACGCGTCCCGTGAGCGTGATCTCGCCGGTCATCGCGACGTCCGATTTCACGGGTCTGCCCGAGAGGGAGCTTGCGAGGCTCGTCAGCATCGTCACACCCGCCGAGGGACCGTCCTTCGGCGTCGCGCCCTCGGGTACGTGTATGTGGATATCGCGGTTTTTGTAGAAGTCGCCGTCGACGTGGAGCGCGTCCGCGTGCGCCCTTATGTAGCTGACGGCGATTGACGCCGACTCCTTCATCACGTCGCCGAGCGTACCGGTCAGCTTGATCTTTCCGTCTCCGGGCATAACGGACGTCTCCACCTTGAGGACGTCTCCGCCGACGGAGGTGTAAGCGAGTCCGCAGACGACGCCTACCATGTCGGTGGCTTCCGCTTTTTCATCGGTGAATTTTCTTGTTCCGAGGTATTCGTGAACGTTCTTCGCGCCGACGGTTATGCTCTTGACTTCGCCCGTCGCGATGCGCTTAGCCGCTTTTCTGAAAAGAGAAGCTAACTCGCGTTCGAGGTTTCTCACTCCCGACTCTCTCGTGTAGCCGGTGATGATCTCGGTCAGCGCGTCGTCCTTCAGACGGAGCATCCTCTTGTTCAGCCCGTGGCGCTTCATCTGCTTCGGTATGAGGTGGTTCTTCGCTATCATGAACTTTTCGTTGTCCGTGTAGGTCGTAAGCTCGATGATCTCCATTCTGTCGTAGAGCGGAGCGGGGATCTCCGAGGCGTTGTTCGCCGTGCAGATGAAGAGGCAGTCGGAGAGGTCGAAGGGTACTTCGAGATAGTGGTCTCGGAAGGACTTGTTCTGCTCCGCGTCGAGGACCTCGAGCATCGCGGAAGAGGGGTCGCCGTGGATGCTCTCGCACATCTTGTCTATCTCGTCAAGCAAGAGTACGGGGTTGCGGCTTCCCGCCTGCTCGATGGCGGCAATTATGCGGCCCGGCATCGAGCCGATGTAAGTCTTTCTGTGTCCGCGTATCTCCGCCTCGTCGTGGATACCTCCGAGGGAGACTCTCGCGAACTTTCTGCCCATAGCTCTCGCTATCGACTGACCGAGAGAGGTCTTGCCGACTCCGGGAGGGCCGACGAAGCAGAGTATCTGATTTCTGAGACCCGGATTGAGCTGCTTGACGGCGAGATATTCGAGTATCCTCTCCTTCGGCTTTTCAAGCCCGTCGTGGTCCTCGTCGAGTATCTTCTTCGCCTCGGCGACGTCGATACGGTCGACGGTCGTTATATCCCACGGAAGGTCGAGACAGGTGTCGAGGTATCCCTTGACGACTACCGCCTCGGGCGCGCCGAAGGGCATTTTCGCAAGGCGCGAGACCTCCTTCAGCAGCTTGTCGCGTATCTCGTCGGAGACCTTCTTGTCGGGGGAGAAGGAGGTCTTTTCGATGGCGTCGAGGTAATCGTCGATGTCGTCGTCATCCTCGCCGAGCTCCTCGCGTATGACCTTCATCTTTTCACGGAGATAATTTTCGTACTGAACTTTTTCGAGGTTTTTCTGTATCTTCTGATGGATGATTATTTCTTCCTTGTAGATGTCGATGTCGTTTTCGAGCACCGCCGCCGCGAGAAGGGCGCGCTTCACTCTGTCGAACTCGGAGAGCACGGCGAGTTTGTCCTCGTATCTCGAGAATACCGTGTAAGCGGCGAAATCGGCGAGGCGTCCGACGTCGGATATCTCGCGCGCCGCCTTCATGGACGTTCTGTCCTCGCGCCGTATCATTCTGAGAAGATCTCGCATCTTGCCGAGGATATGGCGGCGTATCGCCTCCTCGCGGACGCCGTTCGAGGGCTCCGCGTACTCCTCGGGGATGACGTAGGCGTAAATCCTGCCGCCGTCCTCCTCAAACTTAAGTATCCTTGCGCGGCAGATACCGCGCATTGTAATTGATACCGATTCTTCGAATGACGGGGCGAGGCGCTCGTATTTCGCTATGACGCCGACTTTATAAAGCTCGTCAGCCTTCGGTGTGAAGACGTCCGGGTCGCGCGAAAAGGCGAGAACGACCGTCTCGCTGTCGCGCCCGAGCGCCTCCTCCGGAAGCGGAGCGTCGATATTTACGGGTATATTAGGGTAGGCGACGAGAGTTCCCATAACGGTGACGGGAAGTCTCAGTCCCTCCGTGTTTGTTTCATTCAAGGGCATTTGCTGTATTCCTTTCGATATTTATCAGTATATTATAACATACTTTTATTAAGAAATCTACACCCGTGCGACATTTTTGCAAAAAGTCGCCCGACGCCTTGAAAACTTAACGAAAGTTTGTTATACTGTGGATGAAAAAAATGTTTCAAGGAGCGCGACATGATAAGAATTGCAGAGAACAAAACGACAGATTATGAGATAATTTACCCCGTGGACGCGACGGAGTCCGTTAAGACCGCCGTATCGGAGCTGAAGAAATACCTTTTCAAAATCACCGGCGCCGTTTTTTGCGAATTTACCGACAACCGCCATACGAGACCTCACGAGATCGTCGTCGGATACACGAACCGCGGCGGATATACTGACGAGAGCGTATCGCGGCTCGGCGACGAGGGCTTTGAGATAAAGACGGAAGGAGAAAAGATCTTCATTCTCGGTTCGAACGTTCGCGGCGCGCTCTACGGCGTCTACACGTTCCTCGAAAAATACTGCGGATGTCTTTTTATGACGAACGACTACGAGCGCGTACCGAGGCGCGAGACGCTCGATATCGACGGGACGCCCGACGTCGAGATACCCGTTTTCATGTCGAGAAACTCCTACTGGTATCCTGTAAAAGAAGAAGGTATAAGCGCCAAGCTTAAAATAAACGGCTGCTCCGACAGGGTCCTCACCGAGCGCGTCGGAGGCGGCGTCTACTACGCGGGCGACTTCCAGCACACCCTCGGCTACCTCGCGGAGCAGTGCCCGGAGGGAGAACGTGCGTGGGTACAGCCCTGCCTCTCCGACGAAAAGGTATATCAGACCGTCCTCAAGAACGTGAGGCGCAAGCTGAAGGAGTGCCCTCACGCGAAGATAATGTCGATAACGCAGAACGACGGCGACAGCGGCGCGTGCAAGTGCGAAAAGTGCCGCGCCGTCAACGAGCGCGAGGGGTCCGAGATGGGCACGATGCTCGCGTTCGTCAACCGCATCGCGAGAGAACTCAAGGACGAATACCCCGACGTCCTTTTCGACACGTTCGCATACAGATTCACGAGAAAGCCCCCGAAGACGATAATGCCGGAGGACAACGTCATCGTCCGCCTTTGCTCGATAGAGTGCTGTTTCAGACACGCGCACGAGGACTGCCACGAGACGCCCGGTCACGAGGGACCGTCCGAGCCGTTCTCCGACCAGCTCGTCGAGTGGGCGCGCCGCACGAAGCACCTCTTTATCTGGGATTACACGACCGACTTCACAAACTACGCGACCTCGTTTATGAATATCCCGATCCTCCGCCGCAACGTCGAGTTCTTCGCAAGGAACGGAGCGGAGGGCGTCTTCGAGCAGGGCAATATCTTCTGCCCGAACGGAGAGTTCGGCGAGCTTAAAGGATATATCCTCGCAAGGCTCCTCTGGAATCCCTATATGACGGAAGAGGAGTACTGGCGCGAGATCGACCGCTTCTGCGAGGGCTACTACGGCCGCGGCGGAAAATATATAAGAGAGCTGATCGACTATATGGCTGAATGCTCGAAGGATTCACACTTCGGAATATACTTCGACAACGCCTCGATCTACATAAAACCTTCGGGCTACGCGTCCGACCTTGAAGCGAAGTTCGAGTATATAAGGCGCGCCGAGGAGCTTTATAACAAGGCGAGAGAGCTTGCCGAGACGGACGAAGAGACAGCCCACATCAACTGCTCCGAGATCCAGCTTTACAACTATAAGTTCTTCGTCTACAACCAGATCAAAGACGAGACGAAGGACGACCCCGACAGGAAGAACGAGTACGAGGCGGCGTGTGAGAAGATCATTGAAAACAATAAGACGATATTCAAGCTTATGAAGATGTACGGGATGATCTGCCCGAGAGAGTTTATATGGATGGACAAGGTCGACGAGCCGGACTATATGGCGTGCCCGCTCCTTTGGGAAAACCCGAAATGCTGAAAATAAGATTTGAAGACGAAGACCTCGAGGAGTTTTCCCTTGGGGGCGACGCGGATATCGCCGTTCCGATCTCGGTATCAGAGAGCGCGGACGGCGAGCGGGAAATAACAGTTTACTCACGCTTTGAGAGGGAAGCCGAAGTCTTCGCAAGAGCCTACGGCGACGACCCTTTTTCAAACGAGGCGAAAGAATACCTCGACGCGACGTTTTCGCCGATAATGGAGAGATACGGCTTTGAGTACGAGAGGGAATACGACCAGACCGTCGTAACGTATACGGCGGCGCACGGCGTCGCCGCGCCCTCGATGCCGGCAGAGCTTCTCGATACTAATGAAAAGCTCTCACGCTATTTCTTCCCGAGCGCGAGAGACTTTGAGGTCGACGACGAAGACCCTTGCGACGTAGTCTTTGCCGTGACGGAGGAGGACAGGGCGCTCTCGTTCGCCGCGGTGAACGATTACAGCGACGACGGCTCGCTTGAAATTAACGTCGAGACCTCGCCCGATTACCGCGGCCGCGGATATGCCACGGCGGTGACGTCGGCGATAGTCCGTCACCTTTTGTCGCGGGGCGAGAGGGTGACTTACAGATGCCGCGCGTCGAATTTGCCGTCGAGGCGCGTCGCCGAAAAAGCGGGACTTGTTTACTCGGGGAGAACATATAACTTTGTTTGTTATAAAAAATAACGGAGGAGAATAATGGCGTTTGACGCAGGCATGGTCGCTCACGTCGCCGCGGAACTTGACGGCGCGCTTTCGGACGGCAAGATAGAGAAAATATATCAGCCCGGACGCTCGGAGATCGTGATCTCCGTCAGATGCCGCGGCGACAATAAAAAAATGCTGATCGACGTCGGCTCGTCGAACGCGAGGTGCAACCTTACGTCGATGAAGATCGACAACCCCGCTACGCCGCCGATGTTCTGTATGATGCTGCGGAAGCATTTTACCGGGGCAAAGATCGTCTCCGTCCGTCAGCTCGGTTTTGAAAGGGCGATAAGGATAACGTGCGACGCATACGACGAGCTCGGCTTCGCGTCACACAAGCACCTGATCGTCGAGGTCATGGGCACTTACTCTAACCTCATCCTCACCGACAGCGAGGACCGCGTCATCGGCGCGGCGAAGCAGATAGATTTTTCAACTACCCACACAAGACAGATAATCTCCGGAGTTAAATATCAGATGCCGCCGGCGCAGGATAAACTTGACCCGACGGTATGTACGCCGGAGGAGTTCAAGAAAAGAGCCGCCGCGGCGGACGAGGACGCCCCTGCAGAAAAGTTTATAATAGCAAATTTTTCCGGGATCGCGCCGGTCGTCGCAAGAGAGATAGCGTATCTTGCATCGGGCGACGCCGAGGGCACTTTATACGAATGCAGAAAAACGCTTTGCGACGAGTTCTTCAAAGTCGTCGAGATCATTAAAGGCAAAAGCGGAAAACCTTATCTCGTATATTTTGACAAAAGCCGCCCCGTTGAGTATTCGTTCATCCCGCTCACACAGTACGGCGCGGATTCAACGCTGACGGAGCTTCCGACCTTTGGCGAGCTTATCGACACTTTCTTTTTTACAAGAGCCGAGAGTGAAAGGCTCCACCACAGAGCGTCGGACGTTCAAAGGATTTTGTCAAACGCCGAAAAAAGGATAACGAAAAAACTTTCGATTCTCCGCGAGGAGCTCGCCTCCTGCGACGAGGACGAAAAATTCAAAATTAAGGGCGATCTTGTCACCGCGAATATATGGCGTATACCGAAGGGCGCGAAGTCCGTCAAACTTGAGAACTACTACGACGGTATGAAGGAGGTCGAGATCAAGCTCGACTCTCGCTTCAGCGCCGCCGAGAACGCGCAAAGGTTTTACAAGAAGTACGCGAAACTTAAGTCCGCGAGAGAACACCTCACGGAGCAGATAGCTATCGCCGAGCGCGAGAGCGAATACATAAAGAGCGTCTCCTACGCGCTCACAGCCGCCTCGACGGAGAAGGAGATCGCCGAGATCAGGTCGGAGCTTCACGAGAGCGGCTACGCCTCCCGTATGAGGGGAGGTACTGACCGCCGCCGCGCGACTCCCACTTTCACAAGGTACAGAACGAGCGGAGGATTTGAACTCCTCTGCGGCAAGAACAATATCGCAAACGAACACGTCACGTTCAAAGCCGCGTCAAAGTCCGATTGGTGGTTCCACGTCAAGGGTCAGCCGGGAAGTCACGTCGTTATGCTCATCGGCGACAGAGAGCCGTCGGAACTCGATTTCACGGAGGCGGCGACAGTCGCCGCCGTCAACTCGAGATCGGCGCGGGGCGCCGCGACCGAGGTCGACTATACGAGGGTAAAATACGTCAAGAAGCCGCCCGCCTCGAAGCCGGGCTACGTCATATATCACACCTACTATTCGACGAGAGTCGCCGCCGACGAAGACGTCGCCTCGTCCTTGCTTGAAAAATGATAATTCATCCGATACCGCCCGTCTGGAACGGAGAATCGAAGATACTTATCCTCGGCTCCTTCCCGTCTGTCAAGAGCCGCGAGACGTCCTTCTTTTACGGACACCAGCAAAACAGATTCTGGCGCGTCGTCTCCGCCGTCACAAATTCGCCGCTCCCCGTTACCGTTGACGAGAAAAAATCGTATTTACTCTCAAGCGGCATCGCCCTCTGGGACGTTATCGCCTCGTGCGATATAACCGGCAGCTCCGACTCGTCCATAAAGAACGTGACGCCGAACGACCTGTCGGCGATTCTTGAAGGTGCCGACATCCGCGCGATCTTCAC
>CADBQA010000181.1 GCA_902796675.1 uncultured Ruminococcus sp.
AAGAGCAAGGAGCTCCGTTTCAACACGGAGGAGGTGCGCGTCGTCTTCCTCATCAGATTCACGGAGAAGACGGACGTTCTCCCGCTCGACATCATTCAGAACATATTCCCCGACAAGACGAAGGATTACGTCATCGGGGTCAGCGAGAAGGATATCGTTCTCGTCAAGGAGATAAAGAATCTCTCCGACACGAAGAAGATTGAGAAGACCGCAAAATCTATCGCGGACACGATAAGCTCGGAGTTCTTCACGAAGGTGACGATCGGCATCGGCACGGCGGTCGACAACATAAAGGATCTCGCGCGCTCCTACAAAGAGGCGCAGGTCGCGCTTGAGGTCGGCAAGGTCTTCGACACGGACAAGAGCATCATAAGCTACGACAATCTCGGCATCGGCAGATTGATCTATCAGCTTCCGACGACCCTTTGCGAGATGTTCCTTCAGGAAGTATTCAAAAACGGATCGCTTGACAGCCTCGACCGCGAGACGCTCATGACCATACAGTGCTTCTTCGAGAACAACCTCAACGTCTCCGAGACGTCGAGAAAGCTCTTCGTACACAGAAACACCCTCGTTTACAGACTCGAGAAGATCCGCAAGCTGACGGGTCTCGATCTGCGCGAGTTCGACCACGCGATAACCTTCAAGGTCGCGCTTATGGTAAAGAGATACCTCACGACGCAGCCCGTAAAGTTTTAAGCGGAGCAGTCTAAAAACAGTAAAGGCATTTTTATAACATGATAGAATTCAGAAACGTTAAGAAACTTTATCCTAACGGCACGATAGCGCTCGACGGCGTCGACCTTAAGGTCGAGGACGGCGAGTTCGTGTTCATCGTCGGACGCTCCGGAGCGGGCAAGACGACGATGATGAAGCTTCTTCTTCGCGAGGAGAGGGCGTCCTCCGGCGACATCATCGTCGGCGACTACAACCTCACGAAGCTTAGGAACTACAAGGTGCCGTATTACAGACGCGAGCTCGGCGTCGTCTTTCAGGACTTCCGTCTTTTCAAGGACAAGACGGTCTATGAAAACGTCGCCTTTGCGATGCAGGTCGTCGGAACGCCGACGAAGCTTATAAAGCGCAGGGTACCGGCGATACTCAACACCGTAAACCTTCCCGACAAGGGCAAGAACTTCCCGTCGGAGCTCTCCGGAGGCGAACAGCAGCGCGTCGCGCTCGCGCGCGCTCTGGCGAACAACCCCAAGATAATCATCGCGGACGAGCCGACCGGCAACATCGACCCGAAGATGAGTATCGAGATCATGAATCTTCTTATGAAGATAAACAAGCTCGGCAAGACGGTCATCGTCGTCACCCACGAAAAGGCTCTCGTCGACTACTATAAGCAGAGAGTCGTCATGCTTCGCGACGGAAAGATCGTTGAGGACCGCGTAGGGGGTATGTTCAAATGAAAAAGAGATACAGACTCACCTACTTCATCGGTCAGGCGATAAAGAGCCTTTGGAGAAACGGCGTCATGTCGTTCGCGTCCATCGCCGTTCTCATGAGCTGTCTCGTCGTTATGGGCGGCTTCGCTCTTCTCGTCAAGAACATAAATACCAACCTCGAGAAACTGAACCTCATGAACCAGGTCGTCGCCTTCTGCTTCCCGGATGCCAAAGAGGAGGAGATCGAGAGCGTCGCGTCCGCGATAGAAAAGATGGACGGCGTCGAGAGCTTCGTCCGCGTCACAAAGGCGGAAGGGCTCGACAATATGAGGGAGCAGGCGGGCGAATTCAAGAGTATTTACGACGATATAAACGAGGAGAACAACCCGCTCTCCGACAAATTCGTCATCACCTACCGCTCCGAGGAGGACGTCACGAACCTTCTCTACACCCTCAACCACACCGAGGGCGTGAGGACGGTCAACGCGAGCGTCGACATCGCGAAGGCGGTGCTCAACATCAAGAACAGCATACAGTGGATATTCCTCGGTTTTCTCGTGATACTCTTCGTCGTTACGGTGTTCATCATCATCAACACGATAAAGCTCGCGCTCAATTCGCGCCGTCACGAGATAAGCGTCATGAGATACGTCGGCGCGACGGGATGGTTCATCACGCTGCCGTTCATTTTTGAGGGTATCATAATCGGACTTGTCGCGAGCGTCATCGCGTACTTCGTCGAGATGGTCGCGTACAACTATATCGCAACGTCTCTCCTCTCCGGGATCACAATGATAACGGTACTTCCGTACAAGGAAATGGGACTTACCGTATTCTTGCAGTTCCTCGCGGTGGGAGTCGGCACGGGCGTCATAGGAAGCCTTATCTCCATTGGGAAGTACAGAAAGTCGTGACGTCCCCGAAAGGAGGATACAATGAGTAAATTCAAGAGATGCGCCATAGCGTTTCTGACGGCTATCGTTCTCGTCTCGGCGCTGATCGTACCGCGTTCGGTCGTGAAGTCGGACGCCGCGGACGCGAGAACGCAGAGCCTGCAGGATCAGATAGCGGCGCTCAACAAACAGATAGACGAGTATAAAGCGCAGATATCGGACCTCTCGGGCAAGAAGGAATCCGCGATGGAGGCGAAGTCGAAGCTCGACCAGCTTATCGCGGCGACACAGCAGAAGATAGACACGGCGGAGGAGCTTTCGAAGAAGCTCGACGAGCAGATCGCCGACACGGAAGGACGCATCGCCGTCAAAGAGGAAGAGATAAAGGCGACGTTCGACAAGTTTCTCGAGCGTATGGTCGTATCATACGAGCAGGGCGACGCGAGCTATCTTTCGATACTCGTCAACTCCGAGAATATGGCGGACTTCCTTTCGAGAATGGACACGGTCAACAGTATTCTCGAGTACGACCGCGAACTGAAAATAAAATATCAGAACGAAAAAGCGTCTCTCGAGGCGGACAAAAAGTCGCTCGAGGAGGACCGCGCTTATCAGGAAAATCTTATCGCCGAGCTTAAACTCGACAAGGAAGAGAACGAAAAGCTCGTCGGCGAGCAGGAGGAGTTCCTGAATACGATCCAGGCTGACCTCGACGCGGCGAAAGCTCAGTACAACGACGCTAAGGCGAAGGAGGACGAGCTCGACGCCCAGCTCAAAGCGATACTCGCGGAGATCGCCGCAAGGCAGAGAGCCCAGCAGACACCGTCCTACGACTTCATTCCGTCCGACGGCTTCGGCTGGCCGCTTCCCGGTCACACCTACATCTCGTCCGGCTTCGGCTGGAGAGTTATCTTCGGCTATCAGGACTACCACCGCGGCATCGACATCCCGGCGCCGTCGGGAACTCCGATACACGCGTCGAAAAGCGGCGTCGTCGTCTCCGCGACGTACCACGGCAGTTACGGCAACTACGTTCTGCTCGACAACGGTATGAACGCGAGCGGCTACGGCGAATCGACCCTCTACGCGCACATGAGCATGCTCGGGTGCGCCGTCGGTCAGACGGTCAACCAGGGAGATATCATCGGCTACGTCGGAACGACCGGCAACTCAACGGGCAACCACCTCCACTTTGAGGTACGTATGAACGGCGAGATACAAAACCCGCTCAACTACGTGACTCCGTATTAATAGCGAAATAAATGATCAAACGGCTCAGACGGCATTGATTTGCCGTCTTTGCATTTTTGAAAGCGGCGTCGCCGCTTGGGAAGGACACAATGCGAAGAAAAGTTTCACTCGGAGCGAGCATCGCGGTCGTTGTGGTCGCGGTGATACTTGCGAGCTTCGGTTCGGTGATGGCGTACAGGACGTGGACGGAGCCCGCGGCCGTTCAAAGCGGGACCGGCAACGCCGAAGGCACGCAAAACGCCTCCTCGGCGGAAGGAGTCTCCGCCGCGATCGGGGAGATACAGGAACTCATCGACAAATACAATATAAGAGAATACGACCCCGACGCGCTTCGCGACCTCGCGCTCTACGGCTACGTCGCGGGTATAGGCGACCCGTACGCGGGTTATTTCCCCGCGGAATCGTTCCGCGACCTGAACGACGGCCTCAAGGGAGATATGCAGGGCATCGGTATCAGCGTTATCTACAGCCCGGAGCTCGGCGGGATCCAGATCGTCGACGTCTTCCCGGACTCCCCGGCTCTCAAAGCGGGGCTTGCGGTCGGCGACGTGATAACCTTCTGCGGCGAGGACTATGAAAGCGTAATATCGCTCGGATACGAGGCGGCGCTCTCGACGCTCCGCGGAGAAGAGGGGACGGTCGCGAAATTCGTCGTCAACCGCGACGGCGAGGAGATAGAGTTCGAAGTCGAGCGCGCGTATATCACCGAGCAGAGCGTCAGATACCGTCTTTACTCCGAAGACAAGACGGTAGGGATCATCCGCATCACCGGCTTCAACAGCGCGACGGTGGAGCAGTTCACCGAGGCGCTTGACGCGCTGACGGAGAAAGGCGTGGAAAAGCTCGTATTCGACGTCAGAAACAACCCGGGCGGCGAGCTCAAGTCCATCTGTCAGGTCATAGATATGATAGTCCCGGAGGGACCCGTCATAAGGCTGCAGTACAAAGGTAAGGATATCGAGACCTATTACAACTCCGACGGCAACGAGATAAATATGCCGATGGCGGTTCTCGCAAACGGTCAGACCGCGAGCGCGGCGGAGCTTTTCACCTCCGCTCTCAAGGACTACGGAAAAGCCGTAGTGGTGGGCACACTCACCTACGGCAAGGGATGTATGCAGAGCATACTTCCTCTGAAGGACGGCGGCGGCGTCAAGCTGACGACGGCGCTCTACTATCCGCCCTTCTCCGATAACTTCGACGGCGACGGCGTCGAGCCGGATATCGAGGTCGAGATGGAAGGCGACGCCGCGAAAAAGAGCCTCTACGTCATCAGCGACACAGAGGACACGCAGCTTCAGGCTGCGATAGCGGCGATATCTGACAAAGATAATAAATAAATTAACATACAGGCACAAAGAAAGGGAAGAACAATGGAAGAAGTCAAAACCAAGTACACCGAAGAGGGTTACAAAAAGCTTGTTGACGAGCTTGAATATCTGAAAGGCCCGAAGATGAAGGAAGTCAAAGAGGCGCTCGCCGCGGCGCGCGAGCTCGGCGACCTCTCCGAAAACAGCGAATACGACGAAGCGAAAAACGAGCAGACGAAAGTCGTCACCCGTATCCAGGATATCGAAGAGCTCCTGCTTCACGCTGAAGTCATCAACGAGACCGAGGTCGATACGAACGTAGTTCATCTCGGCTCAACGGTGAAACTTCTCGATATCGGCTTCGGTGAAGAGATAGAATACAGCATAGTCGGCACCAACGAGGTCGACGCCCTTAACGGAAAGATCTCCGACCAGAGCCCCATCGGCTCCGCGCTCCTCGGCGCAAAGAAGGGCGAGACCGTCACCGTCGAAACTCCGAACGGCGACCTCAAGTTCAAGGTGCTCGACGTTTGGCGCGTAAAGAACAACTGAGAGGTATTTATGTCTGACAACAACGAAAGAGTACAGAACGGTCAGAGCGAAGCGGAGATCGGAGAAGTCCTCCGCCTGAGACGCGAGAAGCTCTCCGCGCTGCGCGCGGAAGGGCGCGACCCGTTCGTTATTACGAAATATGACGTCACGCACCACAGCGCGGACGTGAAGGCGTCGTTCGAAGAGCTCGAAGGCAAGACTGTTTCCGTCGCCGGAAGGATGATGTCGAAGAGGATCATGGGCAAGGCGTCCTTCTGCCACGTCCAGGACCTCGCCGGCACGATACAGTGCTACGTCGCGAGAGATTCCCTCGGCGACGATGCGTACAGCGCGTTCAAAAAGACCGACGTCGGCGATATTATAGGCGTCGAGGGCGTCGTTTTCAAGACGAAGACGGGCGAGATCTCGATCCACGCCGAAAAGATGACCCTTCTCTCGAAGAGCCTCCAGCTCCTCCCCGAGAAGTTCCACGGTCTCACTAATACCGATACGAGATACCGCCAGAGATACGTCGACCTCATTATGAATCCCGAGGTCAAGGACACGTTCGTAAAGCGGTCGAAGATAATAAGCTCGATAAGACGCTACCTCGACGGCGAGGGCTTTATGGAGGTCGAGACCCCCATGCTCGTCGCCAACGCCGGCGGTGCCGCGGCGCGCCCCTTCGAGACCCATTTCAACGCTCTCGACGAGGACCTCAAGCTCCGTATCTCGCTCGAGCTCTACCTCAAGCGCCTGATCGTCGGCGGACTTGAAAAGGTCTACGAGATCGGCAGCGTCTTCCGCAACGCAGGCCTCGACACGCGCCACAACCCCGAGTTCACGCTGATGGAGCTCTACCAGGCTTACACGGACTACCACGGCATGATGGACCTCACCGAGAAACTCTACCGCCACGTCGCGCTCGACGTCCTCGGCACGACGAAGATCTCCTTCAACGGGATCGAAATGGACCTCGGCAAGCCGTTTGAACGCATCACTATGGTCGACGCCGTAAAGAAGTATTCCGGAGTCGATTTCAATGAGATCGCGACGCTGGACGAAGCGAGAGCGGCGGCGAAGGAAAAGGGCGTCGAGTACGCGGAACACCACAAGAAGGGCGACATTCTCAACCTCTTCTTCGAGGAGTTCGCGGAGGAGCATCTCATCCAGCCGACGTTCGTTATGGACCACCCGATAGAGATCTCTCCCCTCACGAAGAAAAAGCCCGAAAACCCCGACTACGTCGAGCGTTTCGAGTTCTTTATGAACGGCTGGGAAATGGCTAACGCCTACTCCGAGCTGAACGACCCCATCGACCAGCGCGAGCGTTTCAAGGCTCAGGAAGAGCTTCTCGCGAAGGGCGACGAGGAGGCGAACACGACGGACGAGGACTTCCTCAACGCGCTCGAGATCGGTATGCCCCCCACGGGCGGCATCGGCTTCGGCATAGACCGTATGTGTATGCTCCTCACCGACAGCCAGGCGATCCGCGATGTTCTCTTGTTCCCCACTATGAAGTCCATAGACGGCAAAAAGGGCGAAAAGTCCGGTGAATCCGAGACATCTGAAAAGCCCGCTGAAACAGCTCCCGCAATCGAAGGCGCGCCGATCATTTCAGCGGAAAAACCCGACTTCTCCAACGTGCAGATC
>CADBQA010000182.1 GCA_902796675.1 uncultured Ruminococcus sp.
AGCTTCGGAAGATTTCTGGCCGGATTTTTCGCCGTCGCGATCATTCTCGCGCTGGGTTTTTTCGGCTGCATGGTGCAGTCCAATTCCATCGGCTCGACGTTCCAGACGGCTTTCGGCATTCCCTCCTGGGCGGTGGGAATCGCGCTCGCCGCGATCTGCGCCCTGATCTTTATCGGAGGCATGGACCGTCTCGCCTTCGTCACGGAGAAGATCGTGCCCGTCATGGCACTGATCTTTATCGCGGGCGGCGCCGTGGTTCTGATTATGAGAATTGCCTACATTCCGGCGACGATCGGCATGATCTTCCGGTACGCCTTTACGCCCCAGGCCATTATCGGCGGCAGCTTCGGCGCGGCCATCAAGACGGCGGTCTCACAGGGCGCAAAGCGGGGTCTCTTCTCCAATGAGGCGGGCATGGGCTCCACGCCCCACGCCCACGCGCAGGCCAATGTCGCGGAGCCCCACGACCAGGGCGTTGTCGCCATGATCGGCGTGTTTATCGACACCTTCGTCGTGCTCACCCTCAATGCGCTTGTGATCATTTCGACGCTCTACACGCCCGACGGCGTTCTGGCAAACGGCTACACGGAGCAGTCCGTCAACGCGGCCGGCGAGGCGATTGTGAAGTCCAACCTCGCGCAGACGGCCTTCAGCTCAGTGTTCGGCGGCGGCTTCGGCAACGCATTCGTCGCGATCTGTCTCTTCTTCTTCGCCTTCTCGACCGTGCTCAGCTGGAACATGTTCGGAAAGATCAATGTGATCTATCTGTTCGGCGAGAAGATGGTCGGAGTCTATCAGGTGATCGCGCTCGTGTTCATCTTCCTGGGCACGCTCGCGTCCAACGATCTCGTCTGGGAGCTTTCGGATATGTTTAACCAGCTCATGGTCATTCCGAACGCGCTCGCGCTGCTGGCTCTGACAGGGATGGTCGTCTCCGCGGTGAAGAAGAAGTGAAGCGGGCGGATATAAAAACGTGAATGAACACTCAAAATCGGCTTGACAAAGTCTTTCGCCGGTGATAAAGTTTCGTTAAACCGTTGAAGAAGAAATAGTAGCACAGCCTCTTTGTTTACAGGGAACCGCTGAGAGTGTGACGGCGGCAGCAAATGCGGTGTGAATGGGCTTCCGAGGGCGATCCGAAAGCAGTGGAGCGGCTGCATTTTTGAAATAAAGCTGCGCGGCCGGTGCCGGTAGGTGAGACGGAGAGGGATCTCCGTGATCAATATCCCGCATATAAACCGGATGCATCCGGCGTATGAGGAACGCGGCATATTTTTATTCTTGACCCATACGACGGCCGGGAGAGAGCAAAGAATCCCGGAGAGTGCAGGACCGCTGTATGCATGAGCGGGCGCGTACGCGCCAAGTATGGGTGGCACCGCAGGAGAATCATTTCGAGACTCTTGTCCCTACAGATTACATGTAGTGGACGGGGTCTCTTTTTTGTTTCCGGAACCCTGTCCGGGGAGTGTGAGGAGGAAGGATCAAAGGAATCACACTCAGGTCATCAGCGGGGAGAGCCCCGCGGAAAGGAGCTCCTGTTATGAGCAAATTCGAAGTTCCCTATAAGATCTATCTCGACGAGGCGGAGATCCCGAAGAGTTGGTACAATGTGAGGGCGGATATGAAAAATAAGCCGGCCCCCCTCATTCATCCCGGCACCCTACAGCCCCTGAAATTTGAGGACATGCAGCCGATCTTCTGCGACGAGCTGATCCGCCAGGAGCTGGACAACGAGACACAGTACATCCCGATTCCGGAGCCGGTTTACAATTTCTACAAGATGTACCGCCCGTCTCCGCTGACGCACGCCGAGTTTCTCGAGAAGGCGCTCGACACGCCGGCGCATATCTTCTACAAGTTTGAGGGCAACAATACATCCGGCAGCCACAAGCTGAATTCCGCGATCGCGCAGGCCTATTACGCGAAGGAGCAGGGCCTTAAGGGCGTGACGACGGAGACCGGAGCCGGCCAGTGGGGCACGGCGCTCTCTATGGCGTGCGCGTACTTCGGGCTTGACTGCAAAGTCTTTATGGTCAAAGTTTCTTACGAACAGAAGCCGTTCAGACGCGAGGTCATGAGGACCTACGGCGCGTCCGTTACCCCCTCGCCGTCGATGGATACCGCGATAGGGCGCAAGATCCTTGAAGATCATCCCGGCACGACCGGCAGTCTCGGGTGCGCTATCTCCGAGGCGGTCGAGGTCGCAACGTCGACGCCCGGTTACCGCTACGTTCTCGGAAGCGTTCTCAATCAGGTGCTTCTGCACCAGTCCGTCATCGGTCTCGAAACGAAGGCGGCGTGCGATAAGTACGGCATAAAACCCGACGTCATCATCGGCTGCGCCGGCGGCGGCTCCAACCTCGGCGGTCTCATAGCGCCGTTTATGGGCGAAAAGCTCCGCGGCGAGGCTGATTACAGAATTATCGCGGTCGAGCCCGCGTCCTGCCCGTCGTTCACTCGCGGCAAGTTCGCGTACGACTTCTGCGATACCGGAATGGTCTGCCCGCTCGCAAAGATGTACACGCTCGGCTCCGGCTTCATCCCGGCGCCCAACCACGCCGGCGGTCTCCGTTACCACGGTATGAGCTCGACTCTCTCCCAGCTCTATCACGACGGGCTTATGGAAGCGACGAGCGTACCTCAGACGAAGGTCTTCGAGGCGGCTGAATACTTCGCAAGGTGCGAGGGCATCCTCCCCGCGCCCGAATCGAGCCACGCGATAAGAGTCGCGATAGACGAGGCGCTGAAATGCAAGGAAACGGGAGAAGAGAAGACGATAGTCTTCGGTCTCACCGGCACCGGCTACTTCGATATGGTAGCTTACGAAAAGTTCCACGACGGAAAGATGGAGGACTATATCCCGACGGACGAAGAGCTCGCTGTCAGCATATCAAAGCTCCCCGTTGTTGATTAATAATTGTAAAAGCCCCGCTTCGGCGGGGCTTTTTCCTTGTATCTGAACAATAATTTGAACAAAATCGGCGAAATCTATTGACAAGATGTTCATTATAGTGTAAAATCAAAGACGGTTTTGAACAACAAAACATGATTGGAGATTATTATGAACAATACAGGAAACGGATCGCCCGTGACGCTCAAGCGTCAGCTTTCGCAGATGCACGTCTGGGCTATTGCTTTCGGCTGTATAATCGGCTGGGGCAGCTTCATCAATCCCGGTAAAAAGTTTCTTCCCAACTCCGGCGTAGCGGGCACGGCGATCGCAATGATCCTCGGCGCGCTCGTCATGGTCATCATATCCGCGAGTTACGCTTATATGGTGCCGAAGCACCCCGAGTCGGGCGGAGAATTCACGTTTACGAAATACTGCTTCGGCAAGATCCCCGCGTTCATCTGCGGCTGGTTCCTCGTCGCCGGATACCTCACGAACGTCCCGATGAACTCGACCGCTATCGGTATGATAGTCGACGGACTCGACGGCGACGCGAACATCCTGCAGTGGGGCTTCCATTACAATATCGCGGGCTTTGACGTCTACGCGGGCACCGTTATTTTCGCCTCCGCGATACTGATACTCTTCGGTATCCTCAATATCCTCGGCGTCAAGAAAGCGGGCTTCGTTCAGGTCGTCCTCGCGTCGCTCCTCGCTGTCTCCGCGTTCACGCTCTTCGTCGCCGGTCTCGTTTCCGCGAAGGCGAAGGGAATAAATATGGAGCCTATCTGGGGCTTCGATAAGGCGGCTGCGACCGCCGCCGGCGCGACGACCGCCAACATAGGCGAATTCGCTCACGTCGGCACGCAGGGCAAACTCTCGGCGATACTTGCGACCTTCGCCATCGCTCCGTGGGCGTTCGTCGGCTTCGACACCATCCCGCAGGCGGCGGAGGAGTTCAAGTTCTCCTATAAAAAAGTAATGAAGATACTCGTCGTCGCGATCGCGTTCGGCTGCTTCGTATACGTCTCGAACAACACGGTCGCCGCGGCGGCGCTCGAAAACTGGCCTGACCGTGTAATGGCGGGCGACTGGGTACTTCTCATAGCCGCCGAGGAGCTTCTCGGCACGTTCGGCAAGGTACTCATCGGCGTCGGCGTTTCGTGCGCGGTGCTCTCCGGCATTATGGGCTTCTACCTCGCCTCGAGCCGTCTTATGTTCGCTATGAGCCGCGACGGCTATCTCCCGAAGGTATTCGGTAAGGTCGACCCCAAGCACGGCACGCCGAAGAATGCGATGATATTCTGTATCATCGTGTCTCTCTCCGGTCCCATCCTCGGGCGCGAGGCGCTCGGCTGGTTCGTCGATATGTCGGCGATAGGCGCGTCTATCGGTTATTTCTTTACATGCGCGTCGACTCTCGTCACGATGAAGCGCGACGGAGACGGAAAACTGAGGCTCAAGATCCTTGCGTGGGCGGGCGTCGTTTTCTCGGTCATCTTTATGATACTTCAGCTTATCCCGATCCCGGGTCTCTCCGGCGTCCACTTCGGAAAGGAGTCCTATATACTCCTCGTAGTATGGATTGTCCTCGGCGCCCTCTTCTGGGTCTGGGAACAGAGTAAAAATAAAAAAGATCTGAAAGCATAAGGATCAAGCGATCCGTTTCGGGAAGAAACGGATCGCTTTTTTGATACAGGGTGTTAATTGAACAACAGTATTCACAAACGCAAAGAAAAATATGTATAAATGAACAAATTTATTGTAATTTGCACCATATATCTTGACTTTTAGTTTATATACGGGTATAATCATCTTGAAAAATGAATATTTCAGGAGCGGTTATGGAAAAAATCAAAAGAAACATACTTCTCAACCCCGGTCCGGCAACTACGACGGACACGGTCAAATATGCTCAGATCGTTCCGGACATATGTCCGAGAGAGAAGGAATTCGCGGGTATGATGAAGGGAATACGCAACGACCTTGTGAAGATCGTACACGGCGACCCCGAAAAATACACGAGCGTTCTTTTCTGCGGCTCCGGTACGCTGAATATCGACGTCGTCCTGAACAGCCTTCTTCCGGAGGGGAAAAAGGTTCTCGTGGTGAACAACGGCGCGTACAGCGAGCGCGCGGTGGAAATATGCCGTTACTACGGTCTTCCTCATATCGACCTTTCGTTTCCGGTCGACGAGGTCCCGGACCTCGAAAGAGTCGAGCAGACGTTAAAAAACGACCCGGATATCGCCCTCGTACATACGACTCATAACGAGACGGGGACCGGTATACTGAATCCCGTGAGGGAAATCGGAAAGATAGCCCATCGATACGGCGCGGTATTTACCGTGGATACTACGAGCACGTACGCCATGCGTCCAATAAATATCGAAGAGGACAATATAGACTTCTGTATGGCGAGCGCCCAAAAGGGCTTGACGGCGTTCACCGGACTCAGTTTTATCGTCGGGAAACGCTCGGAGATCGAGAAGAGCCGAGATTATCCAAGGCGCTCATATTACTGCAATCTGTATATGCAGTACGATTTTTTCGAGCGCACGGGAGAAATGCATTTTACGCCGCCGGTGCAGACGATATACGCGACGGTACAAGCTCTGAAAGAATATTTCGCCGAGGGTGAGGAGGCTAAATGGGCGCGTCACACCCGCGTTTTCAACGCGATAAACGAAGGGCTTGATGCTCTCGGCTTTCGTCAGGTCATAAAGCCCGAGAACAGAGCGGGGCTCGTCTGCTCGGCAGTCTATCCGGACGATCCTGAGTGGAGTTTTGAGAAGATCCACGACTATTGCTACGAGCGCGGATTCACGATTTATCCCGGTAAAATCAGTACGACAAACACATTCCGGCTTTGCGCGCTCGGTGCGATAGACGAGCCGGACATAAAAGCCTTTTTTGAAATTTTCCGCGATGCTCTCGACTGCTGTGGCGTGAGTGTCCCGGTAAAATACGACGTCGGAGGACGCGATAAATGAAAACCGTATATACATGTTTTTGCACAGACGTGATACACGCGGGTCATCTGAACATCATCGAGGAAGCGCATAAGAGAGGCAAAGTGATCGTGGGCTGCCTGTCCGATGAGGCTCTCATAAGATACAATAAATTTCCGACTGTCAGCCTCGAGGAAAGGATGAGGCTCTACCGCGGTATCGACGGCGTCGAGGAGGTCGTGATACAGAACGATATGATGTACGACGACGTCATCGAAAATATAAGACCGGATATCGTCGTTCACGGCGACAACTGGAAAGAAGGTCCCGAGAAAGCGATACGTGATCACGTCGCGTCCTTGCTCGCCGTGACAGGGGGAGAGCTTGTCGATATCCCGTACACATATGACGAGGAAGTCAAAAAGATAGATTTGCAGTTGAGAGAAAAGCTATCTATGCCTGAATTCAGAAGGCGCAGACTTCGTCAACTGATAAAGATGACCCCGGTCGTAAAGGTTATGGAGGCGCACAGCGGGCTCACCGGGCTTATCGTCGAGAAGACTGTCGTCGAGCACGAGGAAAGGCTCGATCAATTCGACGCAATGTGGGTATCGTCCCTTTGCGACAGCACCGCAAAGGGAAAGCCGGATATCGAGCTTGTGGATATGACGAGCCGTTTCCGTACCATTGACGATATAATGGAGGTGACGACGAAGCCGATCATCTTTGACGGAGATACAGGCGGACTTACGGAGCATTTTGTATACACCGTGAGAAGCCTCGAGCGTATGGGGGTCAGCGCCGTCATAATAGAGGATAAGAAGGGCCTTAAAAAGAACAGCCTTTTCGGTACCGAGGTGGAGCAGACTCAGGCGACGGCAGAGGAGTTCTGCGCGAAGATCGAGGCGGGGAAAAACGCTCGGTTGACGGACGATTTTATGATAATCGCGAGGATAGAAAGCCTCATCCTCGAAAAGGGGATGGAAGACGCGCTTTCAAGGGCGAGCTCATACGTCGCCGCCGGCGCCGACGGCATTATGATACACAGCAGAAGAAAGGAACCGGATGAGATAATCGAGTTCTGCGACAGATTCCGCGAATATGACAAGGATACTCCGATCGTCGTCGTGCCGTCGAGCTTCAATACGATAACGGAGCAGGAGCTCGCGAGCCACGGCGTCAACATCGTGATATACGCCAATCAGCTGACGCGCGCGGCATTCCCCGCAATGCAGAAAACCGCCGAGGATATTCTTCGTTATCACAGGGCGAAGGAAGTCGACGACAGGCTCATGCCGATAAAAAATATCATAACCCTTATTGACGAATTGTGAGTGGAAAATGAAAGCGTTAAAACTTCTTGAAATAATAGGATCGGATTTTTATACGGGCGTGCCTGACAGCCTGCTTAAAGCCTTTTGCAACTGCCTGATGAGCAAATACGGGACAGACCCCGCCCATCACATCATAGCCGCGAACGAGGGTAACGCAGCCGCACTCGCGGCGGGCTATCACCTGGCAACAGGCAAGATACCTGTCGTTTATATGCAGAACAGCGGAGAGGGAAATATCGTAAACCCTTCGGCGTCGCTTCTGAATGAAAAAGTCTACGCGATACCGGTCGTTTTTGTGATCGGATGGCGGGGAGAGCCGGGCGTTCACGACGAGCCGCAGCACATATATCAAGGCGAGATCACTCTGAAGCTGCTGGACGATCTCGGCATCGAGTATTTCGTAATAGACAAAGATACAACGGATCTCGAAGCGGTACGCGCCATGGAGAGCTTCAGGGAAAAACTGAACGACGGGAAATGCGTTTCCTTCGTCGTAAGACAGGGCTCGCTTACAGACGCTGCGCAGGTCGAGTATAAAAACTCCAATATAATGCGCCGGGAGGAGATAATCCGCCGCGTCGTGCGCGTCAGCGGTGCGGATCCTGTCGTATGCACGACGGGCAAGGCGAGCCGTGAGCTGTTTGAAATCAGAGAAACGGATGGGCAGAGCCACAAATACGATTTTCTCACCGTGGGAAGTATGGGTCACGCAAGCTCCATCGCGCTTGGCGTCGCCATCTTCAAACCGAACGTCAAGGTCTGGTGCATCGACGGCGATGGCGCCGCGCTGATGCATATGGGGGCTATGGCGGTCATCGGCTCATACAAGCCGGAAAATCTCGTTCACATCATTATAAACAACGGCGCGCATGAGACCGTCGGAGGTATGCCGACCGTCGCCGCCAATACCGATCTTGTCGCCGCCGCGAGGGCATTCGGCTATCCGAACGCTCTTTCTGTCGACAGCTTTGAAGAACTTGACGTCGCCCTTGAGAGGGCAAAGCGCGCAAAAAGTCTTTTCTTTATCGAAGCGAAGTGCGCGATCGGCGCGAGGCGCGACCTCGGCAGACCCACCTCAACGGCAAAGGAAAACAAGGAAGGTTTTATCTCATATCTTAAAGAAATATAAAGAAAAAGGTCTCCGTATCTTGGCCGGTCCCGGCTTTTGATATCGGAGACTTTTTTCAGTTGACGTCAGACGTCGTATGTTCTGTCTATGGCTTTCAGCTCGTTGAAGGTGTCAATCTCAACTATCGACCCTTCGGCGCACTCGCGGAGTTCGATCTTGTACTCGTCCTTGAAATACTCGAACGCGACGCGGTCCCAGAATCTCTCCTTGCCGCCGGGCATCTCGTACGACTCCTTGATGTGGACGGACATCTTTTTGCCGTCCTCCCCGTTGATGTACCAGATACCTATCATCTGATAGCAGTCGACGCCGCCTATCTTCTGTTCCGTGATGATCCCGTCCTTGACGGTGAAGCACCAGTCGTCGGAGCGCGCCGTCTTGAAGCCGAGGATGTTCGTCGTGTACTGATACTTCGTGATGAGCGACGGGTCATAGATCAGAAGGTCCGCCTCAAAGACGTAGGCGTTCTGGAGAAGGAACCTCGCGCACATCGCGGAGGAGATGTTATTTGATTCGTTGTAGACGGGGTTTTCGATGAATTTTATCATCGGATACTTGTAGAGAAGCTGGTCGAACTGGTCGGCAAGATAGCCGCGAACGACGTATATCTCCTCGATACCCGCCGCTATGACAGCGTCAATAAGCCCGTCGATGATGCGCTTTCCGTTGACTCTGACGAGCGGCTTCGGCGTGTTCAGCGTTATCGGTACGAGACGGGAGCCGAATCCCGCCGCGAGAAAGACCGCGCGGCGCGCGCGATAAGGCTCGAGCGCGGTAAGGCCCGAGTCGGTTATCTTTCCGTTTTCAATGTAACCCGAGTCCGTAAGTTCAGAGATCGTCTTGTTGACCTTGCCGACGGAGCATGAGAGCTTTTCGGCGAGAGCGCGCTGTGTCGGCAGCTTGCCCTTCGTTGCTTCAACGAGGACGTCAAAATGTTTTCTTGAAATAGTGTTCATTTTAGTTTTCTTTCGGATCCTTTTCGTCTTGTGCGACGTCGCTTACGACAACGTCCTCTTCAACTTCCTTGCCCGCGTTCTCGTCGATACCGAGAGTTTTCGAGACTTTCGCCTTCGCGCGGCGGAAATGGAGATAGACCCACGAGCCGACGGCGACAGCCACGCCCGCGATAAGCGGTATTACGTACGATACGGCGCTGATGTCGATATATGAGAGCATCATTTTGATTCCTTCCTCTTCTTTTGAATTTCGGTAAGTCTTTTAAGTATATACTTTACGCCTTCCGCTCCCGACGTACCGTAGGAGAAGAGGTGTTCCGTTCTTATTTTCGCGATCCGTTCGCGGTATTCGTCGCGCTCGGCGATAAGCATTTTCGCACACTCGCCCGCTTTATCAAGTTCGTCCTTGTCGAGAGATGTGCCGACGCGGTCGCGAAGATATATCTCGCATGGCGTCTCTCCGATCTCTTCCCAATCCGGGTTTTCGACCTTCATCTTCGTGTTGACGAAGAGTACAGGTCGCTCCGTCGCAAACGCGAATTCGTACGCTATGCCGGACCAGTCTGTGACGAGAAGGTCGGAGGAGTAGATCGACCGGTTCGCCGTGAAATCGAGCTCGAACGATAGCTTTTCCGCCGGACAGTCCTTGTATTTTTCCGTCAGAGCGCGAAGCTTACCGGCGTACCTCTTCGAGTATTCCGGGTGAGGTCTCACGGTGACGTGGACGCCGTCGCCCGTGAGGTTTTCGATCAGCTTGTCGATGCAGCTGTCGAGAAGGTTGTCCTCCTGCCACGAGGGGGCGATAAGTATTTCCGTGACGGCGCCGTCTTTTTTGTTTTCCGCCTTCGCCGCCGCCTCGAGTTTCTCCGCGAGCGGATAACCGAACTCGACGAGAGTTTTTTCGGGGAGGGAATACTTCTTCTCCGTCGCTCTCACCTCGCGTACGACGTGAGGGCCGGTGCAGAAGACCGTGTCAAAGTTGTCGAGCGCGCCTTTTCTGAAGCCCATGTGTACGCTCATCATGTCGTGCGGAACGTAGATATATTCGACGTCGCGCCGCACCATCGAGCGTTTTATGTAATAGGTCTGGAGGTCGGGCGTCGTCATAATGACGACGTCGGCGTCCATTCTCATCATAAGGGTTATAAGCTTCTTCTGACCGATGTAATAAGGCTTGATCCTCGGCTCGCTCTTCGCGCGCTCGAAGACGGCGTCGTCCGGGTCGTTCGTGACGTAGTGTATCGAGACGTTCGACTTAGCGAGTAGCCCTTCGACGAGCGCCTCGTAGTATTTCCAGAAGCCGCTCCTCTCGGACCATATAACGACGTGCTTGTTTACTATCTTGAAGAACTTTTTGTAATCCGCCCTCTCGCGCCTTGCAAGCGCGCGGCGCTCGGCTCCGGTCTTTCCGTCGTCGCCGAGCGATCTTATTTTTTCAAGCTCTAGGCGGCTCTCCTCGAGCTTTTCGTAATCGACGTATTTTTTCGGATTTATCGCGGCGTTAAGGATGAACTGCTGAATGACGGACAGTACGTTTCCGGCTATCCAGTAGAGCGCGACGCCCGTGTAAACGAAGAAGCCGAGATAAAGAGACAGAGCGACGGAAAGCGCGGTCATACCGTATTTGTTGAATTTCGTCTGTTCCGCCTGTATAACGTTCGCCGCGTTCTGTACGTAGCAGAGAAGGTACGCGGACGCCGCGGCGGCAAACGGAACGAGCGTGTAAAGCCCCCATACCTCGGAGGCGATCTTGTCGAGCGACACGCCGAGAAAATCGAGATCGAATCCCTTTATCTGTTCGATCGCGGCGGCGAGCGCCGGTTCCGCCGACGTTATCTTTCCGCCGAGTACCGCTCTCACTATCTGGAGCTGATCCGCCTTCGGGTCGACGTCTATCATACCCGCGAGGGAGCGGATCGCGTCCTCTCCTATGTGGAGAACGTGGGTCAGCGGCTCTTTGATGATGTATAGCACCGCGAACAAAAGGATTATCTGTATCGCGAGCGGAACGATAGATACGAGTGGGCTGTAACGTTCCCTTTTATGAAGCTTCGCTTCTTCTTCGGCGATCCTTTCGCGGTCGCCGAAGTATTTGATTTTCAGAAAGTTGACTTCGGGCTGTATCTTAACAATCTTAATGGAGTTTTTATGGACCCATACCGAGAGCGGAAGCATCACTATCTTCGTCGCGAGTGTAAAGAGTATTATCGCGGCGCCGTAATTCCCGACGAGGTCGAAGCACCATTTCATCAGATACCCGAAGGGGTAGCAAATATACTCCATCGCGTTCCTCACTTATAAAGAGGTCCGACGTGAAGCTGTGATTTGACGCGCCAGTTCGAGAAGTCCGTGCCGTCTCCGGTCACTTCGAGGTCGATGATCGTCACGTCGTTGCTGTCCTCGCCCGAGAGCTCAAACTTGTGGTGGCGCGTCACGTTCTCGCCTTCCGGAACGTCGAAATATCCGCGTCCGTATTTGCGGTTCGTGCTGACGCCTGCGCTCTCGATGAGAGTCGGTATCAGGTTGTCCTGCGAGACCTGAGCTTTTGAATATTTGAGAGGCGTGCCCGACGAGCCGGAGGGCTTTACGAAGAGGGAAGTGAGCCTCGGCTGCCACGGGATCTCGTGGTCCGTCACGGCTGACGGATGGTCTCCGGTTATCACTATCGTCGCGTCGTCGTAAACGCCGAGACGCTTCATTTCGGATATGTACTTGTCGATCATCTTCATACATCCGGCGAGCTGCTGCTCCACGCTCGTGTCGTCCTCCGACACCCACGCGCAGTGCTCGTTCATATTATATGGCGAATGACAGCCCGAAAGATGTATAAACGTGTAGGATTTTTCGTTTCCGTCGAGAGTCAGACCGTTTTTAAGAACGTTTCCGCAGACGACGGGGTCGTTGATCTCGAAAAGTTCGCCCGTGCCCTTCAGACTGACGACTCCGGTGAACGAAGCGGACGAGACGGAAAGCGCGTTCTTGGCGAGCGTCGGCGCGTATCTGTAAGTCGAGAGCGAGATCATGTTGCCGACGAGGGAGGCGCGGTCTTCAACGACGTAGCCTTCCGTCGCCGAGAGATTGTCGGCGATACCGTAGAGCGCGGAGCCGCCTCTGTACGAATAGAATTTCTGCGTGTATATCTTGACGGTCCAGCCGTCGTTCTTGAGGTCGTTGAGGAAGGGCGAGCCCTGGTAAGCGTTGAAAAAGTAGCGGTCTGCGCCGATGCCGAAGTCGACGTCGACACCCGTTATCATCGTCGCGACGCCGGGCCACGTGCGGGAGTAGAGAGAAACGTTGTCGGAGAAATATGTAAACCCGTCAAGTCCGTCGAAAATATGCGGATAATTTTTCAGCGCGCGCTCGTAATATTTCACGTCGAAACGGTCTATGAGGAATATTACTATATTCTTTTCCGAGACCTGGTCGATCCCGTTTGAAGTGAGAAAAGCGTCCTCGTATTTATATCTGTCCGACTCGGCAAGGGGAGACCGCTCGTCTCTCTCCGGCATCGTTTCCGGGTCAACCGCGGGCGAAGTTTCTCCGGTTTCGGGTATGGTCTCGAACTCGGGAAGCGTCTCTTCCGTTTCCGCGTTCCCGTTTGCGGTGAGTTCTTCAATTATATTTCCGCCCCGCGCGGCGCATGAGGCGAAGAGCATCGCAAATACCGTGATGAGCGCTATTATCATTATGGGTTTTATATTCGGTTTCTTTTTCATGAAAATTGACGCTCCGATCGAGATGATTCCTAAAACTACCCACAGCGCAGTGTCGATAATAACTAACGCGGTCGACGCCGACACGCCCGAGTCGCGCATCAGTCCGCCGTCGCCGTTCAGAAAAACGGATTGAACGACGCCCGCCACGGAGATCCAGACCGTGATCCCGAAGACGGCGCGGGAGGCTGTGTCAGGCAGAAAGAGTATCAGCGCGGCGATCGCCGCCGCCGCGGCAAGCCCGATAAGCGCGCTCCAGAGAATAAAGTCGCCGTAGCCGAAGAGAAACTCCTCGCGGTTGCCGAAGAAGATCTCGGTGGGGCCGAAAAAGAATACCATAGAGGTCGGAACGATCCCGCCGAGCAACGCCGGCAAAATGCGGCGCCTTGTCGCGTCGCCGCGTATTCCTTTGTTTACGTCAGCGCTCATATCAAATCCGTCCTCTGATTTTATAATATAAATAATTCGCAAAATATATTTTACTACATAATAACTCCGTAGTCAACCTTTTTTGAGTTTTAACAGAAAAAGGGCGGATGGTTTCCCGTCCGCCACAGCCTGAAGACAAAGTCTTCAGGCTGAGTCAGAGGAAGAGAAACGCCGGTAGATTCGGTGATCTCGCCGCGATAGGCGTAGTGACCTACGTCGAGCGGCGAGAGCGCCGAAAAGCAATGACGGACGGGGCAATGGGATTTATCCCATTGCCCCGTCCTCTTTGATTTTCGGTG
>CADBQA010000183.1 GCA_902796675.1 uncultured Ruminococcus sp.
CGTCCAGCGGCGAGAGCGCCGAAAAGCAATGACGGACGGGGCAATGGGATTTATCCCATTGCCCCGTCCTCTTTGATTTTCGGTGATGCGTTATCTTTTTATGATGTTATGCTTGCCTCACCTTTTTGCCTGTCATTGCTGCTCTACCAAGTTTGTCTTCGCTCTGAAGCGGTGTCCCGTAAGGGATGCCGCTTCTCTGATGTTTTGATCTGCTTTAATTGCCCTGCTCCGCGCGGAGTCTTTGCACGTTCTGGTTGTGCTCCCACTCACTATTCGCATACAGCGTCTCGCCTGACGGCAGGGATACGAAGTAGAGATAAGAGCTGTTCTCGTTCGGATAGAGGGCGTATTTCAGGGCGTTCATACCCGGGTTTGCTATCGCTCCCGGAGGCAGCCCCTGGTGTAAATAGGTGTTGTAGGGCGAATCGTACTCCATCATCTCAGCCGTTACGGTCTTCGGACGCTCGCCGGTGTCGTGCTGTATCGCATAGACCGCCGTCGCGTCTGACGAGAGGAAGAGGAAGCCGCCGCCCGTTTTAAGTCTGTTGTGGAAGACCGCGGAGATGTTTCTGAAGTCGGAGGAGAGCCCCGCCTCGCGCTCTATCATCGACGCGAGGATGACGACCTGGTCGGTCGTCCAGCCTATCTCGTCCGCCCTCGCGCGAAGCTTGTCGCTGTATATCTCGTCGAAACGCTTGAGCATCTTTCTGACGACCGTATACGCGGAAGACGCGTTATAAAACTCGTAGGTGTCGGGGAAAAGGTAGCCCTCAAGGCGGTAGAACCTGTCCTCGCTGTACCCTTTTTCTTCGAGCTCCTTTACAAACCAAAACTCGCTGAAATCGCCCTTGTTTATGGCGTCGACGTAGTCCTGCTTCGTTCCGCCGATGCCCTTGCTCAGCATCAAGCTTATTATTTCGTCGACCGTGTAGCCCTCGGGGATCGTGACCCACGTGGTACCGGAGACCGGCTTCGGCTTGAACGCGTTGTAGAGGTCCTTGTAGTTCATCATCGGCGAGACTGTGTACTCTCCCGCGACGAAGTTCTCCTCAATATGCTTTATAGATCCGTATATCTTGAACGCCGTCTTATAGTTTATGACTCCGTTGTCGTAGAGGATGTCGGCGATATCGCCCCTCGTCGCGCCTTCGGGGATAGTTACGTCTATCGCCTCGTCAGGCTTTACGAAAGCGTACGCGTCGTTGCCGACGTTGATTATAAATATTGAAAGGATGACAGCGACGACAGTCACGCTCACGAGGTATATCACCGTACGGAGGATGCCGGAAACTATCGTTCCGCCGACGTCGGAGTCGCCCTTTTTATTCTTTTCCTTTTCTTTTTCCTTCTCCTCGACCGCCTTTATCGCGTCCGTGCGGCGAGTAGCGGCGCGTTCCGGGTCGTGAAGACGCCGTCCGGCGTTCGGGTCGGCGGGCGCGGCCTTCGGCTGACGGACGCCCTTTCCGTAGTCCGGTACTATCCGTCTTCCGGCATCCGGCGACGCGGGCTTTGCGCTTTGCGCCGCGGACGACGTCCTGTCAGGGCTTGCCGCGGGCGTCCTCGGCGGCGCTCCCTTGCCGTAATCGGGAACTATCCTTCTGCCGGCACCTTGCGGCGCGGCGGCTGACGCGCTCCTTACCTGCGCGCCCTGCTGCGCCTGCGCGCTTCTTACCTGCGCGCCCTGCTGCGCCTGCGCGCTCCTTATCTGCGCGCCCTGCCGCGCCTGCGGCGCGCGCGCGCCCTGCGGAGCGGGACGTCTTACGGGGGCGCGTTCGACAGGCGCCGCGCCCGTCGCTCCCGCGACTGTACGGCGCACGGGCGTCTCCCTTCTTCTTTCGCCGAGAACGGCGTCGATCCGTTCGGTCACGCCGTCTTGAGACGGACGGCGTTCATTGTTTTCTGCCATGGTGATTTTCCTCCTTTGAGGATCTTACAGGTTGATTATTATCCCCGCGACGCTGACGGCTATCAAAAGGAAGAACAGCGGGGACGTCAGCGCCTCCCTGACGTAGGAAGCGGAGCTCTTCTTCTTTCTCTTAGTATGGTCGGACGGCGCGCCGCGCAGACCGAGATCACGGTACGCGCGCGAGAGCGCCGAGAAGAAGAGGAACGCGAAGAGGAGAGCGAGGGCGGTGCAGATGAACGTGAAGAGGACCGTCGCCCCTCCCTGCCTCAGCGCCGCGCGGTAAACGTATACGTCAAAGAACATAACGAGCGCGTTGTACGCCGCGTGAAGGACCATCGCCGCGATAAGCGAGCGTGTGGCAAGCGTCACGAGGCAGAGCGCGATGCCGAGTACGAAGTAAACGGGTATGCGCACGGGCTCGAAATGGATAAGCGAAAAAGTAAGAGCCGAGAGTACGACTGACAGAGCCACGCCGTTTCTCGAGTATTCCGTCATTATTATTCCCCGGAAGAGAAACTCTTCAGTCACCGCGGGGAGGATAGCAACGGAAACGACGGCGTAAATGCCGTAGCCGACGCCTCGTGAAAAATCTGCGCCGCCCGCCGCGCTGAAAAGACCCGGCGCGAGACGGTACATATAGAACGACAGCGTAGCTCCCGCGAAGAACATAAAGCCGAGCGCGTAGACGAGCAGCGGTATATCCACCGCCTTGAAAAACGTTATGCGCATACGGCTGAGAAATCCCTTCCCTCTTGCTCTCGCCCAGATGGCGGAGGGTATCGCGAAGATGAGCACCTGGAGCACGGCGGACGAGAGAAACTCGTTTCCGTCCGGTGCGAGGAACGAGGTGTCGACGAACCCGAAGACGATGAGAAGCAGGGATATTATAACGAGAAGCAGCGGCGCGCCGTGTACATTTTTAATTTTCACCGGTAACGATCACACCTTTTTCGGTAAGAAGTATTTTTATCGGGAAGTCGTATCTTCCCCTCGGGACCGAGTTTACTATAAAATCGGAATAAACCACCCCGACGGCGTTCCCGCCGAAGGAGGTGAGAAACCTGTCGTAGTAGCCCTTGCCGTAGCCGAGACGGCCGCCGGACGTGTCGAAAACGAGACCCGGTACGAAACACACGGCGTGCCCGGACTCCGAAAGATCGAACTCCGGGAGGCTTGAGGGCGGCTCGAGTATGCCCGAATAGCCGGGAACGAGTTCGTCGGGCGACGAAACGATACGGTACGTCATAGTCCTTTTTTCCGGGTCGCACTTCGGGAAGGCGACCGCCTTTCCCTTCGAGAGAGCGTCGCGCGCTATCGGCATGACGTCGATCTCCTCTTCGGTCGGGGCGTAGAGCAGGACGTATTTCGCGTACCTGTAGCTCGCGAGAGACACGGCGGCGGCGCAGAGCGCGCCGTCCCTTTCCGCTTTTTCCGCGGGATCTATCATCCTGCGGCGCTCGCGGTACACTCCGCGCATCTCGTTCTTTAGATTTTTAACGTGATTCATCACGCTCTTATCGAGTCGGCGAGACGCTCGCTCGCTTCCTCGCCCTTAAGGAGGGCGACGAGCTGGAGCGCGAAGTCGAGCGCGCTTCCCATGCCGTCGGACGTGACGAAATTTCCGTCGACGACGACGGACGCCTCGTAATATTTCGCGCCCTCGAGATATTTTTCAAATCCCGGATAGCACGTGGCGTCGCGGTCTTTGAGAAGCCCCCTCTTGCCGAGTATCATCGGGGCGGCGCAGATCGCGGCGACGTACGCGTCGTCCGCCCTCGCGCGCTCTATGAATAAGTCGGTAAGAGGCGACGCGTCGAGGTTTGCGGCTCCGGGCATCCCTCCCGGGAAAACTATCATCTCGACCTTGTCGCCGCCTTTTGCGAGTTCTTCGGCTTCCGCCGGGGAGACGTCCGCGACGACGGGTATGCCGTGCGAACCGACGACCGTTTTGCCGGTAACGCCCACGGTCTTCACCTCGACCCCGGCGCGGCGGAGCGCGTCGACGGGGGTCAGGGCTTCGATCTCCTCGAAGCCGTCAGCGAGAAACAGATAAACCATAAATGACTCCTTTCGGTTTCACAGTCCGAGCGCGACGAATATCCTCTGGAAGATCTCGTCGACGGGGAGCTGTTCTCCGCCCTCGGCGCACTCTATCGTCTTCCAGCCGAGTCTGTCCGCGGCGTATATCGCCGCGTCGTAACACCTCATCAGATAATCGGCGTCTTTTTCGTGTATATCGAGCTTGACGTTCGTGTTGGCGCTTCTCTTCTCGACGTTTTTGAGAGAGACCTCCGGTGGTACGAGAAGAAGGAGCACGTCGTCCGGACGCGGAAGCCCGAGACGGTCGAACTCAAAGTCCCAGAGCCACGAGAGAAATTCGTCCCACTCCTCACGCGGCATCTTCGAGAGCTGATGATAAGCGTTCGCCGTCGTGTATCTGTTGCATATCACGACGGAGTCGGGGTCGGCTAAAAAGTCCTTCCACTCCGTGACGTAGGATATATACCTGTCGCAGGCGTAGAACGCGCTTGCGGCGTAGGAATTGGTGTCGTCGGGCGAGGAACCGAGCTCCCCGTCGAGATACATTTTGACAAGCGTTGAGCCGCGTCCCGCGTAGTTCGGGAAGTCGACCTTTTTGACCTTGACGCCGCGCGTCGAGAGATATTTGAAGAGCTTTTCGCTCTGCGTGTTTTTCCCCGCGCCGTCAAGTCCTTCTATTGCAATAAGTCTGCCCATGTCTCCTCCGTCAGAACGGCGCGTCGTCATCGGACGGGGCGTCGGCGGGAGCCGCATCGCCCGCGGTCCTGCCCATTTTGATCTCGGCGAGTCTCTCGCGTGTGATAAGTACCTGGCGCGGCTTCTGACCGTCCGGCGCGCTGACGAAGCCGAGTTCTTCCATTCTGTCTATGAGCTTCGCCGCTCTGCCGAAGCCGAGCGAGCATTTTCTCTGAATGAGAGACGTGGATATCTTGCCGCTGTCGACGGCGAGCTCCACCGCGCGCCAGAACATCGGGTCCTCGTCGCTCTCGGCGGCGGGAGCCTCGTCCATCGCCGCGAGCTCGCGCTTCGTTGCGGTGCATCTGACGGCTTCCGTCTCGATCTCGTTCATGACGTCGTCGTTGTAGTTGACTTCTCCGCTGTTCTGTTCTTTGATGAATTCCACTATACTGTCGATCTCTCCGTCGCTGACGAACGCGCCCTGAACTCTCACGGGCTTTATCGCGCCGACGGGATTGAAGAGCATATCTCCGCGCCCAATCAGCTTTTCGGCGCCCGCGGTGTCGATGACGGTGCGGGAGTCTATCTGCGAGGAGACCTTGCAGGCGATACGGGACGGGATGTTGTTCTTGATGGTACCGGTGATGACGTCGACCGACGGACGCTGAGTACCGATGATGAGGTGCATACCGGCGGCTCTCGCCTTCTGCGCGAGGCGGGCTATCGAGTTTTCGACGCTGTCCGGCGCCGTCATCATAAGGTCCGCAAGCTCGTCGATGATGATAACGACGTGCGGCAGAGGCTTTCTCTCCGGGTCGTTCTTCACAAGCTCGTTGTAGCCGGTTATGTTTCTGACCTTCGCTTCCTCGATTATCCCGAATCTGCGCTCCATCTCGTTTACCGCCCACGACAGCGCGCCGGCGGCTTTCTTCGGGTCGGAGACGACGGGGACTATAAGGTGAGGAAGTCCTTCGTACATATTGAACTCGACCTTTTTCGGGTCGACGAGGATGAGCTTCACCTCGTCCGGCTTCGCTTTATAAAGAAGGCTGACGATTATGCAGTTGATACAGACCGACTTACCCATACCGGTCGCGCCGGCGATGAGCAGGTGGGGCATTTTTGAAATATCGAAGAATACGGGAGCGCCCGCGACGTCCTCGCCGAGAGCCACGGTAAGACGGCTCTCTGAGTCGCGGAACTTCGCGCTGTCTATCAGCGTACGCAAACGGACTATCGACTGGTCGTCGTTCGGGACCTCGATGCCGACGGCGGACTTGCCGGGGATCGGCGCCTCTATCCTTATCCCGCTCGTCGCGAGCGAGAGGGCGATGTCGTCGACGAGATTCACGATGGCGCGGACTCTCGTGCCCGGCGCCGGGCGAAGCTCGTATCTCGTTATCGTGGGTCCGCGCGAAGGAAGTCCCGCGGACTCGGTGTGTACGTTGAATTTTTCAAGAGTCTGGATAAGCTTCGCTTCCTTCTCCTCGAGCTCGCGCTTCGGGTCCTTCGTCTTCTTCGCCGTGTCCTCGACGAGAAGGTCTATATCCGGGAAAACGTATTCGGGAGGAGCGGGGATATCCACGACCTCGCCGTTGTCGAGCGTCGGGTCGAGGTCGGCGGTCTCGACTTTCATTTCACCGCCGCCGAGATAGGTCTTCGAGAGCATATCGAGGACCGCGTCGTCGTCCGCGTCGAAGATCGACTCGTCGACGCCCTCGCTCTTTGCCACGGGCTCGAGAACTTCGCCAGCGCTCTCTTCGGGAACGACCTCATCAGACGTTTCCTCTTCGGTCTTGGTGAACTCGTCCTCGGAAAAGTCGCCGTCCAGTATATCGGGATCGAACTCCGTCTTTCTCTCGCCGTCGTACTCCGTCGGGTCGTAAACGCCGGCGCTTTGCGCCGCGGTCTCGGCGTCCGTCAGAGCGAGCTGAACGTCGCCGCCGCGTCTTCCCTGCCTTGACTCGCGCTCGAGTCTCTTCGCCTCGGCTTCCGCGGCGAGGCGCTCCGCCTCGCGTCTTTCGCGCCTTTCCGCGGCTGAATCCTTAATTTTGTCGGCGACGTCGCGCGGCGTCTTCTTCAGCATCACCATAACGAGTATGACTACCGTCGCGGCGACTATAATGTAGGCGCCGATCTTGCTGAAGCAAACCGCGAGAAGCCCGCCGAAGAAACCGCCGATGAAGCCGCCGCCCACTTTCTGCATACCGTACTGAAAATGGGTGAACGGGTTGAAGTTCGCGACTGTCTCAGCAGGCGCGAAAAGAAGGTGGCACATAACGTCGACAAGCAAAAACGCGATGACGCTCGTCCAGACCGCCTTTGCGATCTTTCTCTCCTCGTTGTCGGCGAGAAGGAGCACGCCTATCACGATGAGAAGCGCGGGCAGAAAGTACAGCGAGACCGAAAAGATGCCGAAGAGCACCTTGTCTCTTATGAAATTACCGACGGCTCCGAAATCCGCGACGAAAAACGAGATCGTCAGAAGGAGCGCCGCCGTGAAAAGTATAAAGGGCGTGAACTGCTTGAGGAAACCGGACGATTCTTTTCTGAAAGCGTCCTTGCCCGCGTGAGTGCCGGAGGTCTTCTTCGGCGCGGGTCTCTTCCCCGTCACTTTATATTTAGCGTTCTTGGTGTTTGAGCTTTGAGCCATTGTTTTCATTTCCTCGCTGAATTGAAGGCATTCATATTAATAATATACCATATTTTTTATCGAATTACAAGAGTTTGAACAAATAAGTTTGCGCCGCCCTGTCAATAATGGAATTATGAAAACACCGAAATTATTGGAAAACGGACGCCGCGTGCCGCTCCATATCCTTGTCTGCGGAGCGGCGGCGGGGTTTCTGAACGGCGCGCTCGGCGCCATGGGCGGCGTCGTCCTCGTCTTCTCGCTCTCGAAGTTGATCCCGGACAAAAGAAAGCTGTTTGCGACCGCGCTCGCGGTGATGACGCCCGTCACGGCGGTGACGGCGCTCGGAGCGTTCTCGTCGGCATCAGAGCTTCCGTACCCGTCCCTCCTCATCCCCGCGGCGCTCGGCGGCGCGGCGGGGGCGATGCTCTCCGGCAGGCTGAGGGGTAACGCTCTCTCATATATCTTCGCGGCTGTGACGGCATTCGCCGGCATCAATATGATAACGGGGTGACGCGGTGCTCGACGTGGTGATCCCCTTCGCGCTCGGCGCGCTCTCCGGGATGGGCGTCGGAGGCGGAGGTCTCTTTATGATATATTTAGTGTTCCTCAAGGGCGCGGAACAGCTCCCCGCGAGAGCGGAGAACATAGCGTTCTTTCTCGCCGCCGCTTCCGCGGCTCTCCCGTTTCACGCCTCACGCGAGCGTCCGGACGGCGCGCTCGTGCTCTCTCTCGCGCTCGCCGGCGTCGCCGGCAGCATACCCGGCGCCGCACTGTCGGAGGCGCTCTCCGGCGACGCGATACGAAAACTTTTCGGCGCGGCGCTCGTCATATCCGCCGCTTTTACGGTTGTCAAAACGGTAAAAGCCTCGCGCGGCGGGTAGTTTCGATTTTTATTAGGCATTTGAATAAATTGTTCGGGTCCGGTTTTATACATTTGAATAACGTCGTCCGCTTCCGTGTTTTTCGACAAATGAAGGCGCGACGCCGACTCGAATTATTGTGATAAAAGTAAAATATATAAAAAAGCCTTTACAACCGGTTTTTTTTGTGTTATAATTCTCGTTGGCAATATCGGAACTCGGTTTACGGATTTAAGGCTTTATCAAAAGCGCTTCACCCGCCGTTCTCTGTGTCCCGACAGCTAATATTTTTTATGAGGTGAAAACCATGATTACAAAGGAAAAGAAGCAGGAGCTCATCGAGCAGTACGCCATCCACGAGGGCGACACGGGTTCTCCCGAAGTTCAGATCGCTATTCTCACACACAGAATAGTAACCCTCAACGAGCATCTGAAGAACAACAAGCAGGACCACCACAGCCGTCGCGGCCTTCTCAAAATGGTCGGTCACAGACGCAACCTTCTCGGTTACCTTCAGAAGAAGGATATCGAGAGATATCGTGCTATCGTAGAAAAGCTCGGTCTCAGAAAGTAATCAAAAGATGAAATTCAGGTCGGGGCAGCATGCCTGTTCCGACCTTGAATTTTGTCACACGTACACAACGGCGAGGTAAGGATTAGCAGTTAAACCGTGCGCCGCACGAGCGGCGGCGCGCCGTTTAAGTGCTAACCTCCCGCCGAAAATATAAAAAACAGGAGGCAAACACAATGTTTGAAAACTACAGAACCTTCAGCTACGAGCTGGCAGGCAGACCTCTCGTCGTAGAGACGGGAAAAGTTGCGGGACTCGCAAACGGTTCCTGCATCGTCCGCTACGGCGACACGGCGATCCTCGCCTGCGCCACGGCTTCCGCGCGTCCGCGCGACGGCATCGATTTTCTTCCTCTGTCCGTTGACTTCGAGGAGAGACTCTACTCCGTCGGCAGGATCCCCGGCGGTTACCTCAAGCGCGAGGGACGTCCTTCCGAAAAGGCGATACTCACGTCCCGCGTCATCGACCGTCCCATCCGTCCTCTCTTCCCGAAGGACCTTCGCAACGACGTCAACATCTCTCTGACGGTACTCGCCGTCGACTACGACTGCTCGCCCGAGATCGCCGCTATGATCGGCGCGTCCATTGCCCTTTCCATCTCCGATATTCCGTGGAACGGACCTATCGGCGGCGTATTTATGGGCATGACCGAGGACGGCAAGTTCATCGTCAACCCCACGCAGAAGCAGCGTGAAACGTCTATCCTCGAGCTCACCGTTGCGGCTTCCGAAAAGAAGGTCGTTATGATCGAGGCGGGCGCTAAAGAAGTTTCCGACGACGATATGTACAACGCCATCATGCTCGCGCACGCGGTCATCAAGCCGCTCGTCGCCTTCATCAACGGCATCGTCGCCGAGATCGGCAAACCGAAATTCGACTATCCGTCGTGCGAAGTCGACCACGATCTCTACGAGAAGATCAAGGACGAGTTCATCGACGACATCAAAGCAGCCCTTGACACGGACGACAAGAACGTCCGCGACGAGAGAATGGCTCCCATCTATGAGAAAGTATACGAAGAATACGACGAGGGCAACCCCGACACGCACGTCGCCCTCGACGAGATTCTCTATAAGGTACAGAAGTTCGTCGTTCGCCGCTGGCTTCTCGACGAGGGCAAGCGCGTTGACGGACGCCGTCTCGACCAGATAAGACCCCTCGCGGCTGAAGTCGGTCTCTTCAGGAGAGTACACGGCAGCGGTCTGTTCACAAGAGGTCAGACCCAGGTCTTGACGATGGCTACCCTCGGCCCGATCAGCGACGCTCAGATGCTCGACGGTATCTCCGAGGAGGAGTCCAAGAGATATATGCACCACTACAATATGCCCGGCTACTCCGTCGGCGAAGCGAAGGCTTCACGCAGCCCCGGCAGACGTGAGATCGGCCACGGCGCGCTCGCAGAGCGTTCGCTCGTTCCCGTACTTCCCTCCGTCGAAGAGTTCCCGTACGCTATCCGTCTCGTATCCGAGGTCGTTTCTTCCAACGGCTCGACGAGCCAGGGTTCCGTCTGCGGCTCCACACTCGCGCTCATGGACGCGGGCGTTCCGATAAAGGCGCCCGTCGCCGGTATCTCCTGCGGTCTTATCACCGAGGGCGAGCGCTGGATGACCATGATCGACATTCAGGGTCTCGAGGACTTCTACGGCGATATGGA
>CADBQA010000184.1 GCA_902796675.1 uncultured Ruminococcus sp.
ACGACTTCCTTGCCGATATAGTCCTTGAGGATCGGGTTGTTCGCCTTGTCGGCGGGAAGCTTTACGGAGTTCTCGCCGAACTTGAGGAAAAGATCCTCGCCGCGCTTTTCAAGCGTAGCGTCGATAAAGTTCATCTGAGGAGTTCCGATGAAGCCCGCGACGAAAAGGTTTACGGGATAATCGTAGAGATTTTGAGGAGTGTCGACCTGCTGGATGAGACCGTCTTTCATAACGACGATACGCGTCGCCATCGTCATAGCCTCGATCTGGTCGTGGGTAACGTATACGAAAGTCGTACCGACTCTCTGATGGATCTTCGTAAGCTCTGTTCTCATCGTCGCGCGGAGTTTCGCGTCGAGGTTGGAAAGAGGCTCGTCGAGAAGGAATACCATCGGCTTGCGGACGATGGCGCGTCCGAGCGCGACTCTCTGCTTCTGACCGCCGGACAGAGCCTTCGGCTTTCTGTCGAGAAGGTGGGTGATGTCGAGGATCCTCGCGGCGTCCTCGACGCGGCGTTTGATCTCTTCCTTCGGCGTCTTGCGGAGCTTGAGTCCGAACGCCATATTGTCGAAGACCGTCATATGAGGATAAAGAGCGTAGTTCTGGAAAACCATCGCGATATCGCGGTCCTTCGGCGCTACGTCGTTGACAAGTCTGTCGCCTATGAAAAGCTCGCCCTCTGAGATCTCCTCGAGGCCCGCGATCATACGAAGAGTCGTTGTTTTACCGCAGCCGGAAGGTCCGACGAGGATAAGAAACTCTTTGTCTTTTATTTCAAGACAGAAGTCCGAAACGGCGGTGACGCCGCCGGGATACTTCTTGTAAATATGCTTCAGGGATAAACTTGCCATCTTGTATTCCTCCGGTTATGGACGCGTATAATTATACGCTTCTCACATAAATATCTACCCTATATTTTATCAAAAACGAATCGCAAATGGTAGTGACTATTTCTCCAAAAATTCGCAGTTTGGTTTGTGATAATTGCACAAACGGAAACAATTTGTCTATACTATATTTAATTAATGTTCGCTTTTCATCGTGAGGGCTATTCTCTTCTTTTTGAGGTCTACGCTCTTGACCCTTACGCTGACGACGTCGCCGACGGAGACGACCTCCGACGGGTGCTTTACGAATTTGTCGGAGAGTTCCGATATATGGACGAGACCGTCCTGGTGAACGCCGATGTCGACGAAAGCGCCGAAATCTATGACGTTTCTCACGGTCCCGGTCAGCTTCATCCCCTCTTTGAGATCCGCTATATCGAGCACCCTCTCGCGAAGGACGGGCATCGGGAGCGAATCGCGCACGTCGCGCCCGGGCTTTTCAAGTTCTTTGACGATGTCCTCGAGCGTCGGTTCGCCGCAGCCGAGCTCCGCGGCAAGCGCCGAAACTCCCGCCGCCCTGACCTTCGCGCCGATACCGGGGAAGCTGCCCGCTTTGACGTCTCCCGCCGTGTAGCCGAGACGCCCAAGCAGCGCTCTCGCGACGTCGTAGCTCTCAGGATGGACGCCGGTATTGTCGAAGACCTCGGCGGAGCCGGGGACTCTGAGAAATCCGGCGCACTGCTCGTATGCCTTCGCGCCGATCCTCGGCACCTTGAGCACGTCCGAGCGTTTTGCGAACTCGCCGTTTTCGTCCCTGTATTTAACTATGTTTTTGGCTCCTGTCAGATTTATGCCGGATATATATGAAAGGAGAGAATACGACGCGGTGTTGAGGTCGACTCCGACGGAGTTTACGCAGTCCTCAACGACGCCTGTCAGCGCCTCGTCGAGACGCGCCTCCTTCATATCGTGCTGATACTGACCGACGCCTATCGACTTGGGGTCGATCTTGACAAGCTCCGCGAGCGGGTCCTGGAGACGGCGCGCGATCGATACCGCGCTCCTTTGAGTGACGTCGAAATCCGGGAACTCCTCCGCGCCCTGCTTCGACGCCGAATAGACCGACGCTCCCGCCTCGCTGACGATGATATATTTAGTTCCGCATTTCAGCTCCGAGAGCGTGTCGGCGATGAACATCTCGCTCTCGCCGGACGCCGTGCCGTTGCCTATCGCGACGACGTCGACGCCGTATTTCGTGATAAGTCCCTTGACGATGCGCTTCGACTCCGCTATCCTCTCGTGAGGCTTCGTAGGATAAATGACCGCGGTGTCGATGACCGCCCCCGTCTTGTCGACGACGGCGAGCTTGCAGCCCGTTCTGTAACCGGGGTCGTAACCCATGACGGTCTTGCCCTTGAGGGGCGCCGCCATAAGAAGATGCTTCAGGTTGTCTGAGAAGAGCTTTATCGCGCTCTCGCTCGCGACGTCGAAAAGATCGTTTCTGACTTCCCTCTCGATCGAAGGCGCTATAAGCCTTTCGTAGCTGTCGCAGACCGCGCGGGAGTTGTATTTGAAAGCGGGACTCTTGTAATTCTTTATGTGAGCCGAAAAGAGCCAGTTGAGTATGAGGTCGCTCGGCACCGTGACGGCGACCTTCAGTACCTCTTCCTTTTCGGCGCGGTTTATCGCGAGAACGCGGTGTGCGGGTATCGTCTTTACCGCCTCGTCGTACTCGTAATACTGCTCGTAAACTCCGTGTTCGTCGTCGCCCGCCTTGCGGCTCGATATTTTGCCGAACTCCGTCGTCAGAGCGCGTATCTCGCGGCGGTACTCCGCGTTGTCGGAGACCTCCTCCGCGATTATGTCGCACGCTCCGGCGAGAGCGTCGGCGGCTGACGTCACGCCCTTTTCTTCATCTATATATTTTTCGGCTTCCTCCTCGAGCGACGGGGAGTATTCGTCTCTTTCCTCTTTTATAAGCTCGGCGAGAGGCTCGAGCCCGCGCTCCTTGGCGACGGACGCTCTCGTCTTTCTCTTCGGTCTGTAAGGTCTGTAAATATCGTCGACCTCGGTCAGCGTCGATGCCGCGTCGATCGCGTCGATAAGCTCCGGCGTCAGTTTTTCCTGAGCGTCGATGAGCCCCTTGACCTCTTCCTTTCTCGCCTCGAGGCTTCTGAGATAACCGAGCCTTTCGGTGAGATTTCTGAGGCACTCGTCGTCAAGGCCGCCCGTGACTTCTTTTCTGTATCTTGCGATAAAAGGAACGGTGTTTCCGTCGTCAAGCAGCTTTACAGCTGCCTCGACCTGCGTAAGTTTTACGTTCAGTTCTTCGGATAATTTTTTGATTATGTCCATATTCTCTCCGTTTGTCATTCCGCCGCCGCGATAAGCGCGGCTTCTTCTTCGTCTGTCAAATATCTGTATTCTCCGTGGCCGAGCGAGCGGTCGAGCGTCAGAGGACCGAACGCGACCCTCTCAAGCTCCGATATCTCGCTCCCCACGGCGTGAAACATTCTTTTTATCTGATGAAATTTTCCCTCGGTTATCGTTATCTCGCCGGACGTCGGCGTGTCGAGCCGCACCGTCGACGGCGCGGATATATGCCCGCCGATGTCGACGCCCTGCTCAAGCCTTGCCCTCTCGTCTTCACCTATCGGATCGGTTATAACGAACGCGTAGATCTTCGCAACGTGGCGCGCGGGCGACAGCAGCCTGTGCGCGCGCTCGCCGTCGTTCGTTATGAGAAGAAGCCCCGTAGTGTCGACGTCGAGCCTGCCGCACGGAAACATATTCATCTTTTTGAAGGCGTCGGGAAGAAGGTCCATCACCGTTCTGCCGCTGTCCTCCGTCGAGCTGACGTAACCCTTCGGCTTGTTAAGCATAACGTAGGTGAAGCGGCGCCACAGCACCCTCTTTCCGTCGAGCGTCACCTCGGCGCTCTCGGGGTCGATATGTACGGAGCAGTCGCGCACGGTCACGCCGTCGACCGTGATGCGCCCCGCTCTCGCCGCCCGCGCCGCCTCGGACCTTGACGATGCCGCGGCCTCGGACAGATATTTGTCAAGTCTCACGTTTAACCTCTTGTCAGAACGTTCGCGACGATGACCGCGTAAAGGACGACGAACGCCGCCGCGACGGAACCCGCCGCCAGTCCTATCATGAACTTCTTTTTGAAATCATTCATAAGCAAAGACGCCCCTCTTGTGTGATCTTTGCTTTTATTGTAGTTTATTTTATCACATTTATTCCGTTAAGTAAATAAAAATGATAAAGATGTGTTCAAAAAAATATCAAAAGCTCTTGACAAGAGCGAACTTTTTTGCTATACTTTACATCGTTCGAGAGAACATTGCGGAATTGTGTAAGGGTAGCACGACAGACTCTGACTCTGTTTGTCTGGGTTCAAATCC
>CADBQA010000185.1 GCA_902796675.1 uncultured Ruminococcus sp.
CTTAGTGGAACGCGTGACTACAGTTTCGCCGCAAGCACAACGGATAGTAACTTCCTTGTAGTCGGGATGGATTCCTTCCTTCATTATCTTCACTCCTTATATTTTTCAATTACAAGGCATTATAGCACGTTTTTAATTAAAAATCAACCCCATTTCAAAATATTTTTAATTTTTATATATTAAGGGGTTTTTCAGAATATTTTATCCTTAACGTCGTCACGGAGCTTTTCGATTATCCGCTTTTCAAGACGGGATATATACGACTGCGAGATCCCGAGTATATCGGCGACCTCTTTTTGTGTGTATTCCCGCCTTCCGTACATTCCGAACCTCATCTCGATAATAGTCTTCTCCCTCGGCGGCAGGTCCTCTATCGCGCGCCTTATTATCATTTCATCCTCACGCTGCTCCATACTGCGGCTTACCGAGTCCGCGTCGCTTCCGAGCACGTCCGAAAGCAGAAGCTCGTTGCCGTCCCAATCTACGTTTAGCGGCTCGTCGATGGAGACGTCGCCCCTTCTTTGCGACGATTTTCTGATATACATCAATATCTCATTCTCGATACAGCGTGACGCGTAAGTCGCGAGCTTTATGTTTTTATCGGCCTTGAAAGTGTTGACGGCTTTTATGAGACCTATCGTCCCGATCGAAATCAGGTCCTCAAGACCGACGTCGCAGTTTTCAAACTTCTTTGCGATATAAACGACAAGCCGGAGATTGTGTTCTATCAACAGCGACGCGGCGGCAGGGTCTTTTCCGAGCGCGCCGATCGCTTTTTCTTCAGCCTCAGAATCGAGCGGCGCCGGAAGTGTCTCCGGTCCGTTTATGTAATAAAAACCGCGCCTTGCGAAGAGCGGCGCAAAATACCGCTTAATTATCTCCCATATTTTCCGAAACAGCCTCATAATTCCTCCTTATTTAATTACGGACGACGGAATAATCCCGTCATATCCGTCGTAATCCCGAACATCTTCGAGCACAACGATACAACCGACTGACTTTGTTTCCTTTTTAATATGTAAAAGAAGATCGTCCGGAATGAAGCCGATAAGAAGCGCTTCCCCATTCCCCCTCGTCACACCGATCAACCTTGATCTTCTCTTAGTATCCGGAGAGAGCTTCTCAAGATTTTCCGCTCCGCCGCACAAAAGCTCGACGTCTTTATTATTGAGGTCTCCGAATACTTCCTTTTTTATAAAGACGACCGGACGCCCCGAAATCGGCTCTCTGACAAGACAGCCCGAATCAACGAGAAGCGACGCGGTCCTTGAAACACCGAACGACGTGACCGTCGCGTCACACTGTTTTACAGACGATATAACTGAAATCAGCCTGACGACACCGACGGAAAGAGCCGCGGCGAGCGCGAGAACGAAAAACGGCGCGTTATGTGTCCTTAAGTCTGAATATGAATTTCCGCCGAGCGAGCAGATCGCCGTAACGGCGCCGCCGAGCAGCGTTCCAATACCCCACATAACGATTGTGTGTTTTATGTGTACGGAGAGTTTTGCCGAACCGGATGACGCTATCAGGATCATAATAAAACTGACTCCGGCGCTTGACGCGAGAGATAAAAAGCCCGACAGATCGAAAAGGACCGCCGCGACGCCGTACGCGCCACCCGCTACCGCGGCGGCAAACAGTTTCAGATAGTTGATCCTGACCGAAAAAATATACAGCGTCAGCCAAATTGATATAAGGTCCATCCCGAAGTTAATTAAAAAAAGAACGTCAGCGTATACGACGGTCTTCATCGCATCACCCCCGTATCTTATGGTATCACTTAAAGTACGTAATAAATGTCGTATTGAGGATTTGAAGTCAATATAGACACAAATAATAATCAAATTGAACAAATGCAGTGTATTGGTTAATAAATATTCGGTCAATAAGCCGAATATTGAATATTTTATCAAATTGTATTGACAAATATGCAAATTCGGTGTATAATCATGGCATCAAACGAATAAAGTTTCACAGGAGGAACTTGAAATGAAAAAAATCATATCTTTAATTCTCGTAGCCGTTATGGCTCTGTCCGCTCTTATCCTCGCTTCTTGCAAAGACAACAATGAAGCTGAAGCCGAAAAAGGAAAGATCATCGTCAATACAAACGCTTATTTCGCTCCGTTCGAATATTACGACGGAACCGAGATCGTCGGCGTTGACGTTGAGATCATGAACAAAGTCGGCGAGAAGCTCGGCAAAACGATCCAGTTCGACAACACGGAGTTTGCCGTTATAATCGACAACGTCGAAAAAGGCGAAGTTTGCGACGCCGGCGCCGCAGGTATCACTATAACCGAAGCGCGCGCCGAAAAGGTAGACTTCTCCATTCCCTACTACACGTCGGTCCAGTACGTTATCTACGCTGAAGACAACGAGAAATTCGCCGGTGACAAAGAATACATACTCTGGGATGAACTCGCAGACCTTAAGCTCGGCGTTCAAACAGATACGACCGGTATGATCTACGCTGAAAGCGAAGTTGAAGAAGGCGTTCTCGCCGGAACTTCGACGGAAGTCGTAAACTTCGATAACGCTCAGCTCGCAGCAGACGCCATTCCCGCCGGTCAGCTCGACGTCGTTATCATCGACCAGCTCCCCGCTCAGTACATCGTTGAGAAGAACGCCGGTTTCAAGTGCCTGCCGCTTTACTACAAAGGCGCCGACGGCGAAGAGGATTCCCCCACGGAGGAACAGTACGCGATCTGCGTTACGAAGGGCAACACGGAACTCCTTAACGCTATCAATGAAGTTCTCACAGAAATGCTCAAAGACGACGGCAAGGGCTCCAATGAAGTTCTCGACCTCGTTATGAAGCACATGGGAATGAACTGATAAATCAACAAAAAATAAACGTCCGCCTGGCTTTACGTTCGTAAAGTCGGGCTGACGTTTTGTATAACTTCTTTTCCGAGGAGCCTTTATAAATGGATTTCTTTGAAAAAATCGCTTCCCTGTTTACAAATGAGAAGTATATGCAGATCATTTGGAAGGGATTTACCACGACAATATACATATCGCTCGGCGCAATGGTGCTCGGCCTCGTACTCGGCACCCTCGTTGCACTCGTCGGTCTTTCCAAAAAGTCAAAAATCATGGTCATACCGAAGGCGATATGCAAGGTTTACGTCACCGTCATACGCGGCACGCCTATGGCGCTTCAGCTATTTATTATGGCGTATGTCGTCTTCGCGATAAGGAACTTCCCGCAGATACTGACGGCAATAATCGCCTTCGGCGTAAACTCCGGCGCATACGTTTCCGAAAACATACGCGCCGGCATCCTTTCCGTTGATATCGGTCAAACGGAAGCGGGACGCGCTCTCGGCCTTTCGAACGCCACGACTATGCTTCATATCGTTATCCCTCAGGCGATCAAGAACGTGATCCCGGCGATAGGCAACGAGCTGATAGCTCTTATAAAAGAAACGTCGATCGTCAGTATGATAGGTATGTTTGACCTCACAAACGCCGCTAAGATAATCGGAAGCGGTCAGAATATGGCGAGTTACCTTATACCGATGACGGTCGTCGCGCTCTTCTATCTCGCTATCGTCTACCTTCTCACGCTCGTTATTAAAATCATAGAAAAGAGGCTGCGCGCAAGTGATAAACGTTAAAAACTTATATAAAGATTTCGGTAAATGCCGTGTCATCGACGCTCTTTCCTGCGATATAAAAGATAACGAATGCGTAGTTGTGATAGGCCCTTCGGGCAGCGGAAAAAGCACTTTCCTCCGCTGTCTCAACAGTCTTGAAGAGCCCACCTACGGCGAGATATGGTTCGACGGCAAGATGCTGACGCCTCCCGATCCTTATCTCCACCCGGATATTATCAAGGCATCGAACACTTACAAAAAGCTGACGTCCGGCAATACAGACAGCGAGGACGCGGTCGCGAAAATAAAAAAAGAAGACCTTCTGAAGCGTCACGAGGGGCGCGAATACGCATCCCTTCTCAAAAAATTTGACGCGGAAAATCATCTCGATATAAACATAGCCCGTCAGCGGATGGGTATGGTATTCCAGCATTTTAACCTTTTCAATAATCTCACTGTTATGGATAACCTGACGCTCGCTCCCGTAAAGCTGAAGCTGAAAACAAAGGAGCAGGCGGAATCGAAAGCTATGGAGCTTCTCGAGAGGATAGGTCTTCCCGAAAAAAAGGACGAGTATCCGAGCAAGCTCTCAGGCGGTCAGAAACAGCGTATCGCAATAATCAGAGCTCTATGTATGGAGCCGGAGGTAATGCTTTTCGACGAACCGACGTCGGCTCTCGACCCCGAGATGGTCGGTGAGGTCCTTGACGTTATGAAGAGCCTTGCGAAAACGGGTATGACGATGATATGCGTCACTCACGAAATGGGCTTCGCCCGCGAAGTCGCGGACAGGGTGCTCTTTATGGATTCGGGAAAGATCCTCGAGGAAGGCACTCCCGAAGAGATCTTTCAGAATCCGAAGTCTGAAAGGTTAAAATCTTTTCTCGCAAAAGTTTTTTAAAATCAGCGCCCGTCGAATGACGGGCGCTGCAGGCTGAAGACAAAGTCTTCAGCCTGAGTCAGAGGAAGAGAAACGCAGGTAGATTCGGTGATCTCGCCGCGGTAGGCGTAGTGACC
>CADBQA010000186.1 GCA_902796675.1 uncultured Ruminococcus sp.
CACTACGCCTACCGCGGCGAGATCACCAAATCTACCGGCGTTTCTCTCACTCTGACTCAGGCTGAAGACTTTGTCTTCAGCCTGAAACGCCCCTTCCTGGGCGTTTTTGTTTACATTTTGATGACAACGCGGTGAATACTTGATGCGGCGGCAAATGATATGATATAATCATAAAGGAGGGATTTTTATGGCTGTAATCAAAAAGCTCTTCCCGGTCATCGCCGCGGCTCTTTTTGCTTTTTCCGGGTGCCGCGAGGCGCCCAAAGGTTCTCTCGTCGTCCACAAGGATCTTGACAACCTCATTTTCGAGGCGTTGGATACGGAGAACGAGGAAAAGGTCGGTATGGATTCGCTCGCCGGAAAATATGAAACTTATAAGACGGAAATCAACAGCGACACGTTCGGTCTCACCGTCAACGTCGACGCCGAGGTCTTTATACCCGACGTTGAAAAGATGTCGGTTTACCGCGTCAGACAAAAAAAGATAACTGATGATTTTATCGACAACGCCCGCCGCCTGATAATCGGCGAGAGCCCTCTTTACGACGCCGAGGCAGTCAATGATTCTCCCGACCCCGCGAATGACGATACGCTGAATGAACACAAGTCAGACGGTCATCTGCGCAAGGTGACGGAGCTTCTCGACGCGTCGCCGGAGAGTAAGTATTATAAGTGGCAGTACGAACTGAACGCGTCGGGAGAGGTCGTTTACGCGGCGACGGACGGTTCGGACGGCGTATACGCGACGCTGTACGCGCAGAACAACGAGGAAAAAGGGAATAAACTCAGTATAAGAAAATCGTCGTCGAAGTACGATTACGGTACACCCTACGGCGTGATGGTCTGGCCGCAAAGCCTCGACACCGTAAGCGACCCCGGCGGCGCGCTTCCTCCCAATACTCTTACAAACGGCATTATATTTTCGTCATCCCCGACGCAACTGCCGGGCGACACGGCGGATCTTTCGCGTGACGCGGCGGAGAGCGAGGCGTACGGCTTTCTGTCAAGCCTCGGGCTCAACGAGTTCAGGATCTTCGACGGTGGGCTTTTCAACGATATTCACGATATAGAGGCAGGGGTCTATTACAGAACGTATTACATCTTCATTTGCTGCAGATATATAGACGGTGTGCCGTTCGATCAGGCGAGCGGGACAAAGAAATACTTCGGCGACGGGTCCGACGGAGATTACAGAAAACTCGAATGGCCGGGCGAATACGCCGTCGTGTACGTCAACGACGCGGGCGTAGTCGGGTTTGATTATCTCGCGCCGATCGAGGTAACGGAAAAGGTCGTTGACGGGGCGGCGCTTCAGCCGTTTGAGGCGGTCTGCGAGGTTTTCGAGCGCATGATGCCCGTCAAATACGTGAGCGAGAGCGTCGAACGTACGGTAAGCGTGGCCAGGGTCAGACTCACCTATTCGAGGATAAGCGAGCAGGACAGCTTTGACACTGGTCTCATAGTACCCGTCTGGAATTTTTCGGGATATAACGAGGCTTACTTTTCAGGCATTAAGATAAGCGGCGACGCTCGCGAGTCCGTTCTTTGTATAAACGCGATCGATAAAACTGTCATAGACCCGGATCTCGGTTACTGATCGGAGGTAATTATGTCAAGACGTATCCTTATCGTCGAGGACGACGAAGCGATATCAAATCTTATAGCGATGAACCTTCGCGTCGCGGGCATGGAATACCGCGTCATAGACGACGGCGAGGACGCCGTGCGCTCTCTTTCGTCTGACCACGCGTACGACCTTGCCGTCCTCGACGTGATGCTTCCACGCGTCGACGGCTTCGGCGTTTTCGAGGCTTTGAAGCCTTACGCGATACCGGTCATATTTCTGACCGCGAAGGACGATATCGCCTCGAAGCTCCGCGGGCTGACCGGCGGCGCCGAGGACTATATGGTAAAGCCCTTCGACGTTCTCGAGCTTCTCGTCAGGATGGATAAAGTCATCTCGCGCTCTTCAAAGACGGAAGACACAATAGAAATAGGCGACGTCACGATCTGTTCGTCCGAACGGCGCGTGATGAAATCCGGCGAAGAGGTCGTTATGAAGCCGCTCGAGTTTGATTTGCTCCTGACGCTTGCGAAACACCGCAATATCGCGCTGTCGCGCGACGATCTGATCGCTCTCGTCTGGGGGTCGAACTATCTCGGCGAGACGCGCACCGTCGACGTCCACATAGCGAAGATACGCTCAAAGCTCGATATGGCGGACGTCATAAAGACCGTGCCGAAGGTCGGTTATAGACTTGAGGACAGGATAAAATGAAACTGCGAACGAAAATATCGCTGATATCGGCGTCCGTTATCCTTGCCACCGTCGCCGCGATAAGCGCGGTTTTATGGAAACAAAACCGCGATTTGATAATAAAGAACGCGGAAGCCGCGGCAATGACCGAATCAACGGCGCTGCGAAACGAATTCGAGGAGTTCCTTATCGTCGGCGGAGAGAATATGCCGGATGAGGCGGCGAGATACTTTTTCAAGACACGCCGCGAGGACCCGATAATATGCTTAAAGAACGGCAGGGAATTATTCAATAATACGACGACAGAAGCCGAGGCAATAATAAACGGCTATAAAACCGGACGTTATCCGTTCGTTTTGGAGTCCGGCGCAAGAGGCTCGCTGGTCGCCATGACCATTGAGGGGCACAACGTACGCGTTTATTCAGTGAGCGTCGGGGAATACGATTTGTATAGAATATGCGACATTGACTACGCGGACGAGTCCGTCGGCAGGATGACGGCAATAATCGCTGCTGTCGCGGCCTCGGCTTCCGTTATCGCCGTCGTGCTGTCGTCATTTTTGATCGGCAGATCGCTCTCTCCGCTCGGGCGTCTTTCAAAAAGCGCAAGGGCGATAGCGTCAGGGGATTACGGCGAGAGGCTCGACGCGGCGAGGGACGACGAGATAGGAGAAATATCGCGCGACTTCAATGAAATGGCGTCTGCCGTCGAACGCAGAGAGGCGAGTCTCGTCGAAGCGGAAAGGCGTACCGCCGCTTTCGCGTCGGCGCTGACGCACGAGCTGAAAACGCCGCTGACCTCGATTTCCGGTTACGCGGAGACGATGCGCCGCGCCGCGCTTACGAGCGAGGAAAGGGGCGCCGCGGAGGAATACATCGTGAAGGAGAGCGCAAGGCTCGACGCGCTGTCGAAAAAGCTGATGCGCCTTTTTGAAATAGAAAACTCCGAGGACGAAGAGATCTCCGTGATATCTGTCGCCGACGCCGTTAAAGCGGCAGTCGACGCCGTATTGCCCGCGTCCGGCGTTCGCGGCGTCAGAGTGACGTGCGGCGATCTTTACGGCATGGTCGCGGCTGATTTCGACCTTTTTTGCGACGCCGTGTTCAATCTTCTTGAAAACGCCGTCAAAGCGAGCTGCGACGGGGACGAGGTGGAAATATTCACGGAGGACAACGCGCTCATAGTCCGAGACCGCGGCGTCGGTATTTCGGAAGACGATCTTTCGAGGATAACGGAGCCCTTCTATATGGCGGACAAATCGAGAAGCAGAAAGAACGGCGGCGCGGGGCTCGGTCTCTCTCTCGTCGACGCGATCTGCCGCCGCTACGGGATGACGCTCTCGTTTGAAAGCCGCGTCGGCGTCGGCACGGAAGCGAAGATTACATTTTGATGACTTTCCGGTGAGGACACGCAAATATAAAGAATGCTATGATATGCTATGATGAGTTATCATAGCATTTTTGTTATCGGAGCTTTTATGGGAATTTTCTTTTCCGACCTGAAAAGAGCGTTTATTTCTCCCGCCTTCGCGTCGGCGTTTTTGATTCACGCGGCGGTGCTGATAAAAGAAGGGCAGGGCGAGCTGTACGTCTGCCTCGTACCGCTATTATGCACGCTTCCTTATTCAACGGCGTGGCTCGACGAGTACAAAAGCGGCTCCTTCAGAATGACGCTCGTCAGAACGGGACTTGTGAGATACTCTTTGTCAAAATTCCTGTCGTGCGTCCTCTCCGGAGGGGCGGCGGAGGCGCTCGCGGCAGTCGCGGCGTCGCTTTTCGGCGTGCCGTTACCCGGCGCCGCGGTTTTCTTCTCCGGCGCGCTTTGGGCGGCGGTGTCGGCGGTGATGTCGGCGCTTTGCGACAGCAAATATATAGCCTACGGGAGCCCTTTCGTGTTTTTCTGGTTTATAGTGATCGTAAGGGAACGGTTTTCGTCCGCGCTCCCCGACCCCGCGTCGTGGATCTCCCCGTCGCCGGACGTCGCCGCATATCTCGCCTCGGCTACCGCCGCGCTCGGGGTTGTATACGTTTTTATTCTTATACGGAGGATCCGCCGTGCTTGATAAAATAAGAAAAGTTTTTGCCGTGGCGCTCGCATGTCACCGCCGCAGCGCGAGGGATCTTAACGTGTATCTCGCATTCGCGCTCGGGTTCGTCGCGACGTTTCTTCTGACGGACAAGGTAGTTCGCTTCTCCGAGCGGCACGGCACGTCGCTCCAGATAACGGAGCCTTTCATCTGGACGTTCGGGGACGCGAGATCGATCCTTTTGATCTCTTTATGCCTTTTGCTTCTGTTCGCCGACGTCCCGAAGTTTGACGGAGCGACCCCGTTTTCGCTTATGAGGGCGGGGCGGCGGTGCTACGTCGCGGGGCAGACGGTCTACGTCGCGAGTATGACGGCGCTCTTCGTGCTTTTTATATTCGTATCGTCCGCGCTTCTGTCCGGAAAAGTTTCGTTCGCGGCTGATATGTGGAGCGACACCGCGGCGATCCTCGGTTATTCCGACGTAGGGAGCGAGCTGACAGTGCCCGCGTTCGTGAAGGTGCTTGAACGGTCTTTCCCATACGGCGCGGCGCTTCACGTTTTTCTGCTTCTCCTCGGCTATTCGCTCGTATTGTCGTCCGTCATATTCTTATTCAATCTCTCGCAAAAGCGGCTCGGTATGGCGGCGGGCGCGGCATTCTCCGCCGTCGGCGCGGTACTGAATCCCATGCTTATCCTTGAAAAACTGAATATCTCCCCGCTCCGTTTGCGCGTCGCAAAGGTGATATTCGGCTGGGTGTCGCCGCTTAATCACGCGACGTATTATATGCACGATTTCGGTTACGACGACCTTCCGACACTCGTCACGTCGTACCTGATCTTTGCCGCCGCCGCGGCGGTAATTTTCGCCTTGGCTGTCGTCAGGATCGGAAGATACGATTTCAATTTTACCGGAAACGATAGGTGACTTTTATGGAAAACGGGATTTATGCGGATGATTTAGTCAAAAGATTCGGAAAGAGGACCGTTGTAGACGGGGTATCGCTCGCCGTTCCTCCCGGCAGGGCGCTCGGCGTTGTCGGGGCTAACGGGAGCGGCAAAACCGTACTTATGAAATGTATTTGCGGCTTTATGAAGCCGGACGAGGGAAGCGTCCGCGTGAACGGCGCGGCGATCGGGCGCGAGCGTGATTTTCCGCCGCGGTGCGGCGTGATAATCGAGACGCCGGGCTTTATACCGGGGATGAGCGGACTTGCGAATCTGCGCCTGCTCGCCGCGATCGGCGGGGGCGCCGGAAAACAACAGGTGACGGAGGCGATAGAGCGCGTCGGACTTGCGGACGCCATGAAGAAAAAAGTCTCAAAGTATTCTCTCGGTATGAGACAGCGCCTCGGGATAGCTCAGGCGATAATGGAGTCGCCGGACGTCCTCATTCTCGACGAGCCTTTCAATGCGCTCGACGCGTCGTCCGTCGTTATGATGAGAAATCTTCTCGTCGAGATGAAAAACAACGGGTGCGCGATACTCCTCGCAAGTCATAACGCGGATGATATTTCCTTCATCTGCGACGACGTGCTGGAAATGAAGGTCACCGAATAGAAAAAAAGCGGGTTCACCCCGCTTCAGAGCGAAGACAAACTTGGTAGAGCAGCAATGACTGGCAAAAAGGTGAGGTAAGCATAACATCATAAGAAGATAACGTATCACCGAAAATCAAAGAG
>CADBQA010000187.1 GCA_902796675.1 uncultured Ruminococcus sp.
AAGAGAGATGAATTCTTCTTTGCCGTTTGCGATAAACGGGGTATCGTATTTCATACACTCGTTCATCGCCGACGTGACGATCGGTTTCCCGAGCGCCATGTACTCAAAAAGTTTCAGCGGAGAGGTAGCCCTCGTAATATCGTTGATGACGAAGGGGATCGTCAGAACGTCTATCTTCGATGCGTAATACTTCAGAAGCTTATATTCCTTCGATCCGAGAAAAACGACGTTTTTGAGCCCTAAAACGCCTGACGAGTCGAGCGAGTCATCGTATCTTATGCCGATGAGCACGAACGTGAATCTGTCCGTATCGTCGATCTTTTTCAAGAGATCGTAATCGAGCCACGACGCCATGGCGCCGTAGTAGCCGACGAGCGGTTTTCCTCTCGATATCGCCTCCTCGAGCTTTTCGTCTTTAGGAGCCGAGCCGGAAAGGTCCTTGAAGAATTCGTAGTCGACGCCGTTCGTAGAAAACACAAAATTGCGCTCGCCTCTGTGTTCCGTGACGTCGCGTTTCAGTACGTCCGCCGTTGCGACGACGTAAACGTCGTCGGGCGACGACATGGCGTATTCGTACTTTTCCGAGATATTAACGGGCAGTTCCTTCGTCCCGGCGAGCGCGGGATTTATGTCGTCGATGTATTCGTAGAGTATTTTATATCCTTTTTTGACGAATCCCTTTACGTATTCTACGTCAAGGGTCCAGTCGGTAGAGTAGAACTGAAGGTACTTCGGCCTTTCGCACGATTCGAGCTTATCAAGCAGAAGATCGGATGCGTACGAGTTGCCGAAGTTCACAAGATAGAGGTTCTCCGCCTGTTTTTCAATAGCTTTCGTTTTGTCCGTCATTGGCGTCACCTCGTAAAAAACGAGGCATTTCTTCTTTGACAGACTTGACGAAATATGCTGAGGCCTTTGAAAAAGAGGCACGTCCCATCCGAAGGAGCTCCTCCAGACGATAACTCTTTCGTAGTCGCCCGAGAGCGCATCGTCGATCAAGCGCGCGTACTTTACGGCGTTTTTCCTGAAATCTCTCTTGTAGGACATACCGAATCGCCGCTTGACGGCGCCATTTATATATCTTGCCGTCTTACCGAAGGCTTTGAAAAATCCGTCTTTTCTGAAAACGGAAAGGAGCTTTGATAATTTTTCGCTCATATCTGTCTCCGTCTTAATGATTCTTATTAAATTATACCATACGGCGGAGAATAAATCAAGCGTTACGTCGAGAGCTGACGCCTCATATGCTCGAAAATCTTCTTTTCCTCCCTCGATATTTTGACCTGCGTCATCCCGAGACGTCGCGCTGTCTCCTGCTGTGACAGGCATTTGAAATAGCGATAAACTATGATCTTTCTCCACGTCGGGTCAAGGGAACGGAGCGTCTCATAAAGCGCCATCTTTTCGATCTCACCGTCAAACGGATTTTCAGACGCCGCGACGGTGTTTTCTATCGTCAAGTCGTCGCTCTCGCCGACAGTGTCCGAGAAAGACGCGACGGGCGTTACGGCGTCGAGCCCCTCCGAGATCTCTTCGGGTGAGAGCCCGGTCATTTTTTCAATGTCGGATATTTTCGCATCGCGTGAGAATTTCGCGGCAAATTCCTCTTTTGCCCGCATCACGGCGTATCCGTTCTGCCGCCTTATCCTGCCGTACTTTATAAGTCCGTCGTCACGGAGAAATTTTCTGATCTCTCCCATTATCATCGGCACGGCGTAAGTCGAAAACGCGCATCCTCGTGACGGGTCGAAGCTCCTTATCGCCTTCAGCATACCCATAAGACCTATCTGTATCAAATCCTCGGTATCGCATCCTCGTCCTTGAAATTTCTTCGCTACCGAAACGGCGAGGGAATAGTTGTCGCGGATGAGCGATTCGACGGCTCTGTCGTCGCCGCACGACGCAAGGCGCAGATTCTCCTCGTTCCGCTTCGTTCTTCCGTCGGTTTCCATTATGTATCGTCTCTTTGGAGTTTCTTTATAAGCCGAACCTTTGTACCTTTACCGGCGGATGACGTCACCTTCGTTTTATCTGTAAACGTCTGCATAACGGTAAATCCCATGCCTGTTCTGTCGCCGTCCGTGTTTGTCGTGAACATAGGCGTCATGGCAAGCTCAACGTCTTCGATGCCGCAGCCCTTGTCGATGATGTCGATGATCGCGTCGCCGTCTTCCGTCAGTTTCATTTTCATCTTAATGTCTCCCTGAGTGCCGGCGTATCCGTGGACGATACAGTTCGTCACCGCTTCCGATACGGCGCATTTGAGGTCCGATATCTCTTCGATTGTCGGATTCGCCTGCATAAGAAATGACGAAACGACAGACCTTGCGAGCGATTCGTTCTGAGACTTTGCGGGGAAGACTATCTCCGCCGAGTTTTGATATTTTGTTTTTCTTCTCATTACGACGATTTCCTTTCAATATTTATGATTTTCTCACATCCGGCGAGCTTTACGAGCTTTGAAACGGCGGGCGACGGCTCCAAGAGTGAAAACCCGATACCGAGGCGGGTTGCGAGCTGATATCTGCCGAGGATAAGCCCGAGTCCGGACGAATCCATAAAGTTCACGCCCGAGAGGTCGAGCGTCAGCTTGTCCGGACGCTTGACGAATATTTCCGAGTCGATAACGGTCTTCACGCTCTTAAGGCTGTGATGGTCTATCTCTCCCCGGATTACGAAAACTACCGTTTTATCCTTATATATTTTTGTGAGAACGCCTTCGTTTCTGTTCATTTTTTCACCTTCCTTTCTGTTTATCTGCATTTTAACCCCGATAATAAAAAAAATATGTCAAAAATCGGTCTGCTTCAAATAATTTTCATATTCGATATTGACAAGCAAATTCTTCTGTGATACACTTTATATATAATATATTATAGGTGGTAACTATGGAGATTTTGAGGGGCAACGCAGTTGTCGGTCAGTCGGGCGGACCGACCGCCGCCATAAACGCAAGTCTTGCGGGTGTTATTTCCGGTCTTCTCGAATGTGAAAACGTCACGACCGTATACGGCATGAGAAACGGCATCGAAGGCTTTTTGAGGGAGGACCTTATTGATCTTACCTCCGTTTTCGGAAACGATGAAAAAGAGAGCAAACTTCGTCTTCTCTCGCACACTCCGGCGTCCGCTCTCGGCTCTTGCAGAAAGAAGCTGCCTGCACCCGAAGGAAACGAAGAGTTCTACGAAAATCTTATATCTCTTTTCAAAAAATATGATATAAGATACTTCTTCTATATCGGCGGCAACGACTCCATGGATACCGTTGCGAAACTTACAAAATACACGGCTAACTGCAACTACGATATAAAGGTCATCGGCGTGCCGAAGACCATCGACAACGACCTTTGCGCCACCGACCATACACCGGGATTCGGCTCCGCCGCGAAATACATAGCAACGACCGTTCAAGAGATCATTAGGGACTGCGCCGTATATACCGTTCCCGCCGTCACGATAGTCGAGATCATGGGCAGGGACGCGGGCTGGCTCACGGTTTCCTCAGGGCTCGGCAGAATAGTAACGGGATACGCGCCCGATTACATTTATCTTCCGGAGCGTGATTTCTCGCTCGACAGATTTATCGACGACGTAAAGGCGGCTCTTTCACGACACCCCAACGTCGTAATTGCCGTTTCGGAAGGTCTTCGCGACAAAAACGGAACGTATGTCGGCGAGGGTACGCAGAGCGGCGTCGCCGACGTTTTCGGCCACAAATATCTTTCCGGCACCGGCAAGGCGCTTGAACTGTACGTTAAAGAGAAGCTCGGCTGCAAGGTGCGTTCGGTCGAACTCAACATTTCTCAAAGATGCGCGTCTCACATTGCGTCGCGGCGCGACATCGAGGAGTCGTTCAACGTCGGTCTTGCCGCCGCAAAAGCCGCAGAGGGCGGCTGCACCGGCTGCATGATGGCGATAGAGAGGGAAGAGGGAGACGGCTACTCGGTAAAATATACGGCGAAGGAGATAGCGGGTATCGCAAACGCGGTAAAGCGCGTTCCCGACGGGTTTATAAACGGCGAGGGCAACAACGTCACGGACGAGGCTCTCCGTTATATTCTGCCCCTCATTGAGGGTGAGATCGACCTTGATTATAAGTGCGGTCTTCCCGAATATTTCGTTTTCAACTGAAATTTTATCAATACAGAAAAGGAGAAACGACATGCCTGAATTCAAGTATGAAATCGTCAAGAGTCTCGGCATCGTATCTCAGCCCAACAACGGATGGATCAAGGAGCTCAATCTCATCAGCTGGAACAACAGAGAGCCCGTGTTCGATCTTCGCACCTGGGATGAGTCGCACGAGAGAATGGGCAAGGGTATTACCCTTACCGCGGATGATCTCAAGAACCTCAAGGTTCTTCTTGAGAACCTCGAAGAGATCAAATAAAAAAACGGGGATTTTTCCCCGTTTTTTATTTCGCGTAGTCCGCAAGGCTCATCATTACCGCGCCTACGGCGTCGAGCGCCTGCGACGCTTTCTTTCTGAAAACCTTCACCGGCTTCGGCTTCATCGAGAGCATGGTTATCACCGATACCGCGGTGCCCGCGGCGATCCCCGCGGCAAGGCTCTTTGCCGTTCTCATTGCTGATTTTTTCATTTTTCCACCTCGCAATTTTACTTCATAAGTATTATTACAAAACGGCAATAAGTTTATACGTAAAAAAACGCGACTTGTCAGTCGCGTTCAGGCTGAAGACAAAGTCTTCAGCCTGAGTCAGAGGAAGAGAAACGCCGGTAGATTTGGTGATCTCGCCGCGGTAGGCGTATTATGCCGGGGTCCTCAAAAAATCGAAAGA
>CADBQA010000188.1 GCA_902796675.1 uncultured Ruminococcus sp.
AAAAATCTTAAAGTAATGAAATCTGAATTTATCAAGTGGGCGTCGGTAAGAAGAGTCTGAGAACACATTCGCAAACGGCACGGCTATTCGTCAAAATAGCCGTGCCGAAATATTTTTACGAAAGGAATAAATGATATGTCAAAAAAGAATAAACGTCTCAATGGAGACGGGAGCTTCTCGTGGATTGAAAGCAAGCAGAAATGGATGTATAAAATCACCCTGTCCGGACAGTACGATGAAAACGGAAAGCCGGTAAGGATCGCTGTTTACGGAAAAACTCAGAGTGAGTGCAGAAAGAAAGCGCAAGAAAAGATAAACTATTATGAAACCGGAACTCCCTGCTCTGCAGAAGATATTACAATAACCCAGCTTGCAAAAACGATATGCAAAGATAAGTTAAATGACGGAACAATACAGAAACAGAGCTACGCAAGAGATATTGAAACGATAAAACGGCTTGCTCCGATCGGCAATACACTGGTATCGAAAGCAACTCCCCTCCAATTAAAAAATTATCTTGTATCTCAAAGATCTTACTCTAACTCTATCATAAAGAAGATATATCAAATGCTTGGAAGGGTGTTTCGTGAAGCGCTGGCTCTCGAGATAATTTCTAAAAATCCGATGCTGAGCGTAAAACTTCCACGCTCCTCACAACCCAAAACCGACGTCAGAGCGTTGACCGTTGATGAACAGAAAAAGCTTGTCGATGTACTTCTTCATGAAGATATAAAGTATTCGGAACCGATGCTGCTCTCGCTGTATACCGGGATGAGGATGGGAGAAGTCCTCGCTCTCCAAGTATGCGATATTGATTTCAGGACGAAAGTCATTCATATCTGCAAAACCATTTCGAGGGATGAAAAAGGAAATCCTTTTGTTAATCTTCAGACAAAGACCGACGCCGGTATGAGAGATCTGCGGGTTGGCGAAGAGATATGCTCATTCTTGCGTACTTGCATAGGAAATAAAACGAACGACGATTATATATTTACCAACAAAGGTCATTTAGTCAGCACCTGCAGCGTTAATATTCAATTCTCGTCAGCTGTTAAGAAATACGACGTGTTGACAAAGATTAATGGAAAGAAAGTGTCTCTCCATTCCCTCCGTCACACTTATGCTACAAGGTGCATTGAAAGCGGAATGCAGGCAAAAGTCCTTCAGCACCGCTTAGGTCATACAGATATACAGATCACCTATAATATTTACGGTGACGTGTTTGAGATGTTTGAAACGGATAATATATTCAAAGCAGATGAATATTTCAACAGTATAGGTATATCGCTGAACGCCAAAAATGATGAAAAAAAGCCACGTCGAAAGACTGCTTGAGCTCTCCGCGCCGCTCCAAAATCCGGAGCGGCGTATCTATTTTCAAAATATCCGTTGGTATACTATTGGTATACTCGATTTTGAAAATCCTATAGCCACGGGCTTTATCGGCGAAATAATCCAGTCACTCCGACCAGAAAAAAGCACTTGCAACAGCAAGTGCTTTTTTCAACGACTTGTTCCGCTGCGGGAAACAAGTCACATCACTTTGCGGCACAGCCGCAATACATCATTTTTGCCTCTTGCGGCAAATACATCACTTGCGCCAACGGCGCAAACATCACTATGAAAAAGGCGATGCTTTCGCATCGCCTTTTTCATTACTGCCCGTTAAGGATCGAATCGGTCACTTCCCAAAACATTATCCCACCGGGAAAATGGAGCCGCCGATGAACTCGCGGATGAGGGAGTTGCGCGGTACGTCCTCGGACGACAGCCCGAGGAAGTATTCGAGGAATTTGAGAAGTCTTTTCGCCTCGGGGTACTCCGGCGCGTCGTGGGGTATGGCGAAGAGGAGCGGCTCGGCGTAAACCTTCAGCACGGCGAGCTCATAGAGCGCGGCGGAGTTGAACATGACGTCCGCCGACTCCTGGTGCGGGAAGATATGTTTTTCCTCTCCGCGGCGGACCGACTGCCAGCGGGAGATCGTTTCGGTCGCGGAAAAGCCCCTCGTTCTCGCGTCGCGGACCATACGGCGTATCTCGCGGTTGTCGGTAGTGGGTATCCTGTTGTGCTCGTCGATGTTGAGCGCGGTGACGGCGCTTATATAGATCTTGAATTTTTCGTCCGCGCCGACGGCGTAGGACATTTTTTCGTTGAGCCCGTGTATGCCCTCGATGACGAGGACGTCGTCCTTCCCTATCGAAAAGTCGCCGCCTACGAACTCCGGTATTCCTTTTTTGAAGTTGAAAGTCGGCATCACGACGGAGTCGCCTTTCAGGAGCTTTGTCATCTGGTCGTTGAAAAGGTCGATATCGAGCGCCTCGAGGCACTCGAAGTCGTACTCGCCGTTTTCGTCGAGCGGAGTCTTCGTCCTCTCGACGTAATAGTTGTCGAGCGCGACGGGGTGCGCCTTCAGCCCCACGTTCGCGAGCTGGACGGATAGGCGATGAGAAAAGGAGGTCTTGCCCGACGACGAGGGACCCGCTATCATGACGATGCGTCTGCCCTCGTTTCTTATCCTCGAGGCGATCTCTCCTATCGCGTGCTCCTGATGCGCCTCCGACTCGAGAATGATCTTCTGCCCCTCTCCCCTCGTTATCGCGTCATTGAGCGCGGCGACGGTAGGCACGCCTATCCCCTCGCCCCAGACGTTAGTGCCTCTCATCGTGGCGAAAAGCTTCGCGGGCACGTTTTTGCTTCCCGGTTTTTCCGGGTCTGCCTTGTTGGGGAGGATCAGCAGTATCCCTCCGTCGTACAGTTCGAGGTCGAAGACCCTGATGTAGCCGGTCGACGGGGGCATATAGCCGTAATAATAATCAATATAATTGCCGAGACGGTAGACGTTCGTGACGGAGCTTCTTCTGAAGTGCAGAAGCCTCTCTTTATCTAACATACCGTGGCGTCGGAACACTTCCGCGACGTCGTCCGTGCGCATTTTCGATTTTTGGAATTTTTCGTCCGACGCGGCGTATCGCTCCATCGTCGCCTTTACAAGCCCGACGTCCTGCTCGTCAAGCGCCGAGCCGTCCTTGAATCTGACGGTGAAGAAAAGACCGTCGCCGATCGAATACTCGAGCTTCGCCGACAGGACCGCCTTGCCCCAGACGTGCGTCACCGCGCGGAGAAACATCATCGTCGCGCCGCGCTCGTAAGTTCTGTGGCCGTCCGGGTCCGCCGTCGTGATAAACGAAACGTTCGACCCTTCCGGCACGTCGCCGCAGGTTTTATTGAGTTCTATGAGCCTCTGCCCCGCCTTCGCGAGGATGACGGACGACGTTTCGCCCTCGGCATATTTGTCCGCAATTTGTCTGAAAGTCTCGTTCTCCCGAACGCTCACCCGACGTCCGCAAATGACAAGTTCCATGGTTTTTCTCCCGACAAAATAAAAATAATTAAGTGGATTTTGTTATATCAGTTTTTACATCTTTGCCACGATCGGAGTTATTGCCTTTGTCGCGCTCGCGGTAGTGTTCGCGACGGTCGTTAGCGACATGTTCTGACACGCTCCGAATATGATCCGCGTTTTGTTTTTCAAAACACCCGGTTTTTCAAAAAGGCACGGTACGTTCTCGTACCGTGCCTTTTGCCGTCACATCAGTTCCTTGAGGGCGCGAAGAGACTTCACTATCTGCTCGAGGTAAGGGGTATAATCCGAAGCGGAGCGCGCGCGAAGCGCTTCGGTAAGCTCCGAGACGGGTGTATACAGAGGGGTAATGGCGAGATTTCCGAGAACGCCCTTCAGAGCGTGGGCGGCCTCAAAAGCGGCGTCGAGATCTCCGGACGAGACGGCGTTTTGAAGATTGTCAAATCCCGCGTCCTCCGACGCCATTTTTACAAGCCTCAGATAAAAATCGGAGTTGTTGAGACAGCGCGAAAGTCCCGCGTCGACGTCAGCTCCGTATTCCTTGAGCGCTTCAACTGTGAGCATAAGCAGATCCCCCGTAAGTTTCATTAACACTATAATTATATCTTAACGCGCCGTAAAATTCAAGCGTTTGGCGCAAATATTTGACGCGCGCGTTGACTATCGGGCGCGGCGATGATATAATACAGAAAACACCCGATACGCGGAGGTAAAAATGAAAGGTATCATTCCCGCGCCGAAGAGCGCGGTCGTAAAAGAAGGCGCGCTCGACGTCACGGGCATTTCGGTACGCATCGAAGAGAGGACGGACAGACGCGTCACCAAAGCCGCCGCTCTTCTCTGCCGAGAGATAGAAAACGTCACCGGGAGAAGATCGACCGTCACGCTCGGGGCGACGGAGCTTGAGATATTTCTTGAAGAGCGCGGAGAGAGCGACGCTTACACTCTCACGGTCGCCGACAATATAACGGCGCGCGGCGGCGCGGCGGGTCTCTTTTACGCGATACAAACTCTCCGCCAGATGATCCGCGTTTACGGAAAGAATATCCCGCGCTGCGAGATCGAGGACGAGCCGGACTTCGCCTTCCGCGGGTTCAGCAACGATATTTCAAGGGGCAGGGTTAATAAACTTGAGCGCCTGAAGCGCCTCGCCGACACTCTCACATATTTCAAGTCAAACGCGCTGATGCTCTACGTCGAGGACGCCTTCGCGTTCCGCGAGCTCGAAGGGATAGTGCCCGCCCACCGCGCGCTGAACGCGGAGGAGATAGTCGAGCTCGATGAATACTGCCGCGACAGATTTATCGACCTCGTGCCCACGATGAACACCTTCGGACACCTCTACTCCCTCCTCCAGAGCGAGAAGTACAATCACCTCGCCGAGCTCGAGGGTCACACGGCGACTATGGACTACTGGATGGAGCGTCAGTGGCACCACACCATCGACGTATACAACCCCGAATCCATAGAGCTCATCGGCAGTATGATAGATCAATACCTGCCGCTCTTCTCTTCAAAGTATTTCAATATATGCTGCGACGAAACGCTCGACCTGTGCGCCGGCAAAAACGCCGGACGCGACAAGGGCGAGGCGTTCTTTCACCACGTGGACCGACTCATCGCCAAAGTTAAATCTCACGGAAAGACAGTTATGATGTACGGCGACGAGGTCATGGCAAAGCCCGAGCTCTCAAAAGAACATCTGCCGTCAGACGTCGTCATAATCAACTGGTGTTACAGAAAATCGGTCAACGAATGGATACCGAAATTCTTTCACGACATCGGCTTCGATCAGATAGTAACTCCCGGCGTTTCGTCCTGGGAATACTTCGTCGAGGATATCGACACGTCTGTCGGGAACATATCTGAATTTGCCGCGCACGGAAAAAAGTACGGCGCCGCGGGAGTCCTCAATACGAGCTGGGGCGACTTCGGCAGCGTTTGCCCGACAAACTGCACGCTGTACGGCACCGTCCTCGGCGCCGCGAAGAGCTGGAACGCCGACGCGCCGGCTGACGAAGAATACGAAAAGGCGGTCAGCTTCCTTGCTTACGGCACGGATAAAGTCAACTTCGCCGACGTTTTGAGAACGCTCGGCAAGGCGCAGCGCCCCTGCAGCTGGTTCCACTTCGTCAAATGGAAGAGCGACAATACGATAGGCGGCAAAGACACCCCGCTCGAATACGAATACGGAACGAACGCCGAAGACGCGATAGCTAATATAGGCATTTGTAAAAAAATCGAAAAAGAGCTTCTCCCGCTCGACGACGGCGGTGTGATACACGACCATATCATATCGTGCCGCGCCATCGCGCTGATGAACCGCCTGATCCTCTTTTACAACGGCGTCGAAGGCTACACGGACGCCGCGGCGCTCCAGGCGGACTTTGACTCCTGGCTCGAGGACTACTCCGAAGCGTGGCTCCGCGACGATAAGCTCTCCGACCTCGAACTTCTCGGGAACTACGTTAAATGTATAACGAAGGTTAGATGAAAAAGCGTTCGGCATTTGCCGAACGGCTCAGTCTGAAGACAAAGTCTTCAGGCTGAGTCAGAGGAAGAGAAACGCCGGTAGATTTGGTGATCTCGCCGCGGTAGGCGTATTATGCCGGGGTCCTCAAAAAATCGAAAGA
>CADBQA010000189.1 GCA_902796675.1 uncultured Ruminococcus sp.
CGTCACGGTCTCGTTCGGCATCAGCGTCATCCATTCCCTGCCGCCCTCGAGGACCGCCGGGAACGAAAAGGGCTCCGCGAAAAAGCCAAGCTGCGGTATCATCCTGCCGTCGTCAGTCACTAAAAAATCCCGGCAGACGAAAGCTTCTCCCGCCTTGAGGACCTCGCTTTTCATCTCCCATTTGCCCCGCTTTGCCGCGGGGATTTTTACATTTGTATAATACGGGTCGCCCGTAAAATCGCGGACGTCGAGCTCGTTTATCATCGGCAGGACGTAATTCTTGAAAAACGCTCTGTCCGCGCCGCCCGAATCTATCCCGAAGCGCGCGGCGAACAGCTCGGCGTAGGCGTACGCCCTTGTGACGCCGCATTCCGAGGCGATGGAGTCGATCTCCCCTATTGAAAAAGAGTCCGCGCCGAAATTCAGAAAAAGGCTCGCAAGGTCGGTGATCCTTCCGTTGCACCGTCTCGTCTCGGCGGGCGTCATATACGCCCTCGGTAAATCTTCAGCTTTTGACATTATCTCTCTCCGTTATTCCTCACGGTCTCGATACCGGATCCGGTAACGACGATGTGATCTACAAGCTCCGCGCCGCACTCGGCGGCGACCTCACTAAGCCGGTGTGTCGCGACGGAGTCGTCGAGCGTCGCGGGATACCCCTCGGGATGGGCGTGGGCGAAAATGAAATACTTCGCTCCGCGCGCGGCGGCGTCTTTTATAAAGTCGACGAAGCTCTCGTCGTCCTCCGCGGCGGAAGTCGCGTGTGAGACGTATATCCGTTCTCCCGTCAGCGCAACGACCGCCTTCGTGTCGACCGCCGCGTTTTTCAGGATCCACGATATAAGCGGAAACACGTCGCACTCGCCGACGATAGGATGCCTCGTAAAAGCCTCTATCACCGCGGCGTCGAGAATGCGCCCGGTCTCAACGATCTTCCGCGCGGTCTTCTCTCCTATCCCCCGCACCGTCATCAATTCCTCGGCAGACGCAGAAAATACGCCTCCGACAGAGCCGAACCGCTCGATGAGCCTGTGCGCCGCGGGATACGTGTCCACCCTCGGAAGACAATCAAAGAGGAAAACCTCAAGGGCGAGCTCCGGCGGTACGCTCCCTCTGTCGTAGCAAGCGACCTTCTCCCTCGCTCTCGCCCTGTGTTTTTCAGCCATTTTCTTCGTATGTTCTTTCATATAAACTCCAAAAAACGACCGGGGATAGCCCGGTCGTTTAGTTGTCTTATGCTATTGGGCATTCCCTGAACGCTTATGCTTTCACAGTTTCGCTTTCGGTTTCGCTTTCGGTTTCGCTTTCGGTCTCGGTTTCGCTTTCGGTCTCGGCGCCGCTTTCCGACTCGGGAGACGACTCGCTCTCGCTCTCCGCGGTCGTTTCGACCTCTACCTTCTCAAGCGTCTTGTAACCGTTCAAAAAGTATCCGTCTTTTTCGATAAAGCCGGCTGCCGCGTCAAACTCTCCCGCGACCTTGTACTTAACGTAGTCGAGCGTAGTTTCTCCGCCGAAGAGATAAACCTCAACGGTGCCGTCGTCTTTATAATTGCAGCTTTCTATATACGATACGTCGCCGGACTTGTACTCAACGCCCGTAACTCTGCCGTCCTCGTCAAAATAGAACTTAACGGCGTCGGTCGAAGGGTCAGCCTTCGTAAGGTCGACGTCCTTTGCGGCGTCAGCGGGCTTGACCGTCGCGACAGTCTGGGCCTCGGTATCGGTAGTGCTTGCCGTGTTGGGAACACCCATGCAGGAAGCGAGCGTAAAGAGCGCGACAACGAGCGCCGCCCCTACCGCGATGTATCTTATAATCTTTGTCATATCAAACCTCCGAACGTGGGGACGCGCCCCGTATCCATTAGATTTTAGCATAAATCAAGCCGGATGTCAATAACAAAGATCGCGAATTCCTCGCTTTGCCCGACAGATGATGGCGCTCTCCGCTCTCCGCTCTCAGCTCTCAGCTCTCAGCTCTACGCTCTCAGCTCTCAACTAAAACTACGCCAGCAGTTTTTTCAGCGCCGCGAGGTCCGTCAAAGTATACTTTCCGTCATCGTTGACGTCAATATTCACAA
>CADBQA010000190.1 GCA_902796675.1 uncultured Ruminococcus sp.
ATTCATACTTGTACAGCTCCAGGCCGAACAGGACGCCCAGGCCTACGTCGTCGATACCGCCTTCCATCGCGCGGTCCATAGCCTCCGTGTGGTAGGCGTAGTTGTGCTTCGGACCCGTCGGGTGAAGGACTTCGTAGTTCTCTTTGTTGTAGGTCTCCTGGAAGAGGATGTAGGTGCCGATGCCCGCTTCCTTCAGCTTTCTGTAATTCTCGACCGTCGTCGCGGCGATGTTGACGTTGACGCGGCGGATGGCGCCGTTCTTGTGCTTTATAGAATATATAGTCTTGATGCACTCGAGGATGTATTCTATCGGGTTGTTGACCGGGTCCTCGCCCGCCTCGATGGCGAGCCTCTTGTGACCCATATCCTGAAGAGCTACGACCTCGGCGGCGACCTCCTCTTGAGTCAGCTTCTTTCTCGCGATGTGCTTGTTCTTGAGGTGATACGGGCAGTAGAGACAGCCGTTGACGCAATAGTTTGACAGGTAGAGCGGCGCGAAGAGGACTATGCGGTTTCCGTAGAAGTCCTTTTTTATCTGCTCGGCGAGGTCGTAAATCTCCTTTATCTTACCCTCGTCCTCGCAGGCGAGAAGCACGCTCGCGTCGCGGTGGGAGAGACCCTTTCTCGCCTTCGCCTTTTCGATTATCTCGTCGATAAGCGCGATATCGTTTTTGTGCTCGTTCGCGTACTTTACAGTCTCGAGGATCTCCTCGTGATTTATGAATTCTTCCGCTTTGAGCGATTTTACGTCGTATTTCATCTGTTATATTCTCCTTTCGGCGCGGTCGCCGCGGGCGGTGACGATCTCCCGCCCCGTCTTTTTTATTCTTGCCTTTAAGCATTCGATGCAGGCGGCGGCTTCGTCGCCGGTGCATATTTTGTTGTCGTAAAGTAAATATTTGCCGCGCACTCCCGCGGGGGAGAGGTTGGGCATAAGGACGTTCGCCCCGGCGAGGATGCCTTTTTCGCGCCCGGCGGGGTCGACTGTGCCGAGCGCCGTCGTCGCGGGAAGCAGAACGTCGGGAAGTGTGAGCCTTATCAGCGAGAGAAGGAAAGTGGTCATCTCCGCGCTTCCGGCATCAAACGCGCCAAACGGCGTGTCGTGATGCGGTACGAATGGGCCGATACCGACCATATCGGGCTTGACGTCGCGAAGATATATCATTTCCCCCGCAAGATCTTCCTCCGTCTGGTAAGGCGAGCCGACCATAAAGCCGACGCCGACCTGATAGCCGAGCTCTTTCAGGTCGTCGATGCACCTCTGTCTGTTGTCAAAGCTCATCGAGGCGGGGTGAAGCTTTTCGTAGTGACGCCTGTTTGAGGTCTCGTGGCGGAGAAGGTAGCGGTCCGCGCCCGCCTCCCTCAGCGCCGCGTAGCTCTCGCGGCTCCTCTCGCCGACGGAGAGCGTCACGGCGGCGTCCGGGTGGCGGCGCTTCAGCTCTCTTACGACGCCGCAGAGAACGCCGTCCGTGAAGTACGGGTCCTCGCCGCCCTGAAGCACGAAGGTGCGAAAGCCGAGCGAGTAGCCGTTGTCGGCGCACGTTATTATCTCCTCCGGCGTAAGGCGGTATCTTTCACACTTTTCGTTTCCTGCGCGTATGCCGCAGTAGAAGCAGTTGTTGCGGCAGATATTCGTAAACTCTATCAGCCCGCGGATGAAGACGCTCCGTCCGTAGTACTCCTCGCAAAGAGCCCTCGCCATCGCCGCGGCCTCGTCTCTCGCTTCGTCGCGGTGACGAATCAAGTAAAGATATTCGTCCCTTGTCAGTTCGTCTCCCGCCGAAAGACGCTCCAGCAGTTTTTTATACATTGCTGACGGCTGCCTTCGAGGATACGCCGTCGAGTCTTCCTATCTTACCGCAGAGGGAGTTTATGTCGTTCATCGTCGCGTCGACGACGACCGTGATGCAGTTCACCTTTTTTTCGTGATAGGGTATGCCCATTCTGCCGATGATATAATCGCGGTACTCGGAGAGGATGGCGTTAAGCTCCGATACGCTCTCCTGACGCTCGACGATGATGCCTATGACGGCGACTCTTGTTTCCATTTTTTCCTCCGAAAAAAATGACCGCGCACCAGGCGCGGTCGTACTTTTTAAGTAAATATCGCGCTTCCGGTCAGAATAAATTATCTTTCCTTCAGGACGCCTTTATTCTATCATATATTTTTGATTTTGTCAACGGGGACGTACTGCCGTTCGCATTTTGAAAACTCCGGCCGGGCGAACGGCTGAATTGCGCGCGCGGCGAATTCAGCCTCGACGCCGACTTGACTTACAGATCGTTTTGATATACAATTACGTCAGAAGATGGTGTCGATAACGGCTTTGAGCGTATCGGCGGATTTTTTGAGTTCTTCCGTCTCGCGGTAGCTGAGGTTGAGCGGGACCGAGGTCTCGACTCCGTCCTTGCCGACGATGGCGGGCAATGAGAGCGCGACGTCCTCGACGCCGTACTCGCCGTGGCGGACAGACGAGACGGGGAGGATGGATTCCTCGTTTCTGACTATCGCCTCGCAAACGCGCTTGACGGACATAGCGATCCCGTAGTAGGTCGCGTTCTTTTTCTCGATTATCTCGTACGCCGAGTTTTTGACGTCCTCCGCGATGCGGCGCATCGCCTCGGTGTGGTCGTAGTGACCTCTCATCTCGCAAAAATCGTTCAGCGGAACGCCGGAGACGTTGGCGCAGCTCCACGCGACGATCTCGCTGTCGCCGTGCTCGCCGATTATGAAGGCGTGTACCGCTCTCGGGTCGACCGCGAGGTGCTGACCGAGCAGATATTTGAGGCGCGCCGTGTCGAGGACGGTGCCGGTGCCGATGACGCGGCTCTCCGGGTAGCCCGAGAGCTTCGCGGCGGCGTAGGTAAGGATATCGACCGGGTTTGCGACGATAAGCATTATGGCGTCGCGGTTGCGCTTTGAAATTTCGGGAATTATCGACTTGAAGATGGCGACGTTCTTCTTGACGAGGTCGAGCCTCGTCTCCCCCGGCTTCTGCCCGGCGCCCGCGGTGACGATTATGATGCCGGCGTCGCCGACGTCGTCGTATCCGCCCGCCCATATCTTCATCGGCTTCGCGAAGGGAAGACCGTGGCTGATGTCGAGCGCCTCGCCCTCGGCTTTCGTTTTATTGGCGTCTATGAGTACCATTTCCGTGAAAAGGCCGCTCTGCATCAGGGCGAAAGCTGAGGCGGAGCCGACGAAACCGCAGCCGATGACCGCCACTTTGCGGAAATTTACGTTTTTCATATTGTTTCCCCCTTGATTTATCTGTTATTATTATACCATAAATCGCGCTTGAATACAATCGTTCAATCTTTTATCAATAAATAAGTGTTATCATACCGTAAAACGGAGGTGATATTATGAAGCTTTTGCTCGCCGAAGACGAAAAGAGGATGGCGTCCGCGCTCCGTGAGATACTTCGCGCGGAGAACTACGACGTCGACCACGTCGCGAACGGCGCCGACGCGCTCGACACGGCGATGACCGCCCTATACGACGTCATCGTCCTCGACGTTATGATGCCGGGGATGAGCGGCTTCGAGGTCGCGCGCCGCCTTCGCCGTGAAGGTATAAAGACTCCGATACTTATGCTGACCGCGAAGGGCGAGGTCGACGACAAGGTGACAGGTCTCGACGCGGGCGCCGACGACTACCTCACAAAGCCCTTCCAGACGAAGGAGCTTCTGGCGCGCATCCGCGCGCTCGGCAGGCGCAACGTCAACTCTAAGGACGGCAGCCTCACGTTCGGCGACCTCTCGCTCGACACCGCGACGGCGACGCTGACCTGCACCGCAAACGGGCAGAGCGTCCGCCTCGGCGACAAGGAGATGCGCATCGTCGAATATATGATAGCGAATCAGGGACAGATCATGACGCGCGAGATGCTCGCGCTGAAAATATGGGGATATGAGAGCGAGGCGGAGTACAACAACGTCGAGGTCTATATGTCCTTCACGAGAAAGAAGCTCGCGTTCATCGGCTCCGCGACCGTTATAAAGGCGGTGCGCGGCATCGGTTATGAATTGAGGTGGGACGTTGTTTAAGAAAACGAAAGGGAGGATAGTCGGGGCGATAGCGGCGTCGCTGATCCTCTTTATGATAACGATTCTTGTCGTAGTGTATCTTTCGAGCTACTACGGCGCAAGGAACGACAACCGCGAAATGCTGAAGCGTCACGTCACGGAATTCGGAGAAGGGGGAGAGGGTCCCGAGGGACGCCCGGCTCCTCCGGACAAGGATATGGCGCCGCCGGACGACGAGCGCCGCCGCGACGAGGGCGCGTTCAGGCTCGCGACCTTCTACACAGTCGTGATAGATGAGAACGGCGGCGTCACGGTCGACAACGGAAACAGCTCCGTTATGTCCGACGAAGAGCTCGTCGAGGCGGCGAAGGAAGCCGCCGCGAGCGGCAAAAAGAGCGGCAAGGTGTCGGGCCTTATGTTCATGGTCGAGGAGCGGGACGGCGACACCGTCGTCGCCTTCATGGACAACACCGTCACCGACAACAATATGAGGACGCTCCTTCGCAATATGCTCATAGCCGGCGGCGCGTCGATCGTCGTCATACTTCTCATCGCCGTCGTTATGGCGAACCTCATCGTGAAGCCGCTCGAGGAAAACGACGCGCGTCAGCGCAGATTCGTCTCCGACGCGGGGCACGAGCTGAAAACGCCCGTCACCGTTATCGGAACGAACACCGAACTTCTCGGCCGCGACATCGGCGAGAACGAATGGCTCTCCAACATAATATATGAAAACGAGCGGATGTCTCACCTCGTCACCGAGCTTCTCGACCTCTCACGCGCCGAGCGCGCGGAGGCATCTCCGGTCGAGGTCGACCTCTCCCGCGTCGTGACGGGAGAAGAGCTTCCCTTCGAGAGCGTCGCTTACGAGCGCGGCAAGGCTCTCGTCGCGGACGTCGCGGAGGGAGTCCGCGTCGAGGGAAATCCGAATCAGCTCCGCCAGCTCACCGCTATCCTTCTCGACAACGCGCTGAAATACGGCGCGGAAGGGAAAGAAATAAAGCTGACTCTTCGCCGCGAGAAAAAGTCGGCGGTACTGACAGTTGAAAACTACTCGGACGAGATACCGACCGATAAGCTCGAACACCTCTTCGAGCGTTTTTACAGAGCGGACGAGGCGCGCGGAGACGACGGCCACTACGGTCTCGGGCTCGCGATAGCGAAGGCGATAACGGACGCGCACCGCGGGACGATAGGCGCCATGTGGCGCGACGGAAAGATGATCTTTACCGTGTCGATCCCCGTCTTAAAATGACGAAACGCTTGACCGGACGACTCTTTTGTGATAACATCTTGTAAAAACCCAGCAAGGAGAAATCTGTAATGAAATACGCAATTTACGGCGCGGGCTCGCTCGGTACGGTGCTCGGCGCCTATATGACAAGGGGCGGCGTAGACGTCGAGCTCGTCAACCGCAACCGCGCGCACGTCGAGGCGCTGCGCGAGAGCGGCGCGCATATAACCGGCACCGTCGACTTCACCGTTCCCGTCAAGGCGATATACCCGGACGAAATGGAAGGGCCCTACGACGTCATTTTCTTGATGACAAAACAGCTTCATAACGCCGAAGTCGTCGCTGCCCTCGCCCCGATGCTCTCGGAAGACGGCGTTATCGTCACGCTCCAGAACGGCATCCCCGAGCCGGGGATCGCGAAGATCGTCGGAGAGGAGCGCACCGTCGGCTGCGTCGTCGAATGGGGCGCCGCGCTGACGTCTCCCGGCACGAGCCGCTTGACGAGCGACCCGGACAGCCTCTCGTTCCACATGGGCGGGATGAAGGGGATAACGAAGGAAAAGCTCGACCTCGTTAAGAGCCTGCTTGAAAAGATGTGCCAGGTCGACGTCGAAGAAAATCTTCTCGGCGCGAGATGGTCGAAGCTCCTTATCAACGCGACGTATTCCGGACTCGGCACCGTCGTCGGCGGAACCTTCGGCGACGTCAGCGGAAAAAAGATTCCCCGTCGCGTCGCGGTCCGCTGTATGAAGGAGTGCATCGACGTCGGTCACGCCTCGGGCGCGACTTTCGCCCCCGTTCAGGGCAAGGATATCACGAAGCTTTTCTATTATAAAAGCGCCCTGAAGCGTAAATTCGCGGAAACGCTCGTCCCGATCGCCATGAAGCGCCACGTCGGCATCGTCCCCTCGATGCTCCAGGATATAAGGAACGGAAAGCCGTGCGAGATCGACGCGATAAACGGCGTCGTCTGTAAGTTCGGGCGCGAGTTCGGCGTACCGACTCCCATCAACGACCGCATCGTCGAGATAATAAAAAAAGAAGAGTCCGGCGAGCTTGCCCCCGGACCCGATAACATCAAATATTTTGAAGAATTTTTGAAATGAAAAAAGCCCCGAAGGGAGAAGCTGCATAAGGAAGCAGCGTCTCCCTTGTATTTTTATTAAGGCGGATCGGTCACTATTAAAATGACGCTTTTCAGTTTTGGCGATAGCGCCATAGCGGGTTACACTATTTCGGTTTCTACGCCGTCGCGTTCTACTATAATCTTCGTTCCGTCGTATTCTTCATCGGAATACTGTTTTGCTTTTCTGAACACATAAAGAATCTTTTCAGCATATTCTTTGTGAACTTTTTCAACGTATTGATAATTCTTTAAGATTATTACAACATATCTGTATACAATATCCGTCAGACAATCCCATAAAGCGTCAAGGTTTTCCCCGTAATAATCCGGAAGTTTCAGTCCGTCTTTCAAGGCCTTGTGAATTTCTAAATAATAGTGAACGTCTTTGAAATCGACTGTATAAATGTTCTTTCCCTTTTCCATAATGATCTCCCGTTAATTGATTTCGTAAAACGTACTTTAGAAACAAATCAACTCCCGCTTTATTTGCTTTAGCGGCAGTTCCCGCAATTTTACACCTCATAGGAACAAGCTCACAATAGCAATGAAAATGCAGCGCCTCAAATAAAGCGCTAAACGGGTAGATAGTACCGTGCTTTTCCATTAAATAATAACTATGATAGAAAAAGCCCTTGGGGTTTTACTTACGGAGGTCATCCCAAGGGCTCATTTCATTATTTTTTGTAAACGTACTCGCAGGTGAGGTCGTCCGTCGGGTCGCCGTTGAAGATGTCGAGCTCGCCGTCCTTGAGTGTGCCGGTGTATTCGATCTTTATTCCGAGGAATGTCTCAGTCATCTTGAAGTTTTCGCCCTCGAGAGACCACGTTGCGTTATATTCCTCGCCGCCGCGCTTCGAGACCGCCTTGCCGTCGTCCGTCAGAACGAGGGAGAACTCCTCTTCCTCCACCCATTCGCTGTCGCCGACGAACTTCGTGTGAACACCGGTCCACGTGCCCGCCGCCTCTTTCATCTCGGACGGCGCGCCGCAGGAAGCGAGGATCGCGAGCGCCATCATAACCACGAGAGCCATTGCTATGATCTTTTTCATATTATTTCTCCTTGATTGTAATGCTATCCGGGGTTTTCCCGAACGCCAACCATATTATAACATACGCCGTCTGTCAAGTCAACCGCGGAGCGGGGCAAAAAAATCTCAAAAAGGCTTGACAATAAGCAAAGAATTATGTTATACTATCATCCGGGCAATAAAACGACACGGAGAAGTCGCGTAGTTGGTCGAGCGCGCGCGATTGGAAATCGCGTAGGCCTTAACGGGTCTCAAGAGTTCGAATCTCTTCTTCTC
>CADBQA010000191.1 GCA_902796675.1 uncultured Ruminococcus sp.
GGCGAAATGCGCTTTACCTTATACTTTTTCGTCAGGACTCCGAGGTCGCGGGCGAGGGTCTCGGGGTTACAGGAGATATAGACTATTCTTTCGGGTGCGAGGGTCATGACGCCGGAGAGAAAGTCTTTATTGCATCCGGCGCGGGGAGGGTCGACCATTACGACGTCGAACCTTTCGCCCTTTGCGACGGCGCGGCGGATGAACTTCACTGTATCCGCCCTTGTGAAGCGGACGTTGTCGGCGCCGTTGCACCTTGCGTTCCAGACGCCGTCGGCGACGGCGTCGCCGTTCGTCTCGACGCAGGAGACGCACGATGCTCCTTTAGAGGCGATGATGCCGACGGTGCCGATGCCGGAATATGCGTCGAGGACGCGCTCGCGCCCTGTGAGAGACGCGAAGCTTATCGCCTTTTCGTAGAGTTTATTCGTCTGCGCGGGGTTTATCTGATAGAACGAGCGCGGAGATATCCTGAATACGGCGCCGCATAAGATATCGGTGATAAACCCGTTGCCGTAGAGGACGCGCTCGCGATCCGTCATCCAGACGGGGGTCGCGGTATCGTTCACGTTATAAACGACGGTCGTTATCTGCGGAAAGCGCTCGGTGAGCAGCTTTACGAATATTTTTTCCTTCGGGAAGATGGGCGACGAGCCGACGATGACGACCATAACGTCCCCGGTCGCAAAGCCCTGCCTTACGAGGACGTGGCGGAGGAATCCTCTGCCTGTCGTTTGGTCGTAGGCGCGAAGTTTCAGCTCGTTCATTATGTTCTTTATTCCGGAGAAAAGCTCCCACGCGACGGCGGTCTCGACGGGGCATCCCTCGCATCTTATGACCTTGCCCGACGACGACTGATATATTCCGTATGCGACCTTGCCGTTCTGCTCGAAATAGACAGCCTGCGCCTTGTTCCTGTAGCCCGACGGGCTCTCGGCGGGGACTATCTCGTCGACGTGGCAGTATCTGCCGACGAGCTTAATGACTTTGCTCATCTTATATGAGAGCTGTTCCTCGTACGTCATATTACGGAGCTGGCACGCGCCGCACTTTTTGAAATATTTACAGTTCTGATCAGCCTTCATAACGGCCTCCGCGATGATGCTTTTCTACTATTAATGATACCAGTTTATACGCTAAAAATCAATATAAAAACATATATTTAGCAATACTATTATTACATATAATTAATTGACATCCGATCTGATTTACTGTATCATTTATTTATGAAACGCCGCGAAAGGAATGACGGATGAAAAGAATTTTTTCACTTTTAATAACGGTCCTCTTGGCGCTGTCTCTCGCCTCCTGCGGCAGGACGGATGACGCGGCGCCGCCGGTGTTCGAGGAAATACCTCCTTTTGAAACGGAAAGCGCCACAGAAGAGACGGCGCCGGACACGGAGGAGGTCCCCGACGAGATCGAGATCACCGTCGCGACCTTCAACATAAAGCACGGCGCGGACGGACTTGACAAGGTCGCGGGCGCCATAAGATCCGTTTCTCCCGACATAGTCGGGCTTGAGGAGGTCGACGTGGGCTGCTCGCGCTCAAACAACGTCGACGAGCCCGCGGAGATAGCTCGCCTCGCCGGATTCGATTATTACGCTTTTTCAAAAGCGATCTCCCTCGGCGACGGAGAGTACGGAACGGCCATCCTCTCACGCTACCCGATCGTGAGCTTTGAGGTCGTGCCGCTTGACCCGGGCCGCGGAGAGGGTCGTTCAGTCGGTCACGCAACAATAAACGTCGACGGCGTGGCATTGGACGTCCTTGTCACCCACCTTTCCTACGAGGACCGCGAGGCGAGGGGACGTCAGCTCGAATATATAAACGCTATGCTCGACGGCTTCGACCGCTACGTTCTGACGGGCGACTTCAACAGCTTCGAGCTTGAGGAGATCTACAAGACCGGCGGATACTATTTCGTCAACAGACCCGGCAGGCAGTACGACACCTTCCGCCGTTTCAGCGGTTACGCGCCGGACAACATCGTCGTCAGCGAGGGCTTTACGGAACTCTCGAGCGGTGTGTCGGACGCCGAGGGCTCAGACCACAGACTCCTCTTCGCTACGTTTTTGATGAAGACAAACTTGGTAGAGCAGCAATAATTAGGTAATAATGAAGGAACACCTACAAATCCGTAGGGCTCGATGCCCACATCGAGCCGTGACGGTATAAAAAGAGCGGCGGGCAAAATGCCCGCC
>CADBQA010000192.1 GCA_902796675.1 uncultured Ruminococcus sp.
GCTTTTACTGCTGATAATTCTGATTTTGCTGATTCTGCTGATTCTGTCCGTTTTGGTTTGCGGCGGCTTTTTCGTAGGTGAGTCCGCAGTATTCGCAGACGACGCGGATCATGCACTCGTTGAGCGGCTCGACGTTCTTTTCGCTGACGGTCGCTTCGAGGTGGTCGCCGCCGATGCCGGAGTCGTTGGTGAGGTAGATATACGTGCCGCCGGTCATAAGCGCGAAGGAGCGGAGGATGACCTCGGTCTCGGTATCGACGCCGGAGGAGGCGACGGGGATGATCCTGATGCCCTCGGCAGCGGCGGTTTCAATGGAGGTCATGATGTTTTCGTTGATGCCGGGCACTTCCTGCTCGTTGTGGGGAGGCGCGTCGAGAACGAAGAAACAGAGCTTTACCGCGTCTTCGCGCCACTCGTGACCGGTGACGGCGTTCTCAAGCGCGGTGTGCACCGCCTCGGGATAGTCGCCGCCGCCGTCGGAGCGCTGCGCCCTTATCTGCTCTATGCACTCGTCTATGTTCTCTCTGAAGTCGAAGTATTTGACGACGTACTCGTCACCCTCGTCGCGGTAGAAGTTGACGCTGACTCTTATCGAGAGCTCGCCCGAGAAGGAGATGCGGCTCACCATGTTGGAGAGCTCCTCCTTGAGGTATTCAAGCTCGTCGCCCATGCTTCCGGTCGTGTCGACCATAAGCATAAGGTCGAGAGCCTCGGCGCCGGAGTAAGCCGCGTCGACGTCGAATGACGCCTCGGTGAACTGTCCGCCGTTTTGCGACAGAGTCACCTCTTGCTCCGCGCCCGCCGCCTTTATGACGGCGGCAGAGCCTTCGAGGCTCTCGGGGTAGAAAAGATACGCGCGGCCGGAGACGCCGGTCTTTGCCGTCCACGTGTAGTCGCCGGACTCGAGCGTGACGGTCACGTTATAGATCGCCGCGTCGCCGCTCTTGACGTTCACCGCGACGACACCGGCGGAGAGGAGAGAGCGCGCGCGGATAACGGATGCCCACTCTTCGTCGGATATGCGCTCGAACCATTCGGCGAGATGTTCGCCGTCGCGCCATTCGGACGCTGTCAGAAGGCCCGCGCGGGGATCGACGGCGTTCGGCACGCCTTCGTACGCGTCGGTCGGGAGCTCATATTCGCCGCCGTCCTCCATAATGATCTCGCCGTCTCTTGCCGCCTCGGAGTATCCCGATCCGTCGCCTTTGTAGAAGAAAGAGGCGCCGGGCAGCATTCCGATGGCGTCTTTATCGAAGGACTCCTTCGGCTTTTCCCCTATGACGCCGTCGCTGTACTCCTTCGGGGTGTCCGCGACAGGATCCGTCGGCTTACCGCGGAAGACGCCGACGGCGAGCGCGGTGACGATCGACGCGACGAGCACGAGGGATGCGAGAGAGTACGCAAGGCGGGGCGAGAAGCGGCGCGCCTTTACGGGCTCCGTCTTCGCTTCTTCCGGAAGTACGTCCTCTTTATCGGGTACGGGAAGGCGTTCGTACGCCTTCTTTATTTTCTTTAAGGTTTTCATTTGTCCGTCTCCTTATCTGTATTCGGTCTTCAGTTTCTGAATGGCGCGGCGGTAACGCTTTCTCGCGGCGTCGGACGATATGCCGATGATATTTCCTATTTCGCCGAAGCGGAATCCGTCGACGGCTTTGAGTATCACGATGTCGCGCTCGGTGTTGTCGAGGATCTTCAACATCTCGTTTACCTCGAGGGCGTCTCGGAAGTCGTCCGGCACGGCGACGCTCTCGAGCGCGTCGTCCGCATCGTACTCCCGCCTTTTCCGCAGGGCGTCGAGAGAGGTGTTTCTCGCTATCGCCATTATCCACGCTCTTGCGTTCTCGCCGCGGCGGAAGCAGTCCGCGTGGCGCAGGATCTTAAGAAAAGTCTCCTGCATCGCGTCCTCGGCAGCGTCGCGGTCGGACAGGATCGAGAAGGCGAGAGAAAATATCTTCTTCGCCATTCTGTCGTAAACGACGCCGAGCGCCGAGGCGTCGCCCGACGCCGCTTTCTCGAGCGCTCTCGCGCATTCGAGGTTGTCAGTTATCCTGTCAGCCACTCTACCACCTCCCGAAGCCTTCATATACTAATACGTTTCAGACCTTAAAAAACGGACAAATTTTCGGAAATTTTTTGAAAAGCCGCCGGAAGGCGGCTTTCAGCCTGAAGACAAAGTCTTCAGGCTGAGTCAGAGTGAGAGAAACGCCGGTAGATTCGGTGATCTCGCCGCGACAGGCGTATATGAATACGTCAAGCGGCGAGAGCGACGAAAAGCAATGACGGCGGGGGGACTTGGGTTAATCCCAAATCCCCCGCCTCTTTGATTTTCGGTGATACGTAATCTTTTTATGATGTTATGCTTGCCTCACCTTTTTGCCTGTCATTGCTGTTCTACCAAGTTTGTCTTCGCTCTGAAAGCCGCCGGAAGGCGGCTTTTTTATCAATAGTTTGCGGGTATCGCTTCGCTCCAGTGATACTGGCCGTACATATCGGTAAAGAGGTACGTCGCCGTCGCGCGCGTCTCGTCGATATAGACGTTCGAGACCGTGAGGTTGCCGGAGTACGTAAGCTCTCCTATTACGAAGCTGTCTTCGTATTCGCCGGAGTAGGTGTAGCCGTCGCAGACGAACTCTATCCTGTCTCCCGTCGTCAGCTCTGAGAAGGTCTTCGCGACGGTCTCGGTCTCGCCTTCCGTGTAAACCTTTCTCGCGCCGGTGACAGCGCCGTTCGGGTTTGCGTCGTTGAAGACGATGAGAAGCTCCGCGCGCTCGCCGTTGAGAAGAACGGGGACGTATCCCGTCGTTATCGTCTCGCCGCTGACGGTCGCGGTGTCCTCGTGATAGTAGGGCACGGGCTGGGCGTCGATCGCGAGCCACGTTCCGTTGAACTCGCCTATGAGGTCGCCGTCCTTCGTGAATTCGAATACGTTGTCGAAGCCGAAGTCGAGGTAGCCCTCGCCGTCGTCGTAGAAGACGTTAAGTTCAAGCTTCTGTACCATGCTCCACTGTTCTTCGTCGAGGGTCATGACGTATCTCGTCCCGGTGTCGGTCCAGACGAGCTTCGACGAGTCGAACTGATGGCTCGCTACGTAACCTGTGGCGCGGTCGACGTCGATATCGCGTCCGAAGAAGGACGTAAGGCCCGAAAGACCCGAGACGTTCGCCGTGCCGCCCGAGAGGAGCGACGAGAAGATATCGGAAACGCCGGAGGAGGAAAGAGGACTCTGACCCGTAAACGAGCCGAAGATCGACGAGAGAGGAGACGAGGACGAGCCGCCGCCCGCCGCCTGTCCCGCAACTTCGAGAGTTGCGAAAGAACGGATACATTTCGCGTATTCCTCGTCGAGCCCTATCGCCTCGTACGCCTTGACGGCGCCGTCGACGCCCGCTACTCGCTGATACGGGAAGTATATCGAAAGACCGTAGGAGTTGGACATATTCGAGGAGACCGTGTTGTATTTCACGGCGCCGATCACAGCGTCGGCGAGCGCCGTCGATTTTTCGGTCCCTATCTTTGTGCAGAAGTGAGCGAGGTCTACCATATCCTTTTTGGAGGATACGGCGTAGCTGCGGGAGCCCGCTCTCGCATCGGAGACCGTCTTGTATTCGTCGCTGTTGCAGAGGTTTGCCGCCTCGGAGGCGAAGTCGCCGAAGAGCTTCGGCGTCGTCGCCGAGAGCTCGGCGAGGTCGACGACGGAGAGCGTCGCGCTCTGTCCGGGGCATCTTTCGCGGCAGGTCTTTACGAAGTCGTCCGCGATCTCGCGGCCGAGCTCGACGGTCGGGAGGGACGAGTTCTTCGAGAGGTGAGTGAGCCAGTTCGTGTAGTACCAGCCGATACCGGGCTCCGTCTCCTCGGAGGCGATGAGGTAATCGGCGTATGGCTCTATCGTCAGCGCCGTCTCGTAAGTCGCCATGAGGCAGGCGTCAAAGCCGACGGCGTCGAACTTCACACCGCCGTCCGAGAGCGCGCGGGCGACAGAAGCGAGCGACATCGCTCCCGCCGAGGCGTTCTTCTCGTCATAACCGAATCCGGTGACGGACCCCGCGCCGTGGTCCCAGAGGATGAGGATGTTGCGGCTCGCCGGATAGTTCTCCGACGAGTATTTTATAAAATCGGAAAGGGTGGAGGGCGTTGTCATCGGGGCGCTGCCGCCGTTCTTGACGAGGCATCTGACGCCGCCGCTCTCGACCTTGTATATCTGATTCTGTGAGGAGGAAATGACTTCGTTCTTCCACGATCTGCAGCCGCCGGTGTACAGCAGGACGTTCACCTTGTCGGAGAGGGTCGCCTTCGTCATCTCGGAGATGTCCGCCGACGCCATGCCGCTCTTCGACTCGAGGTCGGTGCCGCACATATAGACCATTACCGTCACGGTGTCGCGGCCGTTGCCGACAGGTTTTGTGAACTTCGCCCTTGCGCCGTCGGCGACCGTCGTATCAATTTTTCCGACGTTGGACTGCCTCGTCCAGCCGGACGACGTATTCGAGGAGGTTTCAAATCCCCAGCCCGTGTCGGGGTCGTAGGACGTGCCGCCGCCTCCGCCGAGAAGGGACGAGAGCCCGAAACCGCCTCCGCCGAGCAGAAGGATAACTATACCGACGATGACGGCGAGAAGTCCGCGGCCGCCGCCGCTGCTCCGCGTCGTTCCGTACGAAGACGAGGAGCCGCGGGCGGAATTTCTTCCGGCAAAGAGTCCGGGTCTTCCGACGGGACCCGTGCCGAGTCCCGAGCCGCGGCGCCTTATCCCTTTGCCCTCGCCCGATATATTGATTTTTCTTCCGGTAGGTCTGTTGTTCATTATGTTCCTCCGCTTGTGTTTCTGAAACAATTCTACCACATTCCGCCGATTTTTTCAACAGGGCGTAAAAAGAAATGAAACCGCTTGAAAAATGACGTCCTCGCGTGTATAATGTATTTATCCGGGAGGTGGATATATGCTTTTATACGTTGTAAGACACGGCGACCCCGACTACGAGCACGATTCTCTTACGGAAACGGGTAAGATCCAGGCGGAGGCGCTCGTTAAAAGATTTGAAGTTTACGGTCTCGACCGCGTTTATACCTCTCCTCTCGGCAGAGCGAAGATGACGGCGGAGCCGACCTGCCGCGCGCTCGGCATCACGCCGGAGGTGCTCGAGTGGACGAGCGAGAACCTCGCCTTTCGCGATTTTTCGATACCGAAGCAGGACGTCCCCGAGGGACGAGAGTGGAGCTTCGGCGCCGTCAGGAACACGCTCTACAAAAACGCTGAGAGCGGCGCTCTCGGTGAAAAATGGTACGAGGCGTACCCGTTCAATCAGTGCAGGGCGAAAGAGGGATTTGAAAGGATCGTCCGCGAGTCGGACGCGTTCCTCGCTTCCCTCGGCTACGAGAGAGAGGGCAACGTCTACCGCGTCGTCCGCCCGAACGAGGAGCGCGTCGCGGTCTTCTGTCACTACGGCTTCGGTACGACGTGGCTCGCGCACCTGCTCGGCTTTGTGCCGCCGCTCTTCTGGAGCACGTTTCTTATAAACCACTCGTCTTTCACGGTGCTTCGCTTCCCGAACGACCGTGAGGGGACCGTCGCTCCGATGTGCATCACGATGTCGGACTGCTCACATCTGTTCGGCGCGGGGATACCGGTGAAGTTCGAGAACTGGCTCGAATATTGATATATATAATAATGAAGGAAAAACGGAGGAACGGTATGAATATAGTCTGTCTTGACCTTGAGGGCGTGCTCGTCCCGGAGATCTGGATCGCTTTTTCCGAGGCGAGCGGTATTCCCGAGCTGCGAAGGACCACGCGCGACGAGCCCGATTACGATAAACTTATGAGGTGGCGCCTCGCAACGCTCAAGGAACACGGTCTCGGCATCAACGAGATACGGGGGGTCATATCTGAAATAGAGCCCATGGAGGGCGCGAAAGCGTTTCTTGACGAGCTGCGCTCGATAACGCAGGCGGTCATCCTCAGCGACACGTTCGAGGAATTCGCGGGGCCTCTCATGAAGAAGCTCGGTCAGCCGACGATCTTCTGCAACTCCCTCGAGATCGCGCCGTCGGGCGAGGTCACGGGCTTTCGCCTCAGAGCGAAGAAGACGAAGCTCGTAACGGTCAAGGCGTTCCAGTCGATAGGCTACGACACCATCGCCGCCGGCGACAGCTACAACGACCTCGATATGATAACGGCAAGCAAGGCGGGCTTCCTTTTCAGAAGCACGGAGCAGATAAAGCGCGACCACCCCGAGATACCCGCGTACGAGGAGTACGAAGATCTCCTCGCGGCGATAAAACGTGCGCTGTAATATTAAATAAATACGGCAGGCGTTACAGCCTGCCGTTCTTTTTTATACCGACACGGCTCGATGTGGGCATCGAGCCCTACGGATTTGTAGGTGTTCATTCATTTCATTGCTGCTCTACCAAGTTTGTCTTCGCTCTGACGGCAGGCGTTACAGCCTGCCGTATTTTTATTCGCTCCGCAGAGCCTCGACGGGGTCGGATTTTGCCGCCTTTCTCGACGGGATGATGCCGCCTATCAGCGTCAGCGCGATGCTGAGAAGGATCAGGAGCACCGCCGCCGCGGGAGGAAGGATCGCGTTGATATCCTGCTGACCCGAGAGCGCGTGTATCGCGTAGTTCGACGGAATGAGGAGCACGAGCGTTATCAGTATGCCGAGCACACCGGCGAGGGCGCCGATGATGAAGGTCTCCGCGTTGAAGACGTTGGAGACGTTGCGGCGCGAAGCGCCGATGGCGCGAAGTATGCCTATCTCCTTCTTTCTCTCGAGAACGCTGATATAGGTTATGACGCCTATCATAACAGACGAGACGACGAGGGAGATCGCGACAAAGGCGATGAGGATGTAGCTTATGGCGTCGATGATATCCGTCACGGAGCTCATAAGCGTGTCGACGATGTCGGTGTAAACTATCACCTTGTCGTCAAGACCTTCCGCCTTCATGCGGTCGTTGTAGTCCTCGATTATCTTCTTTATCTCCGTCTTGCCGTTGAAGTCGGCGGGGTAGATCGTTATCGTCGAGGGATTCTTCGTGTCGGCGTAGCCGAGCTTTTTGAGGTTCGTGTCGTAGCTTCCGACGTCCGTAGAGAGAAGCGACGTCATCATATCGCGAAGCTCCTCGGGCGTCATATTAATTTTGAACGCCGATGAGAGCGCCTCGGGGTCGAATGAGAACGCGCCGCCGAAGGAGGAGAGCGCGTCGCCCGCCGCGCTCTCGAGCGCGCCGGTGATGGCGCCGGAGATCTTCGTCATTATCTCCTTCGCGGCGCTCTCTGCCGCCTCCTGTATCATCGGCGCGGCGGACGACGAGTATTTCGCGATCTCGTCCGAGATCGCCCGCTCAAGCTCGGAGGTGTCGATGACCTTCGAGGCGGCGTCGGAAATTATCTTTTTCGCGCCGCCTGAGCCGAGGTATTCCGTAAACGCTTCGGCGACCGACTCGGGGTCGGTGAGCGCGTTTTCTTTCGCGTAAGCTTCGTAAGACGTAAAGAGCGACGAGGCTATCTCCTTCGCCTGTTCCTCGTTTATTACAAATCCGCGTATCTTCGCGCGGTATTCGTCAGCCGCCGAGGATATCATTTCACGGACGTCGTCTCCCGAAAGGTAGTCCGCGAGTATCTCTGCGATCGGCGCGTCCTCCCCGGCGCGCGACTCGGCGTACTCCGGGAAGCCCGCCATGATCTCCTCCGTCGTCGCCGACAGGTCGTCGAAGGTGATGACGCCCGCGCCGTTTTCCTCAAACGCGCGGTAAACGCTCTCGGTCAGAGCTTCCCTCGCCGCGTCGGAGGCGAGATATTCCGAGAAAGATTCGCCAAGACGCGAGGGGTCGGCGGCGGGGTCGTCCTTCACAGATTCGGCAAAACCGGCGACGAGCTTGTTCAAAAGCTCCTCGGCGTCCTCACGCGTCGCGTCGATCTTTATCTTCGAGAGAAGAGACGCGACGTCGATACCCGAAAGATCCGGCGAGAGCGACGCGAAAGACGACGGATCGAAGACGGACGAGAGGTCGAGGGACGAGAGGTCGAGCGCGGACGGGTCGAACGGAAGCGTGAGCGCCGACGGGTCGACGTTGAAAACTTTTTTCAGCGCGTCCTCGTCAACCGTGAACAGCGTCGAGAGGTCGAGCCCCTCGCGCGCCGCTTGCTCGCCGAAGGGAACTCCGGTGAAGACGTCGACGTCGGGGTCCTCGATCTGCGCTTTTACGATGTCGGAGTCCTTCGCGAGGTCTATAACGTGGAGCGTCAGCGACGCTGGGTAGGCGATGCCGACGTTCATCGTCGGATTGTCGTTTTCCTCGTTCGGCTGAACGACCCCGACGACGGTGAGATCCTCGCCGCTTTTTATGAGCGATTTCATAAACGCCTCGTCGCCGGAGCGGTCGGTCCATATCCCGTGCTCCTCGTCGCGGACGTAGCGGTCCGCCGCCGAGACGAGCTTGAACGTGATCCCGAGAAACTCTTCATATCTATATGTTCTCGTCGTGTCGTCGACGTTTGCGGCGTAGCCCTCGGCGAAGGCTTTTATCATCTCGTCGAGGTCGGCGGGGTCCTTGATGCCGAGCGTGTAGAGCGTGAGGTCGGCGATGTAGCCGTTTTCGGAGAGGACGAGAACACATTCGTTCGGATTCTCCGGCCATCTGCCGGCTTTGACGTCGAAGCCGCCGACGTAGAGGTCCGGGTCGGAGGGCATGGCGTAGAAGCTGCTCGTGCTGCTGAAGCTCGTCATAAGGCTGCTCATCGTGTCAGTCGCCGAGAAGCCGAGGGACGAAAAGGTCCTGTCCGGGTTGACCTGGCGGTAAGTGTCGCCGTTTATCTTGTATATCTGCGGCGTCACGTTGAAGTCGTATTCTATCGCCTGAACGTGGTCGTAAATTTTCGTACCGCCGTTTTCGATATAGTCGGCGAGGCTCTCAAGGTCGTTCGTCGCGACGTGTGAAAAGAGCGTCGTCACGGCGCGCCACTCGCGCACCTCCGCCTCGTCCGGGACGCCCTCGGGGCGCCCTTGCGGCGACATCATGTTCGCGAGGTTGAAGCTTGTCCGAGTTATCTGGAGAGGATAGCTCTTAAGCGTCTCCTCCTGAATGTTCCCGATGTAGACGTTCGCGCCGTGCGACATCGAGAGTATCATCGCGATCCCGATGATGCCGATCGACCCCGCGAAGGCGACGAGAAGCGTGCGTACTTTTTTTGTCCAGAGGTTTTTAAGGCTGAGATTAAGCGCGGTGAGGAACGACATCGACGAGCGCCCCGCCTTGTGCGTCGCGGGGACGTCGCCTTCCGGCTCGTACGGGTCGCTGTCCGCGACTATCTTTCCGTCCTTCAGACGGACTATCCTCGTCGCGTATTTCTCGGCAAGCTCCGGGTTGTGCGTCACCATAACGACGAGGCGGTCGGCGGCGACCTCCTTCAGAAGGTCCATGACCTGTATGCTCGTCTCGCTGTCGAGAGCTCCCGTCGGCTCGTCCGCGAGAAGGATGTCCGGGTCGTTCACAAGCGCGCGCGCTATCGCGACGCGCTGCATCTGACCGCCGGAGAGCTGCGACGGCTTCTTGTGAATATGCTCCGAGAGCCCCACCTTCCCGAGCGCCTCGCGCGCCCGCTCGGTCCTCTCTTTTTTGGAAACGCCGCCGATGGTCAGCGCGAGCTCCACGTTCGCAAGGACCGACTGATGAGGTATCAGATTGTAGCTCTGAAAAACGAAGCCGACGGAGTGGTTTCTGTACGCGTCCCAGTCGCGGCTCTTGTATTTTTTCGTCGATTTTCCGTTGATGATAAGGTCGCCCTCGTCGTATCTGTCGAGGCCTCCTATCACGTTGAGAAGGGTCGTCTTGCCAGAACCGCTCGCCCCGAGTATCGCGACGAACTCGTTGTCGCGAAGAGAGAGCGATACGTCCGCCAGCGCCCTCTGAGTCAGCGCGCCGGTCCTGTATGTCTTTGAAACGTTTTTTATCTGTAACATATTTTCCACCCTTTGTTATTTACGGATATATTATACACTATTAAACGCCGCGAAATTTCATTTTTCTTACAGTTTTCCGGTAGTTCATAATTTTTTAACACAAATGCGAATTTTGCCGAAAAAGCCGCTTTCGTTCATACATTTTTAATACAACGGCAACACTTTCGTAACGCGGTTTTTGAGTTACTGACAATAAATGCCATAATTTTTCCGTAAAATACTATTGACTGCAAAAAAAAATGATGATATAATGGCTATGCTACAATAATACTGGAAAAATATATAATTGCGCGTATAGTATATACGCGCGTCTGTGCGTTTATTAATAATGAAGATTATTCTTTTCGTGCGCAGTTTTTTGCCGCGAAAAATATGTTAGATACGCGTTAAGGGTTCGGAGGATTATCAGATGACGCAGCTTGAGATACTGAAGCTTCAGAAAAAAGTCGCCAAAAAAATGCTGGCGGCCATAGCGATGCTTCTCGTGGCGACGACAATGCTTGTCGGCGTTTCTTACGCGTGGGTATCCATATCTTCCGCCCCCGAAGCTTCAAAAATCTCCACCACCGTCGGCGCGAACGGCGCCCTCGAAATCGCGCTGCAGAGTACAACAATGACATCAACCGGAACGAACATAAAAGCTCCGGTCAGCAGCGGAAGAGGTCTGTCGTTCTCTTCGACGAATTCCAAAGTCGAGTCGAATAAATCATGGGGTAACGTTGTTGACCTTTCGGACGACTATGGGCTTGAAAATATTCTTTTTACGCCGGCACGTTTGAATTTGCTTATCAACGGATCGAACGTCACGGTAAATCCGTTAAACCCGCTCGTTGTTCCCAATTTCGGAGTTGATGGAAGAATCGCTTCGCTGTCGGAAGTTCCGAAGACGCATTATGATACGGAATCTGAACTTTACGAAGACACAACCAACTGGGGTGTGAACGTTATAGGTTTTAAGCAGGAGCTTAACGACCTGGAATCTCAGACCATAGTCCGCTCGGTAAGCCGCGACTCTATACGCGCGGAAGCGGCGGAAAATATTTACCAGTACAGAGAAAGTATCAGAAGCAATTTGATCGGTGCGCTGGAACTTGAGTCTGACGATATTTTCGGCGTAATCAATAAAACAACGCTGATTCTGTGGATGCCTTCAATGTATTCGTGGGATGAGAATGACGCGGAGTGCGTTAGAAATATCGCGAGCATGCTGGCTCAGGCGGCGTCTGACAGCGACGCTGCACTTCGTTGGGCGTTTCTTGCGTTCTGCGTATCAGACAATGCTCACTTCGACGCTGAAAATGAAGAACAGATGGCTCTGCTCGGCAGGATCTACAAGCAGTTCCAATCGATGCCGCTTGTACCGAGCGCAACGGACACTTCTGATTTCAATATCAGAACGATGGCGGAGAGCAACGGTTACACTACTCTCGTTACAGCTATTGACGCAATTAATCAGGTTAAACAAAGAGTCGCGGCGGCGAATACATACTTGAATGACGGTGAAGTCGGCAACGCCGGCGCGTGTATCATAAGCGTTACAGGGTCTTATATTATGAACGGCGGCGCAACTCCGCAACCCGTATATGTTCTAAATTCAAACGGTAGGATTAATACCGCCGCAAGCAGAGGATACTTTTACAACTTACGAACAGGACGTACGGAAGACACGTTCTTCTTTGTCGGATCCAACAGCGTAGTTACGGACGGATTGTTTCAGGCAATGGCAAGAGTTGTTGGAGACTACACCGCCGAACTCAGCTCGACCTTCAAGTTTTCCAATTTGATAGCAAATACGGAGAAGACCTATAATTACAGTTTAAAAGTAACAAGCAAGAATACTTCATCTCTCAGTCAATACAATGAGACCGCTAATACCGGCACTCTCGGTCAGATATATAACGCCGTTGCGGAGCTTCAAACTACGGGAAGCGTTCCGCTTGAAATCAACAGATACGGAGTAAACGCTTACGGATTCGGTATAGACCTGGCGTTCAGAACAAATCAGGCGGGCTCTTTGATACTTGAGAAAAACGGCAAAGACCGTATAACCGGTGAAACCGTTTCAAGTTCCGATGACGAGTCTGAAACGCAGGGTAAGGGAAGTACGATAAGCTTTGTAAAACCGTTTAATATGTCGGCGGAGCAGGCGACGGAACTTGTAAAATGTCTATACGCGGTCTTCATGACTTCAGACGGACAGATTTACGCTGTCGGCGTGCCGGATTCGATAGTCGTCAAAAACAACGACGTGACCGGGGTCATTCAGCTTTATAATGTTGATATAATGAGCACGGTGAACAATAAGCTGCTTACTCTCGGCTCATCCGTTTCAAACAACCTGATTACCAATATGCTTCCGGATAGAGAAGTTGATATAACCGTTGTGATTTATCTCGACGGCGACCGCGTTTCCAACGAATTTACTTACGGTACGACCGGTATCGCAATGAGCGGCTCGATCAATCTTCAGTTCGGAAACAGTATAGCGCTGAAACCCGCGGATCTCTACAAGGAGAATTGAAGCTGTCTGTTATTTGATTATCAATGAAAGGGAGAAATAGATTTAAGTATGAATTCTTTCAAAAAAGTACTGAGCGTTCTTGTTACTTTCGCTATGCTCGCGTCTTACGCGGTCGGCTTTGCCACCACAGTAAACGCAATAGCATATAACGAAGTAGACGGACCGCGCGAAGCAGGTGAGCTGACCGCCTATATTTACGGCGATTTTGTCACGGAAGGTGACCTGGGTCAGCCGTTTGGCCACACTAATCCGTGGTCGGCGTTTGACTGGCTGACAGACGGCGAGACGATGACGCTTGCGTATTCCGGTCCCAGAATCGAAACGTCTATTACTGCGGGCACACAGTTTGATCTTTCTGACATGGGCGAATACGGCTATCTTGGCACGGCAAAAATGCCGGCTGGCTCTGGAATGGCCGACTTATTGGGAGTTTTAGTTAGTCCGGCAAGAAATGACGTTAGAATATATTATTACAATTTGACGGATGATGACGTAAACGTCAGCTTCCACATTCAGTCCACGTCGGCTCAAGGGTTCGGCGCGCATAGCATTGCCGCCGTTGTCACACCGGACGGCACCACCGCTCTTGACAAAGAAGACGCTGAAGACCCAGATCAAAACCTTTCAGCAGATTTCAGCTTTACTCTTTCACCATACGAAGGAACCGAACCGACACAATCACTCGGAGATGACGGTTCTGGAAGCGACAATCGTCCTGTAGACCCGGAAGACGGAAAAGCTCCGGCGGGTTGCTTCTATATTTCCCTTACAACCCAGCCGAACCTCGGCGGCGATCCTTCCGCGGGTGTTGTAGTGACCAATTTCTTCGCCGGCGGGGACAATGACAAACCCACCAGCGTAAACCTCAAGGCTCCGGAGCACGGTTCCTATACCGCGACGGCGGAACTTCCCGACGGCGAAGGTACGAAGACCGTTACCGAGACGGTAGTCGCCGGCGGAGAAGACAAGAGTTTTTCCTACGTTCCCGCCAACGGTTTTACTCTCAGCGCTGAAGGCGACGATGATTACGGCTTTGATTACTGGTCGAAAGATGGATTGGTATTATCTTATGATGAAACGATAACCACGCGTTCTTATACGGCCGGAAGCGAGGTCGTTGCGAATTTCCTGCCGAAGTCGCAGACCCGCGCGTTTGAAGTCGCGGGAAGCAGGTACGTATCGTGGGTTGATGCCGTGAACGCGGCAAAAAGCGCGAATGAACCTGTTATATTAAAGAAAGATTACACTTTTGCCGCAACGGGAGAGGAACTGACCGCAAAAGGCGATGTGCTTCAGTCCGGAGTTATTGAGAGGAATGACGGCGCCATCAATTATATTGTTCCGGCAGGCGTAAAGTTCCTGGTGCCTTTCAACGCGCAGGATACGGGATCGTTCGCGGACGGTCCGGCGTTCTCCGTTGAAAAGCCGGGAAACGCGTACAAAACGCTGACGGTCCCCTCGAACGTTACTCTTACTGTTAAAGGAAAACTTAACGTCAACGCTTGCGCGTACGCAAACAACAGCACTTCTTTCATGGGGGGCGCAGCAGGCAATTACGGCTTCATAGCTCTTTCTGGTACGCTTAACGTCGACGACGGCGGCGAGATCCGCACGTACGGTTATATAGCAGGCCCCGGCAGAGTCAACGTCAATTCAGGCGCGACGTCTTACGAGGTCCTCCAGATGGCGGACTGGGGCGGCGGCTCAAACGCTATGTCCTGGAACGGAAGTGTAAGTACGGATGATAATAGTCTTGAAAAAGCGTTTTTCTTCTCCCAGTATTACGTTCAGAACGTAGAATCGGATTACCGCGTTTATTCCGGAGCTATGGCTTACGTCTACGGTCATCTGACCGCGGGCATGGGAAGCATAAAAGTCTTTGCAAACGTACCGGCGGGATTCATCGGAAACGGCGACACGCTCTTTACAATGTCGAACGGCTATATCGAACGCCGTTACGACGGAGCGACCGACAGGATAACCTATGACGTTCACGGTGATATGGTAGCGAAGGCGATCACCGTTGACGTTCTCAGTATTGCTACCGTTGCATCTCAGAAATGGCTTCTCGGTCTTACGAATAATATGGATATCGTCGCTTCCGAGGGAACGACGACTCTTCAGTACGGATATATGGTTCTTCCCGATACCAGAATCAGGGTAGAAGAGGGCGCAAGTGTGGTAATAGCCGATACCGCAAAAGTTCACATCTGGAGGCTTGACGACTGGAAGAACGGATACGTCGGCGGACCCAGTAACAGCGACAAAAAAATCGTGCCGATACGTTATACCGTCGCCAACGGTGAGAACGTGATACGTACCGAGCCCACCCGAAGCGGACTTCTTGAGGTTTACGGTACGGTTGAAGCATACAGCAATATCTTTACCACAAATAACGGCGGCACGGCTGACGATATGGTTATCCGCGGCACCGGTACGCTTATAAACCACCCCGGCGATGCTACGAGCGGATTACATATACTCAAGAGTTCAAGCAGCTTTGAGCAAATCCAAACGTTGCCCGTGCTTTCATATATGTACGGCGAGACCGAGCTCGGCAGCTTTGAAACCGGTACTTACTACTCTAAGGCTCCCGAGGTCGACAAGCACGGCAACGGAACTTATGACAGCTGGTATCAGTGGCAGGTCGACTACACTCTCACGGATCAGAACGGAAACACCGTAGAGTATACAGACTACGCGTTTAACAGCACGACGGATCTTGACGGCGCGCTTATCAGCGATGAGACAAGATATATTATTACCGGAATTGATTCGATCACCGATGCGAACGGCAATCCGCTTAGCAGCGTTCAGTATAACGGAAACGCCACCAAAGATGGTATTGCTATTAATAAGAATGTAGACATTTCCGACGGTTGGGAAGTCGTTGAGTTCACAGGGCTTGACCGCGACATCAAAATAAACGCGCACGTTAAGTCCTATGACCACATAGTGACATGGAACGAAACGCTTGCCAACGGTACGGTCAAAAAGACCGCTTCTTACGTCACAGGAAACGCGGCGGAGTACAAATGGGCTCAGCCCTATGCGGTAAGCGCAACGGTCGATCCTTCGGAATCCGCTGATATCAGTATTGACGTATCCGCAAATGAAACAGTACTCAGGGCAACCGATATTGTCGGAGATATTACCGTCAATATTGCGGCATCGACCGACAGACATCCTGTAGTCGTCAACGTCGAATATCCCGACGGAACCTCAGAGACCGTCAATATAGATTCACAACAGTTCGGCGATGAATGGAAAGCGGTTTATGCCGTTCCCGCACTCGCCGAAGGCGAAGGCCATAACATAATAAGCGAAGTCGCGCTTACAAACGGCGACGGCGTCGCGTATGAAAATGAAAAAGACGGGCTTATCCTCACCGGAATCGTAACGGATAACGTTATTGTTGACGTCACACTCGTACATAAAGATTATAAGGTAGAGTATGATGCAAATCTCGTAAACGGAGACAATACCGTATCGATTATACCCGACTACGTTGACGCCGGCGAGACCGTAACGCTGTCGAACAGCCGCATCAAAGGCTTTGAAGGTATAAGTTACGTATTCGGAAACGCGGAGATCGTCACGGACGGATCGGCGGCATCTATCAATTCCGCGCCCACATCTGTTACGATATCCGGAATTGACAGCGATATCGTGGTAAGCGTTCCCGTTGAGTATTATGACTTCACGGTTATTGCTGACGGAATCACAAAGTATGCCGTTAACGGCGGAGAAGTTGAATTCGTCCTTGAGGCAGGTTACGCGCTTAACGGAGCTGAAATCGGCAACGGACAGTCTGCCGAGTTGGCATATACGAATCCGGAAACACCCTCGGGTTCAGCGGTAGTAACAGTTTCGAACGTCAGATCCAACGTAACGGTAACCCTTGACAAAGTACACTTCGATGCTGTTGTCAACTTCAAAGATGCTTCTGATAATCTGCTTGACACCAAGTATTATGAGAACGGAAGCACGGTTTCTTACAAATCCGTTGATAACGGAATCGGCAACGAAAGATATTACGTAGAAAACGCGGAATCTTCTTCTGCAGACGTAACATTCACCTCAAGTGAAGTAAGTGTAACAAACGTATCCGAATTGTCCGCCGATGTAATCGTTGATCTCGTTCCCTTTGATTACAAAGTGACGTGGGTCAACAGCGAAAGCGGAGAAGAAAAGTATGATTTCATCACCGGCGAAGGTCAGAGCGCAACTTATACAGCGCAGGACGACGGCGTCGGCGGAGTAAGATACATTATCCAGAGCGGATACGGTGAACACGCAAGCGGAGCAACGAACACATATACGTACGACAAGAGTCAGTACACGGTCAGCAACATCAACGCAGATGAAAAGATGACCATTACTCTTAAACAGTTCGTTTACAAGATCACGTTCGTTGATCAGAACGACGGCGTCCTTAAGACGCAGTATTCTGATGAAAACAGTCAGGACGTTACAATTAACGTCGGAGACAACACTATCAGATACAATGTTGCCGGTCAGGACATGATCAGCAATAAGAACACGGTAATAGCAGGCTGCGAACTGACAGGAACCGCAACAGTAAACGGCGGTGAAGAAATCGGAGAGGGCGTTCAGCTTGTCACTCTCAGCGGTATCGCATCCGACGTGGTTGCAAAGCTTGAAGTTTACGAGTATGACCATAAGGTCATAGTTGTAGTAAACGATATTAACGGTTGGGACTCCGAATCTGCTGTAAAGTACGTTGAAGGCGACACATTTACATGGGTCAGACCGGATGGCAAGACCTACGTCGTTGACAGCGCAAGTTCAACTTACGGAGTTGCCGCAAAGAGCAGTGATACCGAAGTGTCTCTTGATCTTGCCGGTATTTCCGAGGTTGAGGTCGAACTTTCGATCCTGAAGAGAGACACGGAAGTAAGACTTGCAGCAACAGATGATTACTTCATAAACAGAACCGGCACAATAACACCTGCGACTATTGAGGTTACAGACGCTGCTTACGGCGAATTTACGATAGAGTGTGCTAAGGCATGCATGATCATTCTTCAGTACAAAGAGAATCCCGAAGATACGGACTTCACATATGTGAAAATCCCTTATCTCGAATCTGTTAACGAGAATAAATATCGCTTCTCCCTCACAAAGGAACAGGTTGAAACTCTTCAGGCTCAGGATGATGCAAAAGTCATTGTAGCGATTAAGGGCGATGTTTCGCAGGACGGAAGAGTTAACAGTGCTGATGCAAACTTGATTGGTCGTTCATGTGTTACTACTGATCATAGAGCGTATCGGAAGCTGAGCAATTTTGAGTTCATAATGGCTGATTTATGGGTGGATGACAAAATAAACAGTGCTGATGCAAATGTAATAGGTCGTTCATGCGTAACAATAGACCACAGGGCTTATAGCCCCATAAAATGGTGAAATTTTAATAATATATAAGGGGAGAGCATATGAAGTTTTACAAGATTATCTCAGTTTTTTTGGTTGCTTCAATGTTATTGTCGCTGATACCGTTTACAATTTTGGCGACGGATGATAATTGGAGTTTGACAGATTCAAGCGTAGAAGTCGATGGAACGGCTGATAAGACCGTGTCAGTAGATTTCATCTCTATTTTACCCGATGAAGCATTTTCACTTGAGGGCGACTGGTCAACTAAAGAGAACGAGGCAACAAGTTATTTTAAATTGACTGCTTTGGCTCCTTCGAAGACGGTTGCCGCAACGCAAAACGATTCGTCTAGCGGTCACATTTATTGGATGGATTTATCCTATAATAATGGGATTGCTACAGAAGAAAATGGCGTTATTTGGACAGCTACTTATACTGTCGACAAGAACACACCCGCTGGTGATTACACGGTGTCTTTTGATGGCTACATTACATCTTCCGATTTTGATACTCACAGCTTTTCTCTCACCGCCACGATCACGGTAACCGAGCCCGCGGCGGCGGCTGATTATGAGATTTACTACACGCTCGACAAGACGACGGACACTACTCCGAACAACAGATACGTTGAAGAGTACAATCCCGGCGACAAGGTTACGGCAAACGTATACGTCAAGACAAGTCTTGTCGGCATGAAGCTTCAGGCGTTCGACGTATACGTTGAGAACGCTCCGAAGCTCACAAGAGGAAATGTTACGGTTGAAAGCGGTGAAGTAGTAAACGAAGGCGACAACGCTTCCACGAACGTACTTCTCCACATTCAGTCTATCGGTAAGGCGGTCGACACGCTTATCGACCGCGCGCTGACGGCGGGCGAGGGTCTGCTTATCGCGACGATCGAATACACCATCGCATCCGACGTAGCGTTCGGAGCAAAGCTTCCGATCACGATCATTGCGGGCGACGCGGCTAACAAGGCGAACATCGCCGTTTCCTCCGACGAGCTGCACGATCCGGAAAGCAAGTATCCCACGCTCACCGGGGATTTCGACGGCGTTGAGATCCGCACGCAGTACACGATCACATACGACGACAACGTAGCTCAGGAAACGATCACCGTTCCCGCGGATCAGACAAAGAACTACGGCGAAGACATCGCACTTTCAAGCGACGAACCCGTACGCACGGGCTACACGTTCACAGGGTGGAACACTCAGGCTGACGGAAACGGTACGGCTTATGCAAAAGGCGCAACGTATGCCGAGAATGCTAACGTAACACTCTATGCACAGTGGGAAATCAACAAATATAAGGTTACGTTCAAGGATTACAACGGAACCGTTATCAAAGTTGACGCGGCTGACGAAAACGACTACCGCGAATACGATTACAACACCGCCGCGGGCAGCATTGTAAAACCTGCCGATCCTACGAGAGCGGACGACGTTGACAAGAAATACACGTTCAACGGCTGGACGCCCACGATCGTAAACGTAACGGCGGACGCCGTCTACACCGCAACATATACGGAAGCACCCCGCGACTACCCGGTCGAGTTCGTAATGAACGGACACGGCGCGCAGGTCGCATCCCAGACGAAGGGATACGGCAGCACGGTCGACCAGCCGACACCCGCGCCGAGTGAAACCGGCTACGACTTCGGCGGTTGGTACAAAGACGCCGCGCTCACAACCGCGTGGGATTTTGCAAACGACAAGGTCGTTGAAGCAAATATCGCAAGCGAAAAAGTGACGCTTTACGCTAAGTGGACTCCCGTAACGAAGACCGTAACTCTCGACGGCAACGGCGGCACACCCGCGACGGACCACATCGACGTCACGTACGCCGAACCCGCGCAGACGCTTCCCACAGAAGGAAACGTAAGACCGGGCTACACGTTCACGGGATGGAACACGAAGGCTGACGGCACGGGCGACCCTGTAACAACAGTCGCGAACCTCACTGAAGACGTTACGTATTTCGCACAGTGGCAAGCCATTACGTACCAGGTAAGATTCAACCGCAACGGCGGCGCTGACGGCGACAATATGCCGAATCAGACCTTCACGTACGACGACTTCACACAGGCGCTTTCTGCGAACAAGTTCTCCAAAGAGAACTACAGATTCAAGGGTTGGACGAGAACGGCAAATCCCGCGGACGAAGCTGAAATCGAATTCGCGGACAAGGCTGTTATCACCTCTAACCTCGCGGACACTCAGGACGCGATAGTAGATCTCTACGCGGTATGGACGCAGGATGAATTCACCATCACTTACAATCTCAACGGCGGTACGGTAACTCCCGAAAACGCCAACCGGACGACATACAGCCAGACGGGCGAATCCTTTACGCTCGTTAACCCGACTAAGGCGGGATACGTTTTCGACGGCTGGACCGGCACCGGTCTCACTGAACCTACGGTCACTGTTACGATCGTTCCCGACACGACGATAGGCAACCGTACATACACCGCAAACTGGACCGCAAGAACGGACACTCCTTACACGGTAGAGTACTATCAGCAGAATATCGCCGGAACCGGTTACGACAAGGTAGCGGCAGAAGCGGCTGACTCCAAGACCGGCACGACGGATCACGAATTCACGGACGCTGAGCTTGAGAGCTTCAAGAAGACGTTTACCGGCTTCACGTTCGAGAAGTTCGGCGAAGACAACCCCGCGAAGATCAACGGCGAAGGCAACACGGTAATCAAACTTTACTACACTCGCAACAGCCACAACGTAACGTACGCTCTTGAAGACGCCGTAATGCCCGGCGGATACGCAGTTCCGACGACGGCTACGGTCAAGTACGGCGACACGTATAACGTAGAACCCGCGCCCACGGCTGCAGGCTACGAATTCGACGGATGGAAGAAGGACGGAACAGCCACAACTTCGTTCGAAATGCCCGACGAGGACGTTGAGCTCACAGGTAAGTGGACCGCTCTGGAAGTCAAGTACACGGTCAACTACATCAAGGAAGACCTCAACGACGGTTGGGATACCGCTCATCCCGAAACGGACGATACAAAGAAGGCGCTTACCGACTCCACGATCACGATAACCGCGGATAACGTAGGAAAGACCTACGAAGGCTTCACGTTCGACCACGCCGATCCCGCGACCACGACGGTAAACGGCGACGGGTCCACGTCCATCAACGTATACTTCAAGCGCAACGAGTACACGGTTACTTACAGATACACGAACGCGACAGTACCGGAAGGCGCTCCCGATATCACGGCTGCTCCTTACGCACAGGCAACGGTCAAGTTCGGACATCAGGTAACTCTCGCGGCTCTCCCGACGCTCGCCGCTTACAAGTTCTCCGACAGCTGGACAATAGCTCCCGCTGTAACGGTTGAGGGCAACAAGTTCGATATGCCCGCAGCTAACGTTGAGATCAGCGGCACGTGGACGGCTGTCGAGTACACGGTAACGTTCAACGGCAACGGCGGAACGGTAGATCCCGCAACGAGAAAGTACACGATCGAAGACACGACTCTCGCTCTCGCAACGGCGGTGAAGCCGAACTACAACCTGACGGGTTGGAAGGTCACGAGCGTAGGCGCTGAAAGCGGCGTATGGACGGCGGGTACCGTATACAGCACGACCGATGTAATCGCGCTTGTAAAGAACTACGGCGACGTAACTCTCGAAGCGGTTTGGGAGATCGCGCTTGAGTATGTCTGCGAAGAGTACAAGTACGCGCCCGGCGTCGGTTCGGACAGCAGATACGTTATGATCCGTATCGCGAACAACTTCTCCGACACCAACAAGGCGTACGCGTTCGACGGCGCTAAGATGCTCAAAGTCACCGGCGACGATAACTACGCTCTGGGCGGCAAGGACGTATTCGTATGGCTCCTTCCCAGAAACTTCGTCACGACGGTCGGCACGGATATCGTCCTTACGGACGCCGGCGCGGCGCTCATTACGATAGTCAATGAGGCTGCGACCGAAGTCGCGCGCGACGGTAAGGTCAACAGCGACGAAGTAGTCAACATCGCTGACGCGAACGCCGTCTTCCAGATGGCTCACGCCGACGGCGGTTACTACAGCGAAGCTCAGATCAGCATCGCAAAGAGACTCGGCGCCGATATTTACACAGGTATAGGCGACGCCGACAACGACTTCCGCGGATCCATCAAAGACGTCAACGCTATCGTTGATATGGTAAACGGAAAGAACTGATCGGATAAACAAAACACAATACAGGGCGGAGGCATCTCCGCCTCCGCCCTGAAAAACACAAAGCCCTCAGATTTTTGCTTGAACGGGGCATCCCCTTTTGAGGAGGAAACCCTTGAGACGTATTAAGAAACTTTTCATCGTCTTATTATCATTGATCCTGATAGTTTCCCTGGCGCCGAGCGCGCTTGCAAAGGAAACGGATTTTGATTACAAGCTCACCGTGACGGATGAAAACGGCCGCGAAGTGAAAAACCTTCGCTCGCTTCCCGCGGGAGCGGTAATACACGTTGAAGTCGAAATACAGAGGCCGGAGATCGACGAAACGACGTACACTCTCTACGGTCTTGAATTCCGGCTTTACGACATTGGTCTTGAATATAACAGAGACGGCGCGACGTACAGAGACGGCACAAGCGTCGTTGAAACTGAATATATATTTGTCGACTCCGTCGGTTTCGCATATTACGACCTCGACAGAGTCGGTATGAAAGTCAACAACCCGATGCTCGCGACGTCCTGGAGCTATACCGTGACGGACCCCGCGTCAGTCAACCTGACCGTCCCCGTCGCGCTGATGTATATCCCCGAGGAAGAAGGGCGCGAGCTCCACGGAAACGCGACGCTTTACCTCGACCCCAACGGCGGCGAGATAGTCGGCGAGGACGTGAGCGGAGAATATAAGTCCGGTACGGTCGTTATCCTCCCCGACGCGTCGTTCGGCGACCATAAATTCCTCGGTTGGACGGACGGGCAGAAAACCTACCCCGCCGGCGCCGAGTTTACCGTCAGCGGTATCGTAACGCTCACCGCGACGTGGGAAGGCGTAGTCAAAAACCGCCAGATAATCTTCGACCCGAACGGCGGCGAGCCCCTCGGCGATAAAGACCCGGGCGGGATGTACGCCGACGGCGAAAAGATCATCCTCCCGACAACGACGAGAGACGGCTACCGCCTCGTCGGCTGGAACGACGGCACGGATACCTATGAGCCCGGCAGCGAGTACACGGTCACAAACTCCGTCGTACTTCGCGCCGTGTGGGAAGAGATAGGCGGCGAGGGTCCCGGTAAGGATACTCAGGACGGCTCATCCCCGAATATCGCCCTCATCCTCGGCATCATAGCAGGCGCCATAGCGCTTGTCGGCTGCGGCTGGTGGATGATCATCCTCTGGAAGAGAAGATGGGTCCTCTACAGCCTCAAGACCGGAGATATCGCCCTTTACTTCAAGGATAAGAAGCATACCGTCCGCGTCGCCGTCGTGCTGAAGGACGACGATAAGGAATACCTCCTCGGCAGAAGCGGCGCCGTCAAGGCGGGCAATAAGCTCCGCTTCATCTACGGCGGCGGAAACGTCGTAGAGGATATCGAGTCCGGCAAGTATAAAGGTATACTCCTCATCTCCGGCGAAGACTTCAAGGACGGCAGAAAGTGCCGCATCAAGGTCCTCGACCGCGAGATCCGCGAGAGGAAAAACGACGAATAAACCGAATATGCCGCGGGGCGTCACCCGCCCCGCGGCAAAATCGACGCCATGAAAAGACATCACCGGGGGAGAACTGCGCTTCCCCGGTCGAATCGCGTCATATTTTGCGCGCTCCGCGCGCTTTTCCCCCGCGCGCGCAAAACAATTATTCTATATATAAAAGAGTTGTACTCCGTATCCTTGCCCCGGTATACCTGGGATGAGGATATGGAATATAAAAAATTAAAGAGGAATTAGCAATGCTGCCTGCAATAACGTTGTTCGGGCATTCGATCAGCACGTTTTATTCGATGATGTTTCTCGGATTCGTATTGATGCTGGTCTTGATGATCCGACGAAGAAAGATTCATAAACTGAATATATGGCAAGCGACAGCGTTTACCGTTCTCGTATTGTTCTCAGGTATTCTCGGGTGCAAAGTTCTATATATACTTGAGAATATCAACATAGTTTTAGAAGAAGGTATGACGTTCGGAGGGTTTTCGTTTTTCGGCGCGGTGTTCCTCGTTCCGCCTTTGATGGCGCTCTTCGGTAAACTTTTCAGGCTTAGTCCCGGAAAAAGTTTGAACGCATCGGCTATTTGCGTATGCGCCATGGTCGGTACGATAAGGATA
>CADBQA010000193.1 GCA_902796675.1 uncultured Ruminococcus sp.
ATACATCTTTTCCGCCAGAGTCTGCTGCGAAAGCCCGCATTTTGTTCGTAATTTTTTCAAAGTTTCTGAAAAATACTGATTCATCAACGTACCTCATAATACATTTCATACTATCCCTATCTCCGTTATTATAATTCAAAACTCCGTAAAATTCAATATTCAGTATGTAAATCCGGAGTTTCCACTCCGGTAACCCGACTTGTTATTATTATTTTATAAAGAAGTAAAATGAAGTAAAGAAGAAATGTAATTTATAACGCTAAAGTATAAAGGAGTCATTAATCCATGTATGAAAACAGCGTTATCAAACGGAATTATGAAAACTGTCCCCGTTTTCGAGCGAAAACGGGGACAGTTTTCATAAATTGCAAATCTACTTGATACGGCTCGGGGAAAAGCCTTGCGGCGCTTCTTATCCCTTATCCCTGAACCTCGCGAGGAAAGCTTTGGTTTCCTCCTTTTGCGGGTTGACGAAGACGTCGTCGGGTGTGCCTTCTTCGCAGATGACGCCGTCGTTCATATAGATCACTCTCGTCGAGACGTCCTTTGCGAACGCCATTTCGTGAGTGACGACTATCATCGTCATTCCGTCGTCGGCGAGTTTTTTCATGACCGCGAGGACTTCTCCGACCATCTCGGGGTCGAGGGCGGAGGTCGGCTCATCGAAGAGAAGTATCTCCGGCTCCATAGCGAGCGCGCGGGCTATAGCCACGCGCTGTTTTTGTCCTCCGGAGAGCTGTTTCGGCTTTGCGTTGACGTAGGGCGCCATACCGACCTTTTCAAGGTACTTGACGGCGTTTGCCGTCGCCTCCTCGCGGCTCTTACCGAGGACGGTCCTCTGACCGACCGTGCAGTTTTTCAGCACCGACATATTGTTGAAAAGGTTGAAGGACTGAAAGACCATACCCACGTGAGAACGGTAACGAGGCGCTTTTACGTTTCTCGACAGGATATTTTCGCCGTGGTAGAGTATCTCGCCCGCGCTCGGCGTCTCGAGCAGGTTTATACAGCGAAGCAGCGTGCTTTTGCCGGAGCCCGACGCGCCGATGATGCTTATGACTTCGCCTTTGCTGACGGTGAAATCTATATCCTTGAGAACGGGGTTTTCACCGAAGCTTTTGGAGAGGTGTTTTACGTCAAGAATAACGCTCATTATCTCGCCCTCCTTCTTTTACCGCTCGGGAAGTTGTTCATACCGCTCGTCAGCGCGAGGGTGTCTGTCGTCGCGAGATTGAAGTTTTCCGGTCCGTCTATAAAGTGCTCCCAAAGTCTGAGCAGAAGGGAACAGACTACCGTCATTATGAGGTAGATCGCCATCGTGACGACGGCGGACGGGAAGTACAGGTAGGTCGCTCCCACGTACGCTTTGTGCGCCGCGAAAAGTTCGGCGTAACCGATAATGAACATAACGGACGTATCCTTGATGTTTATTATGAGGTTGTTGCCGATCTGGGGAATTATATTTCTTAACGTCTGCGGGAGTATGACCTTTACCATCGTCTGAAAGTGATTCATCCCTATCGCCATAGCGCCCTCCGTCTGACCGCGGTCGATGGAGAGTATACCGCCGCGCACCGTTTCCGCCATATATGCGCCGGTGTTTATCGAGACGACGACGTAAGCCGCCGTTATCACGTCAAAACGCAGAGCGTTTGACGTGAGATACGGAAGCCCGAAGTATATGAATACCGCCTGGAGTATCATCGGTGTGCCTCTGAAAACCTCGACGTAGACTCTGACGACGACCTTTATGACGTTAATGAATATTTTCTTCAGCACGAAGTCGCTCTTGGAGTATTTCAGCGTCTGGAGAATACCGCAGAGAAGACCTATTATGCAGCCGACCGCGGTCGCGACGACGGCGAGGATGAGCGTGTCGCGCGCACCCTTGAGATATTGAGGGGATGCTTCACGCCAGAGCTTTGCGATGTCGTCTCCGAGATTCGAAGCGACAAGCCCCGCCCGGCTCAACATAAGTGAAGAATACATATATTATCCTTTAGTTTTATTTTCAGTCGTTGGAGATAGGCTGTATCTTGATAGCTTCTTCCATAAGAGCGTTGAAGTCGTCCGCGCTCATCGGCTTTACGACGGCGTTGATGGCGTCGAGAAGCTCGGTGTTGCCTTTCTGTACGGAGATACCGATGTTGACGTCGCCCTCGTCGACCTTAAAGTCGCCGTCCGTGCCGCCGAAGTCAAGGATCTTCATATCGGGGTAAGCGATGACGGCAGCCTGCGCCGTCGGCATATCCGTGCAGACGAAGTCGACCTCTCCGGTCTCGAGAGCCATGAGCATGGCGGGCGCGCTCTCCTTTGCGGGAAGAATGTCAGCGTTTTCTATCTGCGGCAGGCAGGTGTCGTACCATATCGTGCCGAGCTGCGAGGTGCACGTGCCGCCGGCAAGGTCTGCGATGGAAGCGGCGTCGGCGTACTCACCGTCAGCCTTTGTGAGGCAAACTATCGTAGCGTAGAGGTACGGTCCCGCGAAGTCGACCTGCTCCATACGGTCCGCTGTCATGGACTGACCTGCGATGACCGCGTCGACCTGTCCGGTCTGAACGGCGGGCACGAGAGAATCCCAGTCGAGAGCGACGACTTCAAGATTCCAATCGTTCGCTTCGCATATCTTCTTTGCCATCATAACGTCGTAGCCGTTAGCGTAGTTCGATGTGCCTTTGATCGGAACGGCTCCGTTAGAATCGTCGGACTGCGTCCAGTTGTAGGGCGCGTACGCGCACTCCATAGCTACCGATAACGTCTTTTTCTCTGTATTATTGTCCTCACCGCAGCTCGCGAGTAATACCATCGTGAGCATGATAACCGCCGTCAGAATGATTGATGTGATCCTTTTCATCGTTTTGTCCTCTTTTCATGAGATTTTTGGAAATTAAAAGAACCGCTCGCAGAGCGGTTCGTAAAAATCAATAATACTATTGATAAAATCCGATAGCGCTCCACATTTCTGTGACAGTCCGGCGGGTATTTCCCGACGGCCCAGCACCGCGGACCGGGCGTTCCGCGATACTTCGGCGGCTTGCCCTTTCGCAACCGGACGTTTGCCCTTGACCGGTTACTACTTATGCGCGCCGCGCCTCTACCAACGATTCAATTTTCTATATGTTATCACACGCCGGACGTTTTGTCAAGTGAAAAATCATCATTTTTCGAAAATCAATTAGAAATTGTAATAACCGTTAAATCATCACAAAATACAAGACGCCGTTCTGTCTATATTCCACAATGCAGAAAACTGCGGAAGAGACGGTTTTTTTGATAATAAATATTGATATTAGAGTAAAAATATGATAGAATTAATTATTAACAATCAAGAGGTCAACGTGAAAGTAGCAAGGATAAACGCAGGGGAATTCGGCTCGAACTGCTGGCTCGTAGCAGACGAGGCGACGTCGGAGTCCGTCGTGATAGACCCGTCGCCTGAAATTGACGTTATAAAACGCGCGCTCGACGCGCGCGGCGTGACGGTGAAGTATATCCTTCTGACACACGGACATTTCGATCATATGACGAGCTGCGACACGCTCCGCGATCTCACCGGCGCGCCTCTCGCCGTCCACCGTGCGGACGCTGACTGCCTCACGAACGCTTACCTCAACGCAAACCGTATATTTATGGATGAAAACCTGACGTACCGCCCCGCCGAGATCCTGCTTGACGACGGTGACACACTTTCGTTCGGAAGTCTTTCGGTCAAGGTCATCCATACGCCCGGGCATACGAAGGGCTCCTGCTGTTTTATGATAGGCGACGCGCTCTTCACCGGGGACACGCTCTTCGACGGTTCCGTCGGCAGATGCGACCTGCCGGGCGGAGATATAAATGAAATGAAGAGGAGCCTCGCCCGCATCGCCTCGCTCGACGGAGACTTCAAGATATACACGGGTCACGGATCGAACACCACCCTTGAAAAACAGAAATTATATAACCCTTATCTTTGAGAGGATATTTATATGGACTACAATTATCTTGCCGACTTGCTTTTCCCGAACGTCACGACAACCCCGGCGGAGTATGAAACTCTTCATCCCGCGAGGGCAGTACCGGAGGGTGTAAAAGTTACGAGATTTGCGCCGAGTCCCACGGGATTCGTCCACTTCGGCGGACTCTTTCCCGTTACCGTCGGCGAGCGTCTCGCTCATCAGAGCGGCGGCGTTTTCTATCTGAGGATCGAGGATACCGATGCTAAACGCGAGGTCGAAGGCGCGACGGAGGCTCTCATCCGCGTTCTTTCCCATTACGGGATCAATTTTGACGAAGGCGCCGCGCTCGATGACGACGGCAAAGTGATCGACCGCGGTGATTACGGTCCGTATCGACAGAGCCAAAGACGCGATATTTACCATATATACGCAAAACAACTCGTAAAAGAGGGCAAGGCGTATCCCGTTTTCACTACGGCAGAGGAGCTTGAGGCACTCAGCGCGGTCGATAAAAAGGCACAGATCAGGGCAAAAGACTGGCACGCGGAAGCCGAAGTTCAAAAAGAACAGCAGGAAGCGTGGCGCGCCTTTACGATCGAAGACGTCGAGCGTCATCTTGCAAACGGCGACCCGTTCGTACTCCGTATGAAGTCTGACGGCGACCCCGAAAAGACCATAAGATTCACCGATCTTATCAAAGGTCAGCTTGAGATACCCGAAAACGACAAGGACGAGGTCCTTTTGAAGAGCGACGGTATTCCCACATACCATTTTGCTCACGCCGTCGACGATCACCTGATGGGTACGACCCACGTCGTTCGCGGTGAAGAGTGGCTGCCGAGTCTTTCCCGCCACATTATGCTGTTCAGATACCTCGGCTTCAAGCTTCCGAAGTATATGCACATCGCTCAGCTTATGAGACTTGACGAAAACGGGTCGAAGAAGAAACTTTCAAAGCGCGATATGGGCGCAAACCTCGACGACTATAAGCGCCTCGGCTACGCTCCCGAGTGCGTCATGGAGTACGTTATGACCCTTCTCAATTCAAACTTTGAGGAGTGGCACACGGCGAACCCCGACAAGACCTATCTCGACTTCCCGTTCAGTATCAAGAAGATGAGCTCCTCCGGCTGTCTTTTCGACTTTGACAAGCTGAACGACGTATCTAAAAACGTAATATCGAAAATGTCGGCTGACGCGGTTTATGACGCGACGCTTGAATGGGCTCTTGAATTCGATCCCGAGTTCGCCGCCGTAATCTCCCGCGACCCCGAGTACACAAAGAAGATACTCGCCATAGGCCGCGGAGG
>CADBQA010000194.1 GCA_902796675.1 uncultured Ruminococcus sp.
GAGTCTGTCAAGACCGTAAGCAAGGCCGCCGTGCGGAGGTACGCCGTACTTGAACGCTTCGAGAAGGAATCCGAACTTGTTCTGCGCCGATTCCTCGTCAATGCCGAGCACGGAGAACATCTTGGACTGAAGCTCGCCGGAATGGATACGGATGGAGCCGCCGCCGAGTTCAACGCCGTTGAGAACGATGTCGTACGCCTTCGCGCGGACCGCGCCCGGGTCGGTGTCGAGAAGAGGGATATCCTCGTCCATCGGCATCGTGAAGGGGTGGTGCATAGCGTAGAATCTTCCGTCCTCCTCGCTGTACTCGAGAAGCGGGAATTCCGTTACCCAGAGGAAGTTGAACTTCGATTTGTCTATCATGCCGAGACGCTTTGCCACGTTGCAGCGCAGCGCGCCGAGAGCGTCGTAAACGACCTTGTTTTTAGCCGCGACGACGAGAAGGAGGTCGCCCGTCTTGCATCCCGTTTTATTGAGGATGGCGGCGATCTCTTCCTCCGTGAGGAATTTCGCAAACGATGAGGAGACCTGCTCCGCGGCGTTCTTGTACCACGCGAGGCCCTTCGCGCCGTAGCTCTTGACGAACTCGACGAGGGAGTCTATCTCCTTGCGGCTCATTGACGCGCCGCCCGGTACGTTGATCGCTCTGACGGAGCCTCCGTCGGCGACGGCGCCGGAGAATACGGAGAATCCGCAGTCTTTAACGAGATCGGAAATATCGCAAAGCTCCATGCCGAACCGCGTGTCGGGCTTGTCGGAGCCGTAACGGTCCATAGCCTCCTGCCACGTTATGCGGCGGAAGGGGGTCTCGAGAGGACGCTTCATAAACTTGTCGAATACGGTCTTTATGAAGCCCTCGTTCACCTCGATAATATCCTCTTCCGTAACGAAGGAAAGCTCCATATCTATCTGCGTGAATTCCGGCTGACGGTCTGCTCTGAGGTCCTCGTCTCTGAAGCATCTCGCTATCTGTATGTAGCGGTCGAAGCCGGAACACATAAGGAGCTGCTTGTAGAGCTGAGGAGACTGGGGGAGCGCGTAGAACTTGCCGGGATGTACTCTCGAGGGGACGAGATAGTCGCGCGCGCCTTCGGGAGTCGGCTTGATGAGGTCGGGCGTCTCGATTTCGATGAACCCGTTGTCGGTAAAATAGTTTCTCGCGATCTTGCAGATCTCGCTTCTCGCGATGATGTTTCTCTGCATATCGGGACGGCGAAGGTCAAGATAACGGTGGGTGAGTCTGAGTTCGCTCTTGACGTCGCTTCCTTCAACAATCGCGAAGGGGGGAGTCTTCGATTCGGCGAGGACCTTGAAAGAGTCCACGGCGACCTCGACTTCTCCCGTTTTCATATTGGCGTTTACAGCGCCCTCGCCGCGCGGGCGAACGACGCCGCGCGCCGCGACGACGTACTCTGAACGTACGCCGAACGCGAGATCGAAAATATCACGGTCGGTGTTGTCGTCGAACGCGAGCTGGATAATGCCGGTCCTGTCGCGAAGGTCGACGAAAATAAGGCTCCCGAGGTCTCTCTGCTTCTGCACCCAGCCTACGACGGAGACTCTCTCTCCTATGTTGTCGCGTGTGATCGTTCCGCAATAATGCGTTCTTCTGTCGCTTCTTTCAAAATTCGTGCTCATGTCATTATTCCTTTCGGTTGCCTTAAATGTATTCCGCCACGCGGTCTATCTCGATCTCGGTCTGATCGTTTTCGCCGATCTGACCGGTCATATTGCGGAGCGCCGCGCGACCTGTTTCAAGCTCCGCGTCGCCGAGGATAAGCACCTTCGCGGCGCCAATCTTGTCGGCGTACTTCATCTGCGCCTTGAGGCTCCTTCCGACGGCGTCGCACTCGGCGTAAATGCCGGAACGTCTGAGCGCGTCGACCATCGCTCCCGCTTTTATCTGCGCCGCCACACCGAGGGACGCGATATAAAGACGGGGAGAATCGGGTGAAGGTATCTCAACTCCGGATTCGTCCATCGCGAGCAGCAGTCTCGTGATGCCCATACCGAAGCCGCAGGCGGGAAGGGCGGGACCGCCGAGCTCCTTGACGAGCCCGTCGTAGCGTCCTCCTCCGCAGACCGTGCTCTGAGCGCCGATGCCCTCGGCGATGAACTCGAATACGGTCTTTGTGTAGTAGTCGAGCCCGCGGACGATATGCGGGTCTACGACGTAATCTATTTTCGACGCGTCAAGCATGGCGCGAAGCTTGTCCTGGTGAGCGGAACACTCCTCGCAGAGGTAGTCGAGGGTCTTCGGAGCCTCGGACGCCACCTTGCGGCAGGATTCGTTCTTGCAGTCGAGAACGCGGAGCGGATTCGTCTCCATTCTCGTGCGGCAGGTCTCGCAAAGCTCGCTCTCACGGCTTCTCAAATACGAAACGAGCGCCTCGCGGTACTTCGGGCGGCAGTTGGGGCAGCCGATAGAGTTTATGTGCAGCTTTATGCCCTTGATGCCGAGCTCGGTCAGCGCCGTGTCGGCGAGGGAGATGACCGTGAAGTCGGCGCCCGCGTCCGCGGAGCCGAAAACTTCCGTTCCGAACTGGAAGAACTCGCGGCTTCTGCCCGCCTGAGGCTTTTCGTATCTGAAGCAGTTGATGAGGTAGTTCAGCTTTATCGGATATGTGTCCGAACAGCGCCCGTTCTCGATGAGCGCGCGAACGACCGACGCCGTCCCCTCGGGACGCAGGGCGAAAACCTTGCCTTCCTTGTCCTCAAGAGTGTACATCTCTTTCTGAACGACGTCCGTTCCTTCTCCGACGCCCCTCTTGAAGAGGGAGAGGTCCTCGAAGGTCGGCGTGCGTATCTCGGAAAAGCCGAATCGCGCGGCTACCGACTTGAGTTTCCTCTCGACGAACTGCCATTTGTATATCTCGGGCGCCATGATATCCATGGTCCCTCTCGGTTTCCTTATATTCTCCATATTGACAATTCCTTCCCATTTTTCACTATTTAATTATTATATCAAACAGAACGGTTTAAGTCAATATATAATTAAAAAATACCGCATATTGCGCGGGATTGACAAAATACGGCGGCTGCTATATAATTGAAATATAAACGGAGGAAACGATGAAACGTGCGTGTGTTTTTATAAGATTATTATTGATTTTCGCGGCGTTGACGGTGACGGTCGCGTCACTTCCGGTCGCGGCGGCTTCCGGAGACGTCATTATACCCGACGTCGTTATTACGGAATATACGTGCGGCACGTTTGACTAAAACGGGAATTTCTTCTACGACGTGACGCCGCTGAGTATGACTGTGAATTTGAACGGAGAAGCTTTTTCATACGATTATATTGATATCATACAGTCAGAGTTCAAATTTACGTCCGATCAGGAAAGCGAGCCGTGGGGCGTCGGACGCCACACGGCGACGGCCGAGGTATACGGTGAATCGGTCGAATATACAGTGGAGATCGTACCGACGGAAATTGCTTCTCTCACGGCTGAAGAGATAGTTTTGAACGAGAACAAAAACGGCGATTGGCGCCGGAGCGGTGACGGTGAGCGCGATTGGTATTATCATTACAGGATCACCCCGGGAAAGCTTACCGCTACTTTCAAAAACGGAGAAGTAAAGGAATTTTTATACTCCGACGCATCGTACGACGAGGCGTTCGTGATCGATCCGCAGAGCGCGGACGCACCGTGGGAGCCGGGACGCAGAGAGGCTGATATTTACTTTATGGGCGCGCCGTGTAAGCTCGAAGTCAACGTAATTCCGACAGAGGTTGAAAAAATAGAAATATCTCCCGTTTCTTTCGCCGCGGACGAAAGGCTTCAACCCGTTTCATGGTCTTCCGGAGAAGAGAGCGGCGTCTACTATGTCTACGATTCGTCTCCGCAGGGAATAACGGTAACTTACAAGGACGGAAGGACGGTCAGCGGGACAAGATATTATATCCAAAGAGTTACCGGTGAAAAATTTTCGTTTTACGACGGGCAGGATAAAGATAACAGGTGGGGTATTGGTACGCATACCGTCAGAATGGTTTTTGACGGTTACCTTGCCTATTATGAAATCGAAATAACGCCTGTCAAAGTTCCGGGCGATATAAACGGCGACGGCGACGTCACGGTCAAGGACGTTCTCCTGATGAGACGTTACATCGCGGGTCTTGAAGACCTCACCGACGAGCAGCTCCGCCGCGGCGACATGAACGGCGACGGCGACGTCACAACGAAAGACGTTCTCAAGGCGAGACGCTACATTGCGGGACTTGATTAATTTAGAATGGATAATGGATAACGGATAATTAATAATGGGGCTCCCGCAAGGGAGCTCTTTCTTCTTGACAAAATATGTTTATAGAGTTATAATAAATTGTAAATATTATTTTCGGAGGATGGAACTATGAAGAAAATTCTTTCTTTTATCCTTTCGGTGATACTTGTCCTATCTTTACTGCCTGCGGCGGTGTTCGCAGAGGACGGCGCGACGTATTACGTCGCCGGTTCAACCCCCTTCTTCGAGTGGGGCTGGACGACGGGCGACGATCGCGCGCTGATGACTTTCGACGGCGAAAAATACGTCGCCTCATTCAATTCCGACGGC
>CADBQA010000195.1 GCA_902796675.1 uncultured Ruminococcus sp.
GACTGAAATATTTGTCCTGCTCCGGCGAGAGGATGTATTTCAGCTCGTACCGCTTCATTACTACTACCGGGTTTTCAATAGCGACTGCCATATCCGCCTCCGTCAGAGCGCGACGCGCAGTTTGAAAACTCCGCCCTCGACCGAAGCCGAAACTCTGCCGTTCATCCCTCGCGCGAAGTCCTTGACCCCGGAGAGTCCGAGACCGACACCGTCGACGCCGCTTGAGTTTTCAAGTCTTGTGAATCTGTCGAAGACTCTGTCACAGGAGCCGTCCGGAAGATCGGCGTCGTTCGTCGACTCAATAAGAGTTCTGTCGCCGGTGAGCGAGAGCGTAAAGGTCGCCGAGGTCTTGGCGAATTTAAGAGAATTTTCAAGGATCTCACCGAGCGCCGCGCGGTACTCTTCCTTGTTACCCTTCGCCGTGACGCCGTCCGCCACGCTGCAAGAAAGCTTGATGTTGCGCTCGTTGAATTTCTGCGCGTATTCGTTTATCGTGTCCCGGGCGACGTCGGTGAGATCGCATACGGTGTCCTGCGTCCCGGTAATACCGAGCGTCGGGATCTTTTTCGTGAGAGAGATCAGCTTTTTCACCTGTCTGTTGATCGAAAGCGTCTCGTCGCTCTGGCCGACGGTCTTTTCTATCACTTCGGTATTGAGTCCTATCACGGTAAGCGGGATCTTGAATTCGTTTTCCGCTTCCGCAAGAAATTCACGCTGCCGTCTGTCCGCTTCTTCGATAGGCTTGAAGATCTTCTTGCTCATAACGATAAGAAACGCGAGGCAGAGCGCGATACATATGATCTCTCCGATAATGGAAATAACGAGTATTCTGTAAGAGGGAAGAAGTTCGCGCCCCTGGTCGACGACCGTAACGAATGTGTCGCCGCCCTCCTTGTAAACTCTGTATCTGTAAATGCCGTTCGTCCATCCGCGCTTTTCGTTCATAAGCGATACGGCGATGTCTTTGGCTTCTTCCTCCGTAAACGCCGAAATGTTGAGCGCGACGGTCTCGGCTTCGCCGTTCTGCGAGATCTTTACGGTGAAATACCTCGCCGAGTGAGCGGTCTCGGGAGAATCCGGGCCCATTTTACCGGGCTCGCGGAATCCGCCGCGCTCCGGCATATTGACGTTCGGAAAGCGACCCGCGCCGGATGATATCATTTCGGTCACGCGGTCGGCGTCCTCGGCGACCATCGTGAAGTTTATTCCGTTTATGACGGTGAGAAGCGCCGTCAGAACGACAAAGACAGCTACCGTCGCCAAAACGACGAATTTTCGTCTTACTTTATTCATTACCGCGCCCTCCTGTCATGTCGTTTATCATCATTGAAACGGCGGACGAAAGCTCCGCCGGTGAAAACGGAAAAGACAAATATTTCGTCTCGCCGCCGCTTGTGTTTTTGTTCTTTGTCAGCACCGCGACCGGCATTTCATCGGGAAAAACTCCTCCGCGCGGCATCCTCGGCAGATCCTCTTCAACTATCGACAAGTCGATCTTTTCTTCGGCAAGCCTCGTCGCCGCCTGAACTCCGTCAAACGCGCCGACGACGTCGTACCCCGCGAGAGTGAGATATTTTTCGATCCCCGCGAGCAGGTCTCTGTCCGAAACGGCTGTCAGTATCTTCAAGGCGTATCACCTCCGTTTTTCTTTATGCCTTGATTTTACGGCTGAAAATTGAATGAAGATTGAAAAATACAAAAAGTTATCGAAAGACACAAAACAATAGACTTTTTTATGCGCAAACTTGAATTTGTCGTCATTTTATGTTACTATTAAATTAACTACAGAAAGAGGAGGGATCGGAATGGAAAAATACATTTTGTTCGGCGCGGTCGTCGCGCTCATAATCGGGTTTTTGGTATATACCGTGATCCGCAACGGCAGAATACGTAAGAACGGCGTGGAAGCTGACGCCGTCGTGTCACGGATCGAGGAGGAGCAGACCGTATCTTCCGAGGACGGTGTGGACTATAAGTACACCCACTACGTTACCTACAGGGGTCCTAACGGAGAGACGGTGGAGGCAAAACTTGACCACGCGCCGGGGCGCACCCGCGTCGGCGATGCCGTGAAGATCAAATACCTGCCCGAAAAACCGCACTTCGCCGTCCTGGTGAAGTGAAGGCGTCAAAAAAACACAGCCCGCCGCGAATATTCGCGGCGGGCTGCGTTTATATATATGAATTTAATTTATATTAATAATATAGCCGATCGGATCTTATCCTTGAAAAATCGCAGGTCTCCTCGAGCGCCTTTACGACAAGGGAAAGCCCCTCGGCGTCGGACGCCGTAAATCTTTCCTTCCTCGGACTGTCGATGTCGAGAACACCGACGACCTGTCCGTTCTGTTTTATCGGGATAACGACTTCCGACTCAGAAGCCGAGTCGCACGCGATGTGCCCCGGGAACTTATGAACGTCCGGAACTATCTGTACCTCTCCCGTCTCGGCCGCCGTGCCGCAGACTCCGCGCCCGATCTTTATCTTTATGCAAGCGACTTTCCCCTGAAACGGACCGAGGATAAGCCCGCCGCGCTCGGCAAGGTAAAACCCCGCCCAGTTCACGTCGTCAAGAGCGTCATAGATCAGCGCCGATACGTTTGAGAGTAGAGGCACGTAGTCGCACTCGGTGTCTGCAAGATCCCGTACCTGCTTTGAAAGAGCTTCGTAATCGACCATATTATCACCTTCTTTCAATTTATCTTATCACATATCGTTCAATAATTCAACCTTTCGGACCATTGACTTTACATTTACAAGAATGTATAATTTTATATTAGTGAGGTGCGCTTATGAGAACGGAACTTATAGTTGTCGGAGCCTTTATCACGTTGATCTCGGGGCTTCATTTGCTTTTTCCGAGATTCTTTCTCTCGTTCGGCAAGCGGTGGATGTATAAGGATGCGACGCCGACAGATACTGCCGTTACGTTTATGAGGATCATTGCCGTTTTAGTTTTGTCGATCGGGATAGTTATGATCTTCGGCGGAATATTCGCGGATAAGATACATTCATTGGTTTATACCTCAGAGGACGTGCCGGAGATCGTGATCTATCAGTAAAATTATTATCATTCGGAGAAACAGATGAAAAAAGACACAGCGCCGGATAAAATTCTTATCCGCGGAGCAAGAGTACATAATCTTAAAAATATCGACGTCGACGTTCCGCTCGGAAAGATCGTCGGAATAGCCGGCGTTTCAGGCTCGGGAAAATCGTCTCTCGCGCTCGGCGTTCTTTATGCCGAAGGGTCGAGAAGATACCTCGAGTCTTTGTCTACGTATACGAGAAGAAGAATGACCCAGGCGTCGAGAGCCGCCGTCGACGACGTTCTTTACGTCCCGGCGTCGCTCGCCCTTCATCAGCGCCCGACGGTGCCCGGCATACGCTCGACCTTCGGCACAGGTACGGAGCTGTTGAACAGCCTGCGCCTTATGTTCTCACGCCTCGCGTCCCACAGATGCCCGAACGGTCACTATACGCCGCCCTCCCTCGCGGTCGCCGCGGGTCAGGAGATAGTCTGCCCCGAGTGCGGCGAGAGCTTTTTCGCGCCCGGCGCCGAGGAGCTCGCGTTCAACAGCCAGGGCGCCTGCCGCAGATGCGGCGGAACGGGTACGGTGCGAAGCGTAGACGAGTCGACGATAGTGCCGGACGAGTCGCTCACGATAGACGAGGGCGCCGTCGCCCCGTGGCAGACGCTGATGTGGTCGCTTATGAAGGATATAGCGCGCGAGCTCGGCGTCCGCACCGACGTCCCGTTCAAGGACCTCACGGCGCGTGAGCGCGAGATGGTTTTCCACGGACCGGCCGTTAAGCATCATATGATATACCAAAACAGAACGAGCGGCGCCGCGGGCGAAATGGATTTCACCTATTTCAACGCCGTCTATACCGTCGAAAACGCGCTCTCAAAAGTGACCGATGAAAAGGGAATGAAGCGCGTCGAAAAGTTCCTCAAGGAGGAGGTCTGCCCGGATTGCGGCGGTACGCGCCTGTCGGACGCCGCACGCGCTCCGAGGATAAGGGGTCTCTCCCTCGCCGACGTCTGCAAAATGACGCTCTCGAAGAGTATCGAGTGGGTGGAGAGCGTTCCCGCGTCGCTCCCCGAGAAGATGAGACCGATGGCGGTGAGCATCGTCGAGTCGTTCACCGATTCCGCGAAGAGGCTCGTCGACCTCGGGCTCTCATACCTCACCCTCGACCGCGCCTCGTCGACTCTTTCGACTGGCGAGCGTCAAAGGATGCAGCTCGCAAGGGCGGTCAGAAACCGCACGACGGGCGTTCTCTACGTCCTCGACGAGCCCTCGATCGGTCTTCACCCCGCGAATATCGAAGGCCTGAAGGACGTGATGCGTGACCTTAAAGCTGACGGCAACACCGTTATCCTCGTCGACCACGACGTCGATATTCTGAAGAGCGCGGACTGGCTTATCGAAATGGGCCCCGCCTCCGGCGACGACGGCGGGCGCGTCATAAACGAAGGAACTGTCGGCGACGTCGCGTCCGACGCGTCGTCCGTTATCGGACCGTATCTTTCAAATACCAAAAGAATAATAAGAAAAAAAGCGCCGTCGGACGAGACGTTCCGATATGGCGAGATCAAGATCTCGACCGACAGCATCCATACAGTAAAGCCCCTGTCGGTCACGATCCCGAAGGGAAGACTCACCGTCGTTACGGGTGTTTCCGGCTCGGGAAAGACGACGCTCATCCTCGAAGGGCTCGTTCCCGCCGTCGAGGCGGCGGTGGCGGGCGGCTCGGCGCCGAGTCACGTCAAGGAACTTTCCGCGCCGGGGATCGAGAGGGTAAAGCTGATCGACGCGACGCCAATCGGCATCAACGTCCGCTCGACCGTCGCGACCTACGCGAACGTACACGACGAACTCCGGAAAATCTTTGCAAAGCTCCCGGCTGCAAAAGAGAAAAAATACAAAGCGGGCGATTTCTCGTACAACACCGGCGCTCTGCGCTGTCCCGTCTGCGACGGAACGGGAGAGGTCAACCTTGACGTCCAGTTCCTGCCGGACGTCGATATCCCCTGCCCGGAGTGCCACGGCTCGAGATACGCGAAATCAGCTTACACCGTAAAATATAAGAACCGCGACGGCGACGAAAGATCGCTTCCCGAGCTGATGAGCATGAGCGTCGACGCCGCCTTGAGGTTCTGCCGTGAAATGAAGTCCGTCGCGCCGAAGCTCGAAGTTCTCTCGTCCCTCGGACTCGGCTACCTCACGCTCGGCGAGGAGACGCCGTCGCTCTCGGGCGGCGAGGCTCAGCGCCTCAAGCTCGCGAGCGAAATGGGACGCCTCCAGAGCGACACCCTCTTCGTCTTCGACGAGCCGACGATAGGTCTTCATCCGTCCGACGTCGAAAGACTTCTTTCCGTCTTCGACACGCTGATAAACAACGGCGCGACGGTCGTCGTCATAGAGCACGATACCGACGTCATAAGAAACGCGGACTATATGATAGATATGGGTCCGGGCGGCGGCGAGGACGGCGGCAGGGTCGTCTTTACCGGCACGCCGGAGGACGCCGTAAAAGATAATAATTCCGTCACCGGAAAATATATTTGACATTACGAAAAAAAGATGCGTAAGCGTCCCATCGTCGCCGCGCGGATATACGTTTCGGATCGATGTGGGCATCGATCCCTACGAAAGGTAGGCGGTCACCGTAATATCGTTTCGGATCGATGAAGGGCATCGATCCCTACGACAGGTAGGCGGTCATCGTAATATCGTTTCGGATCGATGTGGGCATCGATCCCTACGGCAGGCAGAAGATCACCGTAAAATCGTTTCGGATCGATGTGGGCATCGATCCCTACGACGGGCATACGATCACCGTAAAACCCGTAGGGCAAGATGCCCACATCTTGCCGCTATTCGGCGCAACGATAGGCAGACGGTTATCGTTATATACCCGTAGGGCAAGATGCCCACATCTTGCCGCTGTTCCCGCGCAGTCGAAGGATCTCCGTCACAGTAGGTCACATGCTGAAAAACAAAAAGAACAGATCGGTTTCGGTCTGTTCTTTCTCTTTGAATTAATTATTTTCCTAAAACAGAAACAACCCAATTATGAAGCGGAAATTCCGATTCGGCGGCTTCGGCGCCGTGGACGGCGAAGCCTTCGACAAGTTCGGCGCCGGGGCAGGCTTTTTTTACGTCCTCGACCGTGTCGCCGAGACCGCTTCCTTCGTGGGTCATAACGACGAGGACCTTTTTGCCGGTGAAGTCGAGCTTTTCAAGCTGCGTAAAGACGGCGCAGGGGAACGTGCCCCACCAGCAGGGACCGACTACAAAAACGTTGTCGTAGCCTGAAATATCGTCGAGATATTTTTTCAGCGTCGGGCGCGCGCCCTCGTTCTTCTCGCGTTTTGCGACTTCGATGCATTCGATATAGTTTGACGGGTACTCCTTTTCTGTTTCTATCCTGAAAAGGTCGCCGCCGAAGTGACGGCAGAGGATCTCCGCGCATATTTCCGAGTTACCTTTTACGAGGCTTCTGACTTTTCCGTCGACGTAGTTTTCGCCGCTTCTTGAATAATATATGATAAGATTCGCCATAGTGACCTCCTTATTTCCTCATAATATATTATACATCATTCATACCCTGTGTCAAGAATCTTTTATCTCACTATTGCTTTTTTGAAGTCGATTTGGTAAAATATAATTACAAAAAAATGAAAGGCGGAACCCATTATGGCAGAGAACAACCCGATCATAGGACGCTACACTGTTGAGAAGTCTTTTTCAATGGTCGACGGCGAGCTCGGTCTTTTCACGCGCGAGGAAGCCGCGGCGGATCTTGAAAAACGGATAGCGGCAGGCGAAGCCGAGGAGGATGACAGAAGGATGTATCTTCAGGCGTATGATTTCATCTACGAGTTTACAAAAGAGGGCGAGATCCTCTGCTGGATGAAGGCGCCCGAGGACGTTTCCGAGGAAGACATAAAAGAAGCGATCGAATCCGGCGAGATCAAACGCTATTCCGACGGTTTTCTTCTCGTTGAGGAAAAGAAGTGGGAAGAGAAGGACGGCAAGTATTTCTACGACACCGGCGAGTACCGCGAAATTCTCGGCGAGGTGAAGTCCTCCGTCGACGAACTCGTATTCGACGAGGAAGGTCTTCTCGTCTTCGGCGACGGTATGATGAGACTCAAAAAAATGTAATTTCTTCGCTCCGCGAAAGCGGAGCGTTTTCATTTAATTTCCATTCATACTTTTTCGATGCTTGCCGATAATAATTGCAGAGAACGGAAAGTTCTCGATTAAATATAGATAGCCCTCAATCGGGGCAATTTATGAAGGGAGAAGAAAATGGCAAGCAACAAGAATCTGGTACCCGGTGCCAAGGCGGCTCTCGAGCAGTTCAAGATGGAAGCGGCAAGCGAAGTAGGCGTAAACCTTACTAACGGCTACAACGGTGAACTCACGTCCCGTCAGGCCGGTTCCGTCGGCGGTCAGATGGTCAAGAAGATGATCGAAAAGTACGAGAACGACATTCAGGGCAGAAAATAAGATTTCGACAGATAAAGTTTTCTGAATATCCCGAAGTTTACGCCGGAGAATACTCTCGCGCGTAAACCGGAAGCGGACGTCACGCGGCGTCCGCTTTCGCATTTTGTAATTAATTCTTGATTTATGGGGAATTATGTGATAAAATCAGTTAGACAACATAAAATAAGGAAATAAAATGAAGGACTTATTCAAACTCATTCCGGAGCCGTGGAACTACGTCACTATGGTCGGCATCGTAATTCTTCTTATCGCCGCCGCGTGGATCGGCTCGAGGATAAACAAACGCGTTTTCAAAAGAATACAGAAGAATAAAAACGGAATACAGATAGTTTTCTTTGAGAAGGTCAACCAGGCGCTTATCGTCATCGGATGCGTGATCCTCGCATTTTCCGCTATCGACGGAGCGGATTCAATCTGGCGTACGCTCCTCGGCGGAACGGCAATCGTCAGCGCGGTGCTCGCTTTTGCCGCTCAGGACGTCATAAAGGATATCCTCGCCGGACTTATGATAAGCATACATAAGCCATTCGGCATCGGCGACAGGATCGAGCTCGAGGACGGAAGCGCGGGGATCGTCGAGGACATAACGATGCGCCACGTCGTGCTCGTCAGCATCGACACGGTGCGCCTCGTCATACCGAACAGCAGGCTGAACTCAATGAAGCTGACGAATCTTTCAGTCGGACCGTTCGACCGGTCGATCCACTTCAATTTCTCCGTCGGATACGACAGCGATATGGCGAAGGTCAAAAAGGTCATATTCGACGCGGTGCGCGAGAGCCCGTATTCGATCCCGGTCAGAAAGAACGAGAAATCGGAGCCCGCGTACTCTCCGGTGTATTTTATTAGATTTGCGGACAGCGCGCTCATAATGGCGGTGACTGTATATTACGAGAAAACGTTCACGACGGAGACCGTCAATAACGATATAAATACGAGAGTCAGGGAAGCGCTGATCGAGAACGGTATCGAGATACCTTACAACTGCGTCACGGTCGTCAACAAGGACGCTTGAAATATTTCCTTATAATATATATTGCGGGGTGCGTATTACGCATCCCGCTTTAATTATCAAAATTAAACTATCAATTAATTTTTTTGCGGCAAAAAAGATGAAAAAAGTTGAAAAAAGGTATTGACAATGGGAGATAGGTTTGATATAATAATCAAGCTGACCCCAAGAGGGGGAAAGCGAAGCGCTC
>CADBQA010000196.1 GCA_902796675.1 uncultured Ruminococcus sp.
CGTCATTTATCGGAAGAATAGATACGGAAAGGAGGATCATATGAAAAAAATTTTTTCGATTTTGACGGCTGTTGTAATGTTTTCGCTCTCGCCTGCGGTCTCGGCGTCCGGTAATACGTATAACTGGTATTGCAAGCATTGTGAAAACGAAAATGTCCCACCCGTCGACGGTGAGATGAGCTTTATCGAGGATTACAACGGTGTGTACGTCGACCATGACTCATCGTCAGATAATAAAACCGTCTACCTCACCTTTGACGCGGGGTACGAAAACGGCAACGTCGTGAAAATCCTCGATACTCTCGATGAAAAAGGCGTTAAGGGTTCTTTTTTCATTCTTGAAAACCTTGTGATACGGGAGCCGGAACTTGTGAAGCGAATGGCGGAAAACGGACATCTCGTCTGCAATCACACGGCGGTACACCGCGATATGACGACTGTTAAGAACTTTGGCGAATTCAAGGCGGAGCTTGAAAGACTTGAGCGCGCGGCGCGAGATTACGCCGGCGTTGAGGTCTCAAAATACTTCAGACCTCCCGAGGGAAAGTTCAACGAACAAACGCTGAAGTGGGCGATGGACGCCGGGTATAAAACGGTGTTCTGGAGCTTTGCCTACGCCGATTGGGACAACAATAAGCAGCCCGCCCCGTCGTCGGCTCTCGAAAAAATTTTGAGGGGCGCGCATCCCGGTGAGATACTTCTTCTTCACCCTACGTCATCGACGAACGCCGCGATACTCGGCGACCTGATAGACGCTCTCTCGAGCCGCGGATATACGTTCAAGACTGTTGACGAGATGGGACGTGACGCGCTTGATTAAAGCAGCTGTTATTTTACTGGCGATATCTCTTGCATCGTCGTGCGTAGGGCAGACTGATAAGCCGGTAAGCAGAGTGGAATCCGAGGATAAATCGGTTGCGCTTACGTTTGACGACGGACCTCATCCCAAATACACGGAGGAGATACTTGACGTCCTTGACGAATACGGTGTGAAGGCGACGTTTTTCGTTATCGGCAAAAACGTTAAAGAGAATCCCGGGCTCGTTGAGGAAGAATTACGCCGGGGACACGAAGTAGAGTGTCACACCTACTCTCACAAATATGCAAACGCCCTCGGGTATAAAGAGGCGCTTCGTGAACTGAAAAAGTCGGAGGACGAATCGGGCGTCGTTTTCTCCTACGTCAGACCGCCGGGCGGTATACTCTCCAAAGGTTTCAGCAAAGCCGCCTCCGAACTGTCTTATAAAACCGTTCTTTGGTCTGTCGACACAAGGGACTGGAAGTGCCCCGGCGTCGGGCGCGTCGTCTCGGCCGTTACTTCAAACGTAAAGCCGGGAGATATTATTTTGATGCACGACTACGTCAGCGGAAAATCTGATACGCCGGAAGCTTTGAAAATAATCATACCGAAGCTTCTCGAAGAAGGTTACGTTTTCATGACAGTCGACGAGCTGATAAACGGAAAATGAATAATCAGACGTTTCATCCCATAGTATTAACCGAGGTGATATATGATGAAACGTCTGAAATTATTTGTACTGACAGTCTCTCTGGCAGTCGCGTTGAGTGCGGTCTCGCCGTCGTCGTTTTCAGCGTACGGCGAGACCGTTATCCCCGCCGCGTCTGTGGCGGATCCGATGCCTTTCGATCTCGATTGTGAGTCCGCGGTGCTGATGGACAGCGCGACGGGCACGGTGCTTTACAGCAAAAACGCGGAAGAGCGTCTTCCGCCGGCGTCTGTTACGAAAATTATGACGCTCCTTCTCGCTATGGAAGCGATAGACGACGGCAGGCTTAAACTTGATGATAACCTTCAGGTCAGCGAATACGCCGCGTCAAAAGGCGGCTCACAGGTCTATCTCGAGCCGGGCGAGACGATGAGCGTCGAGGACATAATCAAGAGCGTTGTGATAGCGTCGGCAAACGACGCGGCGGTTGTCCTCGCCGAAGCGGTTGCCGGAAGCGAAACTTCCTTTGTAGTAAAGATGAATGAAAAAGCTGCCGAACTCGGTATGAACAATACGAACTTCGAGAACGCCACGGGACTTGACGACACGGTGCAAAATCATGTGACGTCGGCTTACGACATAGCTGTCATGTCGCGGGCTCTAATATCCCATCCTTTGATCCTTAATTACTCGTCGATATGGATGGATTCAATCAGAAACGGAGAATTCGGGCTGACAAATACAAACAGACTCGTCAGATTTTACAACGGCGCGACGGGCTTGAAAACCGGGTCGACCGCCAAGGCGAAGTTCTGTATCAGCGCGACGGCGGAGCGCGACGGGCTTCATCTTATCGCCGTCATAATGGGAGCTCCTTCAAGAGACGTAAGAAACAACGCCGCGAAGACTCTGCTCGATTACGGCTTTGCGAATTTCGCTCTGTACAAAGACCCCGCCGCCGAAGTCGGAGTCGTCAAGGTAAAATCCGGCGTCGAGCCGTTAGTAAAATGTGAAAAGGCTCCGTTCTCGGCTCTCCTCTCAAAATCCGACGCGTCAAACGTAAGGTGTGAGATAACGGTGGAGGAAACGACGGCGGCGCCTGTCAAAAAAGGCGACGTTCTCGGAAAAGCGGAATACTTCGCCGGCGACCGCATCGTCGGTGTCGCCGACGTTACGGCGTCCGATGACGTCCCGAAGATCACTTTTTCAGACATTTTTGTCAGAATGCTCGGAATATTTAGCCTATCTTGAAAAATATAAGTATTTTTTCGATTTATTATTGTATTTTTCGGTAATATGATGTAAAATAATGAATTGAAAAAGTTTATATGAAAGGCAGTTCATAAATGGCAGTAAAAATTTCCGAGAAATTCGTATCCGGCTTCGTGCCCGCATCTGAGATCGGGAAAATAACACCCGAGATCGAAGCGGCTCATCAGAAAGTCCTCGACAAGAGTGGGGAAGGAGCCGATTTCCTCGGCTGGAGAGACCTTCCGGTCGATTACGACCGCAATGAATTCGAACGTATCATCGCAACGGCGGAACGTATCAAAAAATCCTGCGACGTTTTCGTCGTGATCGGTATCGGAGGCTCATACCTCGGCGCGAGAGCCGCGCTTGAATTTATAAAAAGCCCGAGTTACAATTCGCTGAAAAAGGATACACCCGACGTTTATTTCACCGGCAACTCGATAAGCTCGTCCGCGCTCGCCGACCTTCTCGCGATCTGCGAAGGACGCGACGTCTGCGTTAACGTGGTATCTAAATCCGGCACGACGACGGAGCCCGCCGTCGCGTTCAGGATCTTCCGTGACCTTCTTGTTGAAAAATACGGTAAGGAAGAGGCGGCAAAGAGAATTTTCGCAACTACCGACAAAGCGCGCGGCGCGCTCAAGGGGCTGTCCGACCGCATGGGATACGAGACGTTCGTTATCCCCGACGACATCGGCGGACGTTATTCCGTACTCACCGCCGTCGGTCTTCTTCCTCTCGCTGTCGCCGGTATCGACGTTCGCGCCATGATGAAGGGCGCCGAGACCGCGCGCGAGGAGCTTCTCTTTAACCGCGACGTCGCGACCAACGCCTGCCTCAGATACGCGGCGTACAGGAACGCGCTTTACAGAGACGGCAAAGTAACCGAGATCCTCGTTTCCTACGAGCCCGCAGCGCAGATGTTCTGCGAATGGTGGAAACAGCTCTACGGCGAGAGCGAAGGCAAGGACGGCCGCGGACTTCTTCCCGATTCCGTCATCTTTTCGACAGACCTTCACTCACTCGGTCAGTACATACAGGAAGGTCTTCGCAATATCTTTGAGACTGTCCTCAAGATAAACAGATCCTCCGACACCGTCGTTATCCCGAACGACCCCGAAAACGTCGACGGCCTTAACTTCCTCGCCGGACGAGAGCTCTCGTGGGTCAACGACAACGCCATGACGGCGACGCTCTTCGCACACAACGACGGCGGAGTACCGAACGTGGTCCTTGAGGTCGAAGACAGGAGCGAGGCGTCCTTCGGTTACCTTGTTTACTTCTTCGAGCTCGCCTGCGCGGTCTCCGGATACACTCTCGGCGTAAATCCGTTCAACCAGCCCGGCGTCGAAGCATATAAGAAGAATATGTTCGCTCTGCTCGGCAAACCCGGCTACGAAGATATGAGAGAAAAACTTGAAGCGAGAATGAAATAATTCAAAGAAAGAGCCGCGAGGCTCTTTCTTTTTGAAATTTCGTCTTGAAATATTCGAAATTCTAATGTATAATATAATCGTAAAGTAAATTACACAGGAGGATGTAATGTTAAAACTCATAATAGGTCTCAAGGGAACCGGTAAAACAAAGAATCTTATCGAGCTTGTAAACGACGCTCTCAACACGACCGACGGCGACGTAGTATGCGTCGAAAAGGGAAATAAGCTCAGATTTGACATAAAGTATCAGTGCAGGCTGATTGAAGCTGACGAGTTCGGTATCGACAACGCGGACGCGCTCTACGGCTTCTTCGCGGGTCTTCTCGCAAGCAATAACGACATAAAGCATCTTTTCATCGACTCCGCGTATAAGATAATCGGAGAGGACTCAGCGTCCTTCGACAGAATGATAGAGAAGATCGCAAAGCTCGTTAACGAACGCGGTATCGACTGCGTTATCACTTCCTCTATCAAAGAGGCGGATGCGAGCGAGACCGTTAAAAAATATCTCTGAAGACAAAGTCTTCAGGCTGAGTCAGAGTGAGAGAAACGCAGGTAGATTTGGTGATCTCGCCGCGTGAGGCGTATATGAATACGTCGAGCGGCGAGAGCGCCGAAAAGCAATGACGGCGGGGGACTTGGGTTAATCCCAATTCCCCCGCCTCTTTGATTTTCGGTGATGCGTTA
>CADBQA010000197.1 GCA_902796675.1 uncultured Ruminococcus sp.
ATCGTTAACGGACCGGAGCTGAAAATCTATCAGTGCGGTCTGCCGAAGGAAATGGCGCTCGAGCTCTTCAAGCCCTTCGTAATGAAGCGCCTCGTCGAGACTCAGAAGGCCATCAATATAAAGAACGCGAAGCAGAAGGTCGAGAGAGTCGATCCCGAAGTCTGGGACGCTCTCGAGAACGTCATCAAGGAGCACCCCGTTCTTCTGAACAGAGCTCCTACCCTGCACCGTCTGTCCATTCAGGCGTTCGAGCCGATCCTCGTCGAAGGACGCGCGATCAAGCTCCACCCGCTCGTATGTAAGGCGTTCAACGCCGACTTCGACGGCGACCAGATGCCTATCCACGTACCGCTCTCCGCGGAGGCACAGGCTGAGGCGCGTTTCCTCATGCTCTCCGCTAACAACCTGCTCAAGCCCGTCGACGGACGCGCCATCGCCGTTCCGTCGCAGGACATGGTCCTCGGCTCCTTCTACCTCACGCTTGACCGCGCGGGCGAGCCCGGCGAGGGCAAGATCTTCCGCGACTTCAACGAGGCGATGATGGCGTACGAGAACAAGGTCATCGGTCTTCACGCTCCGATCAAGGTCAGAGTCGAGAAGGAGATCGACGGCGAGATGAAGTCGAAGATGATCGACGCCACGATGGGTCTTCTCATCTTCAACAGACACATCCCGCAGGACCTCGGCTACGTTGACCGCAGCGACCCCGAGAAGATGTTCGACCTCGAGATCACGAAGGTCACGACCTCGAAGGACCTCGGCAATATCATCGACCGCTGCATCAAGAAGCACGGCTTCGAAGTGACGGCGAAGATGCTCGACGAGATCAAGGCCATGGGTTACGAATACTCCACGAGAGCGGCGATCTCCATCTCCGTCGCGGATATGACGATCCCGCCGAAGAAGTACGAGCTCGTCAGGGAAGCCGAGAAGAAAGTCGACACTATAATGAAGCATTACCAGCGCGGCGAGCTCACGAACGACGAGCGTTACCGCAGCGTCATCTCCACGTGGGAGAAGACGACGGCGGACGTCGTTGCGGCGCTTCAGGAAAACTTCAACAGATATAACCCGATCAAGATGATGTCGGACTCCGGCGCCCGCGGTAACATCACTCAGATGAGACAGCTCGCCGGCATGAGAGGTCTTATGTTCGCGACCGGCGGCCGCGTCATGGAGATCCCGATCAAGTCCAACTTCCGCGAAGGTCTTAATATCCTCGAATATTTCGTCGCGGCGCGCGGCGCGCGTAAATCCCTTTCCGACACGGCTCTTAAGACGGCTGACTCCGGTTACCTCACGAGACGTCTTGTCGACGTATCCCAGGACGTCATCATCCGTGAGACCGACTGCGGAAGCAGAAAGGGCATGATCGTCTCCGACGTCAAGGACGGCAACGAGGTCATCGAGCCTCTGAAAGACCGTATCCTCGGCAGATACACGATAGGCGAGATAGCCGATCCCGCGACCGGAGAAGTCCTCATCGGCGACAACGAAATGATCTCCGAGGACGTCGCAAACCGCATCGTAAAGTGCGGCATCAAGGAAGTCAACATCAGAACAGTCCTCCAGTGCAAATCGCCTCACGGCGTTTGCGCGCACTGCTACGGCGCGGACCTTGCAAGGCCCGCGGCGGAAGTCAATATCGGTGAGTCCGTAGGTATCATCGCGGCGCAGTCCATCGGCGAACCCGGTACGCAGCTCACGATGAGAACGTTCCACACCGGCGGCGTTGCCGGCGCGGACATCACTCAGGGTCTTCCGAGAGTCGAAGAGCTCTTCGAGGCGAGACGTCCGAAGAAGGCGTCCATCGTCGCGGAAGCCCCCGGCACGGTCGCCATCCAGGAGATCGGCAAGAAGCAGAGAAACGTCATCCTCACAACGACTGCGGGTGACGAGCTCGTCTACTCCATCCCCTACGGAACGAGGATCACCGTCGACGACGGTCAGTCCGTCAGGGCGGGCGACGAGTTGACGGAAGGTTACAAGAACCCCGCCGACATCCTCCGCATCAACGGCATCGACGCGGTCTACGACTACATCACCCGCGAAGTCCAGAGAGTGTACCGTTCGCAGTCCATCAACATCAACGACAAGCACATCGAGGTCATCACGCGTCAGATGCTGCGCAAGGTCGCGGTCGTCGATGCGGGCGACTCCGAGTACCTGCCCGGTCGCCAGGTGGACAAGCTCGAGTTCGAGAAGACCGCCGCACGCATCATCGCCGAGGGCGGGCGCGCGCCCATCGCGGTCCCCTTGCTCCTGGGTATCACGAAGGCATCGCTGGCAACCGACTCGTGGCTGTCAGCCGCCTCGTTCCAGGAGACGACGAAGGTGCTCACCGACGCCGCCATCGAGGGGAAGACGGACCACCTCCGCGGCCTCAAGGAGAACGTCATCATCGGCAAGCCCATCCCCGCCGGCACCGGCCTTCCCCGCTACCGCAACGTCCAGCTCACCTACAAGGGCGAGCGTGTGGACCGTCCGAAGGGCGGGCTCAGCAACGAGCTGCTTCCGGAATGGGCTCCCGCCGAGCTCAAGGAGGTCGAGAGCAAGCTTCCGCAGCCTCAGAGCTGGTCGCTTGACGGTGAGGAGTATCTCGGCATGATCCCCGGCGAGTACGGCGCGGGCTATGGCAACGTCCCCCAGCATGTGGGTGGACGGACCATTCCCGGCGACGTGGCCAAGCTCTATATCTACGACGACCTCCATGTCTCCCAGCGCTGGGCGAACAAGTTCAACGATGCCGGCATCGAGACCGTCGGCGACCTCATCGGCAAGACCGAGAGCGACCTGTACCGTATCGAGGGCATCGGCGTCAAGGCCATCGAGGAGCTCAAGGCCGGTCTCGCCGCGCGCGACCTGCTCTACATCCTCGATGACAACGAGGAATCGGACAACCAGGACGTCTCCCAGCTTCTCGAGATGATGCTGTCCCATGACGACTCGCTGCTCTACGGCGACGACATGCCGCTTGCCTACAGCGCG